>NZ_JBBATI010000001.1:0-303839 GCF_040398825.1 Novosphingobium sp.
AAGGGATTCGAACCGCCCAGCGGAGCGGCTTGCCGCGCAGCGCAACAAAGACTCAGAGGGTTCCAAGAGGCTGGATCGGACATCGCGTCAACGACCATAACCAACAGGCAACTGGAGCGGGCGAAGGGATTCGAACCCTCGACCCCAACCTTGGCAAGGTTGTGCTCTACCCCTGAGCTACGCCCGCTCGTGCGTTGCGCCGAACCCCGCGCATTTTCCTTGAAAAAGCGCCGTTCGGCTGGGGTGAGGCGGGCAAATAACTGCGTTGCCCCATGGGCGCAACCCCCCAAATGCGTTTTCTTTGCTGTGAGGGTGCGCACACGCCATTTCGTGGGTGTTGTTAAGGGCAATGGCACTTGCCGAATGGCCGTGTCATCCCACATGGTGGCCGGAGCGTGATGCCAAAAAGTGGGCACCGGTTTTTGGCAAAAATCACGCGACCAACAAATGCTCGCAATTCCCATCAGCGATGGCGGAGACAGTACCCGTGGCAACCCTTGGCCTCAATCTTGACGAACAAAAAGCGGTCGACAGGTTCCGCAAATCGGTGGTCGAACCATCGATGACCAAGCTGGTGGTGCTGGATTTCTGGGCCGAATGGTGCGGCCCGTGCAAGGCGCTGACCCCATTGCTGGAAAAGGTCGCGGCCGAATATGCCGATCGCGGCGTGGTGCTGGCCAAGATCAATGTGGATGAAGACCAGTTCATCGCCGCGCAGTTCCAGGTGCGGTCGATCCCCACGGTCTATGCCATGTTCCAGGGCCAGCCGGTGGCGGACCTGACCACTGCGCGCACCGAATCGCAGCTGAAACAGGTGCTGGACCAGATCCTGGGCCAATTGCCGATCGTGGCGGGGGCCGCTGGCGAAGAACCCGCGCCCGATCTGGAACCGCTGCTGGCGGCGGGCGAAGACGCGCTGGCCGCCGGCGCGGCCGAGGATGCGGTGGCGATCTTTGCGCAGATCATCGACATCGCGCCAGACAATGCGCCGGCGCATTCCGGCCTGATCCGCGCGCTGCTGGCCAATGGCATGACGGACGAAGCCGCTGCGGTGCTGGCCGATATGGACCCGAAACTGGCCGAGGACCCCGCGCTGAACAAGGCGCGCGCTGCGCTGGCGCTGGCGGCGGACGCGCCCGCGCCCGACGAACTTGCGGGTTTGCGCGCGGCGGTGGCGGCCGATCCCGATGATATGGCAGCGCAACTGGCGCTGGCCAATGGCACTTATGCCGCGGGCGACCGCGACGGCGCGGCGGCACTGTTGCTGACCATGGTGGCCAAGGATCGCGCGTGGCACGATGGCGCCGCACGCACGCGGCTGTTGCAAATTTTCGAAGCGATCGGGCTGGAAGACCCGTGGGTTGCGGCCACCCGTCGCAAGCTGTCGACCGTGTTGTTCGGATAAATGGCGATGGGTAGCGAACGATTGTCGATTTTTCCGCTGGCAGGTGCCCTGCTGTTTCCAGGGCTGCAACTGCCGCTGCATATCTTTGAACCGCGCTATCGGGCGATGGTGTCGGACGCCTTGGCGCGTGATCAGCGCATTGCCATGATTCAGCCACAGGCCGCCGCCAATGGCGCGCCGCTGTTCCAGATCGGCTGCGTGGGCAAGATTGTCGAGGTCGAGGCGGGCGAGGATGGCCGGTACAACCTGGTGCTGCAGGGTATCGCGCGGTTCCGCGTGCTGCGCGAGCTAGAGGTGACCACCCCGTTCCGCCAGGTCGAGGCCGAATTGATGACCGACGATCCCGATGCGGCGCTGAGCGCGATCGAACGCGCCGGCTTTGAACGCGAAGCGCGTAGCTTTGCCACGTCGCAGGGCTATGCGGTCGATTGGGAATCGGTCGGCAAACTGGATGACGCCGCGCTGATCAACGGCGTGGCGCAGATCGCCCCGTTCGACATCGCCGCCAAACAGGCACTGCTGGAGGCAAGCACATTGCACACACGCTGCGAATTGCTGATCCAGCTGATGCAGTTTTTTGGTCGTCGTGATCGGGATGATGGGCAGGTGACGTTGCAGTAGGTGCCTAAAACAGCTGCCCCTTGATCCCGTCGATCACGAATTGTGCGGCAAGGGCAGCCAGCAGCACGCCCAGCAGGCGCGTCACCACCGCCTCGATCTGCGCACCCAACAGCCGGATAATCGGGCGGGCGGCGACCATGGCGGCGAAGGCCAGCGCCATGACCGTGGCCAGCGCGGCCAGGATGACCGAAATTTGTGTCGCGCCATGCGCGCGTGCCATCAGCAGCATGATCGATGCGATTGATCCCGGCCCGGCCAGGATCGGCATGGCCATCGGGAACACCGCGACATCCTTCACCACCGGGCGCGAAGCCTTGACCTGTTCGGCGCGTTCGCTGCGGCGTTCGGTGTTGCGATCAAGCACCATGTCGAGCGCCAGCAGGAACAGCATGATCCCCCCGGCGATGCGAAAGCTGTCCAGTTCAATATGCATCGCCGCCAGCAATTGCGCGCCGAACAGCGCAAATCCCACCAGAATGCCCGCGGCGATCAGGCTGGCGCGCAGCGCCATCCCCATCGCCTGGCGCGGGGTGGCATCGGCGATCAGCCCGGCATAGATCGGCGCGCAGCCGGGCGGATCGATCACCACGAACAGCGTGATGAACGCCGACAGGAACAGTTGCACCAGCATGCCGGATTACCGCACCGGCGCCGGGGTGGCGCGGTCCAGCACCGCCTGCATTGCGCCGTCATGAAAGGTCCAGGCGATCAGGTGCCGCGCGCCATCGGGGGCCACCGTGGAGCGCCAGACCAGCGAACCATCATCGGAACGCCCGTCCACGCTGTCACCCCCCGCGATCGGCGCAGGGATGGCGGCGGGCAGTGGCGGCAGCATCACCACAGCAGGCTTTTTGGGCGGCGGCCCATCGCCATCAGCGCGGGCCAGGCGCGACGGGCATTCGGCGACTTTGCCGGTGATGAAATCGCTGCTGCGCGGCAGCGGCGCCAGCGGCGCGGCATCGGCCAGCAGCCATTTGTAGCCGCCCTTTTTCTGGCGTTTCCACACCACCGCGAACCAGCCGGCAGCGGCGCCGTCCCTGCCCCACAGCCCTGCGCTGATCCCCGCCGACCCGTCGCACGCCACCCACACCGACGCGGTCTGGCGGTTGACGAACTGCGCGGCGGCATCGTGGCTTTTCAGCCAGGTGCGTGCCGGCGTGCGCGCGGGCGCAAACAGCACGCCCGCATCATCGGCGTTCAGGCCCAGCGCGGCATTGGCGCCCTTGTCACGCGCCAGGTGCGCCAGTGCGCTGTCGCTGGCGACCAGCGCGGCGGGATTGCCCGCCGGGGTCATCGTGCCGGGCAGCCGCGCGGGCTGCGCTTGCAGCATGGCAGGCAACAGGGCTGTGCACAGGGCAAGCGTGGCGGTGCGGGGAATGATGGTCACACCCCCGCCATAGCCCAAGCCCGTTCCCGGTTGAACCCCGGGGAAGAAATCAGATCGCGTCGTCGGCCAGCGCGATGCCGCTGTTGCGGAATGCGGCGACCAGTGTGTTGCGCAACAGCACGGCGATGGTCATCGGCCCGACCCCGCCCGGCACCGGGGTGATCGCGCCCGCGACATCCAGCGCCTGCGCATAATCGACATCGCCGACCAGCCGCGTCTTGCCCGGTTCTGCGCCCGCAACACGGTTGATGCCGACATCGATCACGGTGGCGCCGGGCTTGATCCAGTCGCCCTTGACCATTTCCGGGCGACCCACCGCGGCCACCACGATATCGGCGCGACGGACCACGTCGGCCAGATTGCGCGTGCGGCTGTGCGCAATGGTCACCGTGCAGCTTTGCGCCAGCAGCAATTGCGCCATCGGCTTGCCCACGATGTTTGACCGCCCGATCACCACCGCATCCAGCCCCGACAGATTGCCGATGCGGTCCTGCAGCAGCATCAGGCAGCCCAGCGGCGTGCACGGCACAAACCCCGGCTGGCCCACCGCCAGCCGCCCGGCATTGGTCACGTGAAAACCATCGACATCCTTGTCGGGATTGATGGTGGCGATCACCGCCTGTTCATCGCAATGCGGCGGCAGCGGCAATTGCACCAGGATGCCATCAACCATGGGATCGGCATTCAGCGCCTGGACCAGCGCGATCAGATCGGCCTGGGGTGTATCGGCGGGCAGGCGGTGTTCAAAACTGGCCATGCCGGCCTCCACCGTCGATTTGCCCTTTGACCGCACATAGACCTGGCTGGCCGGGTCTTCGCCCACCAGCACCACCGCCAGCCCGGCCTTGCGGCCCGCCTGCGCGGTGAAATCGGCGGCAAAGGTGGCGATGCGCCCACGCAGGGTGGCGGCAAACGCCTTTCCATCAATGATTTCAGCAGTCATGTGTTACATCCCCGATTGGGCAAGGCCGGCCAGCAGCAGCGACAGCAGCCGCAACCCGACAATCAGCACCAAAGGTGAAAAATCGACCGCGCCGGTGTTGGGCATCGCCCGGCGGATCGGGCCGAGCAGCGGTTCCAGCAGCGCGTTCAGCCCGCGCCAGATCGCCACCACCGCATCGTTGCGGGTGTTGATCACGTTGAACGAAATCAGCAGCCCCATCACGAACTGCACGATCACGATCATGCTGACCACGCTGATCAGATAATCGATCATCTGCACAAGGGTATAAAGCAACACGAGGAAGACCTTTCCCGACAAAATCTGGTGCCGCTTTTGCCGAGCGGACGGCGGCATGGCAACATCTCTTCCCCCCTCCCCTTCAGGGGAGGGGCCGGGGGTGGGGCCTCTCAATATCGCTCGGCGCTTGGGGAGAGGCCCCACCCCAACCCCTCCCCTGAAGGGGAGGGGCTTTAGTTATCGTCATACACTTTGGTCTTACGCGCGGATCAGCGTACCTGCCCCGCGCGCGGTAAACACTTCCAGCAGCATGGCATGCGGCACCCGGCCATCCAGCACGACCGCCGCCTCGCAACCCGCCTCCACCGCGTGGACACAGGTTTCCAGTTTGGGGATCATCCCGCCGCTGATCGTGCCATCGGCGGCCAGCCGGGCAATGTCGGACGGGGTCAGATCGGTCAGCAGCGCTTTGTTCTTGTCCAGCACGCCCGGCACATCGGTCAGCAGGAACAGCCGCGCCGCGCCCAGCTTGGCCGCGATCGCGCCCGCCATGGTATCGGCATTGATGTTGTAGGTGGCGCCATCGTCGCCCACCCCGATCGGCGCGATCACCGGGATCATGCCGGCGGCACAGGCGGTGTGGATGATCATCGGATCGATCGCCGATGGTTCACCCACAAACCCCAGATCGACCAGCAATTCATCACCGCTGTCGGGATCGATGATGGTCTTTTCCACCTTCACCGCGGTTACCAGCCCGGCATCCTTGCCCGAAATGCCCAGCGCCTTGCCCCCGGCGGCGGCGATCCAGCTGACCAGTTCCTTGTTGATGCGGCCCGACAGCACCATTTCGGCAATTTCGGCGGTGACCGCGTCGGTCACCCGCAGGCCATCGACAAACCGCGATTCGATCCCCAGCTTTTTCAGCATCGCGCCGATCTGTGGCCCGCCACCATGCACCACCACCGGATTGATGCCGATCGCCTTCATCAGCACCACGTCCTGCGCAAAATCCTGTTGCGCGGCCGGGTCGCCCATCGCGTGGCCGCCATATTTCACCACAAAAGTCTTGCCCGCATAGCGCTGCAGATAAGGCAGCGCCTCTATCAGCGTTTCCGCCTTGTCGAGCATCGACTGGCGATAGGCGTCATGGGTGTCGAGATGCGTGGCCATAATGCCGCTGGCCCTTACGCGTTTCGCGGTGAAAGAGAAATGAATTTGCGGCGTCGGTTGTTCACGCGCAGCCCGTGCCATCCCTCTGCGGGCAGCGCGCGGGCGCCGTGCAGCGCGACGCCGAACTGGGTTTTGACCGGTTGCCGAATTGCCTTTACGCGGGGGGTCACGACCGATCCCGGTTCCGGAGCCAGGCCCTCGCCCATGCATACCCTGTCGAGCCTGGCCGGAATGGCGCTGATCCTGTTGCTGGCGCTGGCATTGTCGCACAACCGGCGCGCGATCCGGGCGCGGGTGGTCATCCCGGCATTTGCGCTGCAGATCGGGCTGGCCGCGCTGGTCCTGCGTTTTCCGCCGGGCAAGGCCGCGCTGGAGGGTGCCAGCCATGGCGTGGAAAGCCTGCTGGGGTATGCTCATGCCGGGGTGATCTTTTTGTTCGGGCCGCTGGCCGCGCCCGAAATCGGCGGGCACAGCTTTGTCATCGCCGCGCTGCCGACGATCGTGTTTTTCGCCGCGCTGATTTCGATCCTGTATTACCTGGGCGTGATGCAACTGGTGATCCGCTGGATCGGCGGCGCGCTGGAGGCGGTGACCGGGATCAGCCGGGTGGAGGCGCTGTGTGCGGCGGCCAACATCTTTGTCGGGCAAAGCGAATCGCCGCTGGTGATCCGGCCCTATCTGGCCGGTCTGGCCCCGGCGCAGCTGTTCACGGTGATGACCGTTGGCATGGCCGGGGTCGCGGGCACCATCCTGGCGGCCTATGCGGCGATGGGCATCCGCGTCGATTATCTGGTCGCCGCCGCGTTCATGTCGGCGCCCGGCGGCGTGCTGATGGCCAAGCTGATCTATCCCGATGAACCACCACTGCCGCCGGAACTGGCCACAGACGCCGCCCTGCCCGATCCGCATGAGCCGCGTGCACCCACGCCCGATCATGGCGAAGAACCCCCCGCCAACCTGATCATGGCCGCCGCACAGGGCGCGCAGACCGGGGTGCGGCTGGCGGTGGCGGTGGGCGCGATGGTGCTGGCGTTTGTCGCGCTGGTGGCGATGGCCAATGGCCTGCTGGGCTGGGCCGGCGGTTTCGTGGGCCACCCCGGCCTGGCCTTTCAGCAAGTCATCGGCACCGTGTTTGCGCCGGTGTTCCGCCTGCTGGGCGCGCCCGACTGGCGTGAGGCGCAGATTGCCGGGGGAATGTTCGGCACAAAGATCGTGCTGAACGAATTTGTCGCGTTCATCGACCTGGGCAATGCCAGGGACCTGAGCGCGCAGACCGTGGCGATCGTCACCTTTGCGCTGTGCGGCTTTGCCAATTTCAGCTCTATCGCGATCCAGATGGCGGTGGCCGGCGGCCTGGCCCCCAACCAGCGGCCCATGATTGCGCGCCTGGGCCTGCGCGCGCTGATCGCCGGCGCGCTGAGCAACCTGATGAGCGCGGCGCTGGCGGGATTGTTTCTGGGGGCGTAGCGAAGCTGACCATGCGTGATCGCGGGTCCGGTAACGGTGTTTGGGCCAGCCTTGGCGTATGTGGTTAGCGCTCGACAATCCTGGCATCAGCGGGACTGGTTTGCGGTAACAATCCAGGCACCGCCCGTTTATCCCCACTTTAACCCTCCGCTGCTATGCTTTGCGCCAATGATCGACCGCATTGCCGCCTCTCTGGCTCGTTTGCTGCTGCATCGCCATGCGCTGGCGGTGCTGTTTGTGCTCTATCTGCTGCCCCGTGCGGCAATGATTGCCTGCAACGTGACGCCGACATCCGATGCCGACTGGTATTACAGCCGCGCCGCGATGCTATCGCACGGGTTGGGCTATCTCGATGCAAAGGGGCACGCGACCGCGTTCTGGCCGGTCGGATGGCCGTGGCTGTTGTCGCTGGCGTTCCGCGTGGGCGGGGTTTCGGTGTGGACGGTGGGCGCGATAAACCTGATTGCGGCCATGGCGACGGCGTGGCTGACGCTGGATCTGGGCCGTCGCATGACCGGGTCGGAACTGGCGGCGCGCACCGCGCTGCTGGCGCTGGCGGTCTATCCCAATGCCATCCTGTATGTGCCGCTGGCCTTGACCGAGGTGGTCTATACCGCGCTGCTGCTGTTGGCAGTGTGGTTGCTGGTGGCGCGGCCGGGCTGGTTGGCCACATTGGGTGCCGGGCTGGTGTTCGGGCTGGCCACACTGGTAAAGGCGCAGACGCTGGTGATCGTGCCGGTGATTTTCGCGATTGTGCTGTGGCGTGACGGTGGCGTGTGGCGGCGGTGCCCCGGCGTGGTGGCGCGCGGCGCGCTGGTGCTGGCCGCGGCGGCGCTGGTGATTGCGCCGTGGACTTTTCGCAACCATCGCGAACTGGGCGCGTGGGTTACGGTATCGACCAATGGCGGGTTCACGCTGCTGACCGGCAACAACGACAGTGCGCGCGGCGGCTATACCCCCGATGATGTGCTGGTGCGCCAGTTGAATGCGCAGACCAGCCTGGACGAAGTGGCCTATGATGCCGAAGCGCGGCGGCTGGGCACACATTGGATCGCGACGCATCCGGGGCAGTTCGTAAAACTGATCCCGCTGAAGCTGTGGCACCTGTGGGGGCCCGATGGCGAAGGGCAATGGGCCTACGAGACGGGTTCGCGCGCTTTTACCGCCGCGCCACACGCGTTTCTGGCGGTGCGTGCGGTCAACCAGCTGTGGTACTGGCTGCTGCTGGTGGCGTTTGCAGTGGCGCCGTTCCACCTGATCCGCGCGCGCATGGCCGCGGGGCAAGGCGTGATCGACTGGTGGCTGATCGCCTATGCCGTGGCGCTGTTCCCAACCGCGATCGCCGTGGTATTTTCGGGCCAGTCGCGGTTCCATTACCCGGTCATGCCGTTTGTCTGCATCATCGCCGGGTGGCTGGTGGCCGATTGGTGCGCGCGCAGACGGCGCACGAACACCTGATCCCCCTTCCGAAACGGGGCGCTTTCTGCCAAGGCGACGGCAATCTGCCCGAAGCGCCAGCGCAAAAGCGAGTTCACACCGATGTCCGATATGCTGAAGATCACCCTGCCCGATGGTTCCGAGCGCCAGGTTGCGCGCGGCACCACCCCGGCGGCGATTGCGGCGGACATCGGCCCGGGCCTGGCCAAGGCGGCGATCGGCGCGCGCGTCGATGGCGAAATGTTCGATATCATGCGCCCACTGGAACACGATGCCCACCTGGCGCTGATCACCGCGCGCGATGAGGCGGATGCGCTGGAACTGGTCCGCCACGATTTTGCCCATGTGCTGGCAGAGGCGGTGCAGACGCTGTTTCCCGGCACGCAAATCACCTTTGGCCCATCGACCGACGATGGTTTTTACTACGATTTCGCCCCGGCGACGCGCCCGTTTACCGAGGATGACCTGCCCGCGATCGAGGCGCAGATGCGCAAGATCATCGCCGCCGACAAACCGCTGCGCCGCGAAGTCTGGGCCCGCGCCGACCTGATCGCGCGCTGGCAGGCCGCCGGCGAAAGCTTCAAGGCACAATGGGCCAGCGAATTGCCCGCCAATGAATCCGGGAGCGAAGACCTGATCGTTTATTGGTCGGGTGATGACTGGTTCGACATGTGCCGCGGTCCGCATCTGGCCTCCACGGGCAAGCTGGACCCGGCGGCGTTCAGGCTGACGCGGGTGTCGGGCGCCTATTGGCGCGGCGATCAGAACAATGCGATGCTCAGCCGCGTTTACGGCACCGGCTGGCTCAACAAGAAGCAGCTCGATGCGCATCTGACCCGGCTGGAAGAAGCGGCCAAGCGCGATCACCGCAAGCTGGGCCAGGACATGGACTTGTTCCATCTTCAGGCCGAAGCGCACGGATCGGTGTTCTGGCACCCCAAGGGCTATCGCATCTGGCGCGAGCTGGAATCCTATATGCGCCGTGCCATCGATGCCGCCGGCTATCGCGAGGTGAAAACCCCGCAAGTGATGGACGCGCGCCAATGGGAGGCATCGGGCCACTGGGGCAAATACCGCGAAAACATGTTCGTGATCCCCGACGAAGTGCCCAATGTGGCGGACGATGCCCCGCTGGTGTCGGACGATGCGCAGTGGATGGCGCTGAAGCCGATGAACTGCCCGGCGCACGTGCTGATTTTCCGCCAGGGCATCAAATCGTACCGCGAACTGCCGCTGCGCCTGTATGAAAACGGCTGTTGCCACCGCAACGAACCGCATGGCGCGCTGCACGGGCTGATGCGCGTGCGCCAGTTTACGCAGGACGATGCACATATTTTCTGCCGTGAAGACCAGATCGTGAGCGAAGTGCGCGATTTCTGCGCGCTGGCCGACCGCATCTACAAGGACTTTGGCTTTACCTATTCCATCAAACTCGCCCTGCGCCCGGAAAAGCGGTTTGGCAGCGAAGACATGTGGGATCTGGCGGAGACCGAATTGCGCAACGCGGTGGTTACCGCCGGTCTTGCCACACCCGAATATGGCTGGGAAGAACTGCCCGGCGAAGGGGCATTCTATGCGCCAAAGCTGGAATGGCACCTGACCGACGCAATCGGGCGGACCTGGCAGGTCGGCACGATCCAGTCGGACCGCGTGCTGCCCGAGCGGCTGGACGCCAGCTATATCGCCGAAGATGGCGAACGGCACCGCCCGATCATGCTGCACCGCGCCATCTTTGGCTCATACGAACGGTTTATCGGCATTCTGATCGAACATTTTGCCGGGCGCCTGCCGGTCTGGCTGGCCCCGGTGCAGGCGGTGGTGGCCACCATCGTGTCCGATGCCGATGATTATGCCGCAACGGCGGTGGCCGCGCTGACCGCCGCCGGCATCCGCGTCGACATCGACACCCGCAACGAAAAGATCAACTACAAGGTGCGTGAACACTCGTTGCAAAAAGTGCCGTTCCTGCTGGTGGTGGGCAAGCGCGAGGCCGATGAGGGCACCGTCGCGATCCGCCGGCTGGGCGAACAGCAGCAGCAGGTGGTGCCGCTGGCAGAGGCAGTCGCGCTGTTGCGGGCCGAAGCCACGCCCCCCGATTTGCGCGGTTGACGCACCCTTTTTTGCAGCCGCACGCGAACCGTAACACTGCCTTAAACCAAGCTGTGGCATCAGTCTGGCCTCTTGGGGCAACCAGTTTCGGATTCGCACATGACGATGCAATTTCGCTTTCTGCCGGATGACGCGCTGATCGACGGGGCGATCAGCGACGATGCGATCATCGCGCTACGCCGGCAGATCTGGCCCGACGGCGCGGTCGATATTGCCGAGGTCGAAGAGATCCTGGCTATCAACGAAGCGGTGCGCGCGCCCAGCCAGCCGTGGATCGATTTTTTTGTCGAGGCGGTCACCGAATTCCTGATCAATACCAGCCAGCCACGCGGACATCTGTCAGAAACCCAGGCTGACTGGCTGATCGTGCGGATGGATCGTGACGGGCGGCTGGATTCGCCGGCCAAGCTGGAACTGCTGATCCATTTGCTGGAAAAGTGCGATTCGAGTCCCGAGCGGATGAAGGCCTATATTCTGGTGCAGATCGAACGCGCGGTGGTGTTCGGTTCCGGCCCGACGCGCGTCGCCGCAGACCCGACCGGCGCGGGAACCATTACGGCGCACGAATGCGCCTTGCTGCGCCGGGTGATCTTTGCCCCCGCCGGGTTCGGCCCGGCGCGGGTCAACGCCGAAGAGGCGGAAATGCTGTTCCGTATCAAGGATGCGACGCTGGGCGCCGACAATGCGCCCGAATGGACCACGCTGTTTGTCCAGGGCGTCGCCAATTACCTGCAAGGGTGGCAGGGTCTGTCGATGCCAACCCCGGATCAGGAGGCGGCGCACGAACAGTTCCTGGCCGGCCGCAACCCCGGTGTGGGCGGTTTTCTGGCGCAGATGGTGCGCACCAGCCCCAACGGATTCCTATCGGCGGTGCGCACCACCGGCTTTGGCCGCCGCGCCCCCGCGCGCGATATTGTGGCCGAGGGCCGTAGCGATTTTGCGGTAACCGCACCCGAACAGCAATGGCTGGACGCGCATGTCCAGGACGATCACCAGATCGATCCGCTGGAGGCAGCGCTGATCGCTTTCCTGCATGATGAGGCCGCCTGATGCACCGCAAACGCAACATCCAGCCCGAAACCGAACGCCAGCGCGCCGACGCGATCGCCCGCAAGACGCGTGCGGCGATGTATATGGCCCAGGCCAACGATGATCGCCGCAGCCAGGTTCGCCTTGATGCCTTTGCCCAGAACAGCACCGAAACCGTGCGGCTGGTCGATCTGTCCCCGCATGGCTGCTGTCTGGGGTTCGCCACCAAGGCCGATTACCGGCCGGGGCAGTTTATCCGGCTGGGCTTTGCCGGCGGGCGTGACGCGGTGAGCGCAATCGTGCGCTGGACCGAAGGGTTGCGCGTCGGCGCCGAATTTACCCAGGGGCTGCCCGCCGAACGTATCGACGCGATCCTGGGCGAAAGCGCCAACCCGCTGGTCGGATTGCTGTAACGCTGGCGATGGCAGTGGGTGCGGAGCGGGCGGCCGAACACCACGATTGCGTCATGGCGGGCTTGAACTTATGCCTGAAATCAATTCCGAATCCAACCAACCCCCGCTCATCCTGAGCCTGTCGAAGGATGCGCGCAACGGCTGAACCGGGTCATCTTCCACGCATTTGGCCGGCGTTTGCACGCATCCTTCGACAGGCTAAGGATGAGCGGGCCGTGGGGAGTCGGGCAAAAAACAGAGAAAGTTGGTGCCTATGTGGCTTGACCCCGAAACCTAAACGGTAAAGCTTTCGCCGCAGCCGCAGGTGCCCTTGGCATTGGGGTTGGCGAACACGAATCCGGCCTGAAAATCGTCCTCGACCCAGTCCATCGTGCTGCCGATCAGGTACAGCACCGATCCGCCATCGATAAACAAGGTACCGCCGGGGGTCTGGATGCGTTCGTCCATCGGATCGGCGGCGGTCACATAATCGACCGAATAGGCCAGCCCCGAACAGCCGCGGCGCGGCGTGGACAGCTTTACACCGATGGCATCGGCGGGGGCTTCACCCATCAGTTTGGCGATGCGCGCCTGTGATGCCTCGGTCAGCACCACGGCGGCGGGGCGTTCGCGTACCGGGCGGGTGCGGGTAACGGTGTCCATGGTTACAACATCCCCAGTTCAAGCTTGGCTTCGTCGCTCATCTTGGCGGGGTCCCACGGCGGGTCCCACACCAGATTGACCTCTGCATCGCGCACGCCGGGCACCGCGCTGACGCGCAGTTCGATTTCGCCGGGCATCGATTCGGCCACCGGGCAATGCGGCGTGGTCAATGTCATCGACACCACCGCATGGGCATCGGCATCGATTTCCACGCCATAGATCAGCCCCAGGTCATAGATATTGACCGGGATTTCGGGGTCATAGATTTCGCGCAAGGCGGCGATCACCGCGTCGTACAGTTCGCCGCCCGGCTCATTGGCGCCCAGCGCCTGCGGGCGTTCGGCCAGAAATCCTTCAAGATAGTCACGCTTGCGTTCCAGCGTTTCCGTCGGGGTTTCGGGCGTTTCCACCACATCATCGACCATCGCGCGGCGCGGCGCTGCCACCTCGCCCACTTCCTCGATGGTAAAATTGCGCTCCTCGGCCATGCGAAAACTCCCGGTCATGCGAAAATTCTAAGCGTGCGTTCAATCCCGCGCACCAGCGCGGCGATATCGGTTTGATCGCTGTACAGTGCGAAACTGGCGCGTGCGGTGGCGGGCACATTCAGATGCGCCATCAGCGGCTGCGCGCAATGGTGCCCGGCGCGGATGGCGACGTTTTCCTCATCCAGGATCGTGCCCAGATCATGCGGATGCACACCATCGATGGTAAAGCTGACGATCCCGGCGCTGGCGGCGGGGCCATACAACCGTACCGCGTTCAATCGCCCCAGTGCCTCGCGCGCCTGCGCCACCAGCGCGGATTCATGCGCGTGGATCGCGGCCAGGCCTTTGCCGCGCACCCAGTCGGCGGCGACGCCAAACCCGATCGCCTCGGCAATCGCGGGCGTGCCGGCTTCAAACCGTTGCGGTGCAGGCGCCCAGGTGGTTTCGGCGAACGTGACCCGGTCGATCATCGATCCACCGCCCTGCCACGGCGGCATCGCATCCAGCAGATCGCCCCGCGCCCACAGCGCGCCGATCCCGGTGGGGCCGTACAACTTGTGCGCGGAAAAGACGTAGAAATCGCAGCCCATCGCCGCGACATCGACCGGCACCCGCGCCACTGCCTGGCACCCGTCGATCAGGATCTTTGCGCCTACGCCATGCGCCAGCGCCACCGCGCGGGCGACATCCAGCACGCCGCCCAGCACATTCGACACGTGCGAAAACGCCACCAGCTTGTGCGCCGGGGTCAGCATCGCCTGCGCCGCGTCCAGATCGATCTGGCCATCCTGGGTCAGCGGGCAGACATCGATCACCGCGCCGGTGGTCGCGCGGATCAATTGCCACGGCACGATGTTGGAATGGTGTTCCAGCATCGACAGCAGGATGCGATCGCCCGGTTTCAGGTTGGCCACAGCCCAGCTTTGCGCGACCAGATTGATCGCCTCGGTCGCGCCGCGGGTGAACACCAGTTCGTGTTCCGCCCCGCCGATCAGCGCCGCGACCTGCCGCCGCGCCGCCTCATACGCCATGGTCATGTCAGCCGAGCGGGCATAAAGCCCGCGATGGACGGTGGCATAGTCCGGCCCCAGCGCGCGCGTGACCGCATCGATCACCGCATTGGGTTTTTGCGCGGTGGCCGCGCTATCCAGATAGTGCCAGCGTGCGCCGTCGCGGGTCAGCAACCCGGGAAAGGCATCGGCGTCATGGCTGGTCAGGATCTGGGCAGGCGCGTTCACAACAGTGTCTCCAGCGCGGACAGCGCCACCGTGGTCAGGGCTTCCTCATCGTCGGCCCCGGCAAATGCCTCGGCCAGGAACGCCTGCAGCATCAGCGCCTTGGCTGCCGCCGGCGGAAGCCCGCGGCTGGCCAGATAGAACAGCCCATCCTTGTCGAGTTCGCCGATCGCGCAGCCATGCGCGCATTTGACATCGTCGGCATAGATTTCCAGTTCGGGCCGGGCATTGGCGGTCGCCCCGCGATCGAGCAGCATCGCGCGGATCGATTGTTCGCCATCGCTGCCGATGGCACCGCGATTGACCACCACGCGGCCGAGGTAATTGCCCGTAGCCTTGCCCGCCAGCACCTGCCGCACCACCTGGCGAGAGGTCGCATCGGGTTCGGCATGGACCACCTCGGTCACGATTTCGACCGTCTGATCACCACCCGCCAGTTGCGCCGCGCCCAGATGGAAATGCGCACCCCGCGCCAGCGTGACGCGGATTGCCACCCGGCCATAGCCGCGCGCAGCGTTCAGCACGTGAAACGTCATGCGTGCGCCTGCGCCCAGCGTGATGGCGATGTCATGGACGCCCGCGCCGTCGATCACCAGCGTGCGCGCGGCCGTATCGCCGGCCACAACCACGATCGTTTCGGTCGCGATCGGCCAGACCGGCGCCAGCGCGCCCAGGTCGGCATAGCGCCATTCCTCATCATGGCGGGTGGGCAGGGCGGCGGGCATGGTCATGCCGCCACCGCCTCATAGCCCTTTTCTTCCAGTTCCAGCGCCAGATCGGCGCCGCCCGACCGCACGATGCGGCCACCGGCCAGCACATGCACGAAATCGGGTTTCACATAGTCGAGCAGGCGCTGGTAATGCGTGATCAGCAGCACGGCCTTGTCCGGCCGGCGCATGATCGCGTTGATCCCTTCGCCGCAAACCTTCAGCGCGTCGATATCGAGCCCGGAATCGGTTTCATCGAGGATGGCCAGTTTGGGATCGAGAATCCCCATCTGCACCATTTCCGCGCGCTTTTTCTCACCGCCCGAAAACCCGACATTGACCGGGCGTTTCAGCATGTCGGCATCGAGTTTGAGCAATGTGGCCTGTTCGCGCGCCAGTTTCAGGAACGCCCCGCCCGACAGCGGTTCCTGCCCCCGCGCCTTGCGCTGCGCATTCAGCGATTCGCGCAGAAACTGCACCATCGATACGCCGGGGATTTCCACCGGGTACTGAAACCCCAGGAACAGCCCGGCGGCGGCGCGTTCATGCGGCGCCAGCGCCAGCAGATCCTGCCCGTCAAACATGACACTGCCGCCGGTCACGTCATAACCCGGACGCCCGCCCAGCGTGTAGCCCAGCGTCGATTTGCCCGCGCCGTTGGGGCCCATGATCGCGTGGATTTCGCCCGCGTTGATGGTGAGCGACAGGCCCTTGAGGATCGGCTTGTTCGCGACGGTGGCGGAAAGATTGGTGATTTCAAGCATCTAATTTTCTCGATCATTCATCATTGCGAAAAAGGCGGCACTGCCAGCAGCCGCGCCGCCGTCGCAGAAGTCCAAATATTCTTCCAACTCATCAGCCAAAATTTCTGCGCGACTTATCGAGCCGCTGTAAAGAAATGAAAGCAAATGGCCATTTCTCAAATTACGATCTACAAGACCAAATGCACCTATGTTGCGTTCGGCAACGACAGCAATCTGGTAAAATCCCATTTCATCTGCATTATTCAATAGACCTTGTCTGGCAGATAAAAGTGCTTTTTCATGACCTCTTTTTGACCGAACCTCAATTTGGCTGAATCGACTAACAAGCTCATAGGAGCGATCGAGCAATTTGCTGCGATATCGGCCAAACATTAGCGCACCGCTCTTTCAAGATTTACGCCGGATCGCACTCTCGTTTTGATGGAATAAAGCCCCTCCCCTTCAGGGGAGGGGTTGGGGTGGGGCCCATCCCCAAGCTCCAACGCCTTTTGAATGCGGTTGTGGAGCAGAACCGCCGTTCGCGCGTGGAATCCAGTGTGGAGTGCAGCCGAGAGGCCCCACCCCCGGCCCCTCCCCTGAAGGGGAAGGGAGTAGCCGTGCGACCGGTTCATTCCGTGACCCCTTCGCGTTCTTCAGCGCTGAGCCAACGATCTGGCGATTCATGCAGGGCAGCCAGGATATGCTGCAACACTCCATGGAGATTGCCCATCACTTCGGGGTTGGTCACCCGCAAGACGCGCAATCCATAGTCGGTCAGTGCCTGATCGCGCCGCGCATCATATTCAACGTCGTGCGTATCGCCATCGACTTCGACAACCAGCGCCTTTTGCGGGCATAGGAAATCGGCGATGTAAGGCCCGATTACGGCTTGGCGGCGGAATTTATGGCCACCCAACTGGCCGTTGGACAACGCGCGCCACAAGCGTTTTTCGGGTTCGGTGGGGTTGCGGCGCATGTTGCACGCTCGCTGATTCAATTCTGCGAGGAACGTGGCCGAGAGGCCCCACCCCCGGCCCCTCCCCTGAAGGGGAGGGGAGTTGAGGCGGAGCGCATCTTGTTGGGGGGAGAGGTTATCCAACGCTGCCCTCCAGGCTGATGCCCAGCAATTTCTGCGCCTCGACCGCGAATTCCATCGGCAATTGTTGCAGCACTTCGCGGGCAAAGCCGTTGACGATCAGCGCGACCGCGTCTTCCTGCGCCAGGCCGCGCTGCATGGCGTAGAACAGCTGGTCGTCGGAGATTTTCGACGTGGTTGCTTCGTGTTCGATGATCGCGCTGGGGTTGCGCACCTCGATATAGGGCACGGTGTGCGCGCCGCAGGTGGCACCCAGCAGCAGGCTGTCGCATTGCGTGTGATTGCGCACCCCTTCGGCACCGGCGGCCACGCGCACCAGCCCGCGATAGGTGTTGTTCGATTTGCCGGCGCTGATGCCCTTTGACACGATGGTCGATCGGCTGCCCTTGCCGTTGTGGATCATCTTGGTGCCGGTATCGGCCTGCTGGTAATTGTTGGTCACCGCGACCGAATAGAATTCGCCCACGCTGTCTTCACCGTTCAGCACGCAGCTGGGGTATTTCCACGTCACCGCCGACCCGGTTTCGACCTGGGTCCAGCTGACCTTGCTGCGCGCGCCCTGGCACAGCGCGCGCTTGGTCACAAAGTTATAGATGCCGCCTTTGCCCTGTGCATCGCCGGGGTACCAGTTCTGCACGGTCGAATATTTGATTTCGGCGTCATCGAGCGCGACCAGTTCGACCACCGCGGCGTGCAGCTGGTTTTCATCGCGCTGCGGCGCGGTGCAGCCTTCGAGATAAGAGACATACGATCCCTTGTCGGCGACGATCAGCGTGCGTTCAAACTGCCCGGTGTTTTCGGCGTTGATGCGGAAATAGGTCGACAGTTCCATCGGGCAGCGCACGCCTTCGGGGATGTAGACAAACGTGCCGTCGGAAAACACCGCGCAATTCAGCGCCGAAAAGTAATTGTCGTGCATCGGCACGACTTTGCCCAGCCAGCGCCGCACCATGTCGGGATATTCGCGGATCGCCTCACTGATGGAACGGAAAATCACGCCTGCTGCCTCCAGCTCCTTGCGGAACGTGGTGGCCACCGACACGCTGTCAAACACCGCATCGACCGCGATCTTGCGTGCACCTTCGACGCCGGCCAGCACGGCCTGTTCGGCCAGTGGAATGCCCAGCTTTTCATAGATGCGCAGGATTTCGGGATCGACTTCGTCCAGGCTTTTGGGGCCATCCTTGGTCTTGGGCGCGGCCCAGTAATAGGCGGCCTGGTAATCGATCGGCGGGATCGACAGCTTTGCCCAATCGGGCGTCGTCATCGTCAGCCAGTGGCGATAGGCCTTCAGCCGCCAGTCGAGCATCCATTCCGGCTCATCCTTCTTGGCCGAAATATAGCGCACGGTGTCTTCGGACAGGCCCTTAGGCCCGTATTCCTGTTCGATGTCCGACGACCAGCCGTGTTCGTAATCGGCGGCACGCGCCGCCGCTTCACGCGCGGCGACATCCTTGACCGGGGCCAGATCCTTTACCGAAACATTCAGGTCTTCGCTCATGCGTGAATCTCGATCATTGCGGGGGCGGTCTGGGTCGCGGTACGGGCGGGGGCGGCCAACTGGCTGAGCGAAACGCCGGCCAGCGCACCGCGCAGTGCGGCATCGACCACCGGCCAGTGCGGCCGCACCAGACACGCGCTTTCCAGTGTGCAGTCATGCCGGCCCTTTTCATTGCGCAGGCGTTCGCTGCAGGCGGCCATGGCGATCGGGCCTTCGACCGCTTCGATGATATCGGCCAGCGAAATCGCCGCCGACGGCCGCGCCAGCACCAGCCCGCCACCCGCGCCGCGCATCCCGCGCAACAGCCCGGCGGCCGACAGTTTGCTGACCAGTTTCTGCACGGTTGGCGCCGGCAGACCGGTTTCATCGGCCAGCTGCTGTGCCGAAACGCGCGCATGACCGCAATGCCGCGCGGCGGCGGTCATGGTGACCACGGCATAATCGGCCATGCTGGAAAGACGCATTTCAACGACCTCTGGCCCAAATCGGACTGATTCGGTCTGGTTTATCTAGGTGTCGTGATTGCGAATGGCAAGGTGGCCGTGCGGCGCTGGTGGCATTTGCCCCTGTGGCCGCAGCAACCGGGCGCATGAGTCGCACTTAACGCCGCCTGTTGGCGGTCCGCGCGGCACGGGCGCGCAAACCGGAATGGTTCATGGCCTGGCCCGAACCGCCGAACAAAAAAAGGGCGGCCGGGCATAATGCCCTGGCCGCCCCTGAAGTCGAGAACCCGTTGCATCACTGCACCAGGCTCTTCGGGTCGCAGGGCGGACGCTAGGGCATTGTGCGATTCGTGCATTGGACGGATTCGACAAAATCGCATTACAAATGTTGTCATGATGCCCGCGCGGCTGTAAAAAAATACCGGGCTCTGGCGAAATTGGTACCATTTCCCACTTGGCGGGGGCCAGGCGCTCGCCCAAGGGTGAGGCTTCAACCTTGCAGGCCATACTGGCCGGATCGCGATGTGATTTTCCCGTGCCCATGCTTTACAATCTGTTGCGCCCTGCCCTGTTCAAAATTCCCGCTGAACCTGCCCACCGGTTGACGATCGCAGCACTGCGCCTGGCACCCCTGTCGCACAAGCCGACCATGACCCCGACGCTGTGCCAGCGCGTGGCGGGTATCGCCTTTCCCAACCCGGTCGGGCTGGCCGCCGGGTTCGACAAGAATGCCGAAGTGCCCGATGCCATGCTGGGGTTGGGGTTTGGCGCGGTCGAAGTGGGCACGGTCACGCCGCGTCCACAGGCAGGCAACCCGCGCCCGCGGCTGTTCCGGCTGATCGAGGATCGCGCGGTGATCAACCGCATGGGTTTCAACAACCAGGGTGCCGATGTGGTGGCCGCGCGGCTGCGGGCGCGGCCGTCGGTGCCCGGCATTGTCGGCGTGAACATCGGCGCCAACAAGGATTCGACCGACCGCATCGCCGATTATGCGCGCATGACCACGATCATGGCGCCACTGGCCCGCTACCTGACCGTCAACATTTCATCGCCCAACACGCCTGGTTTGCGCGAATTGCAGGACGAAGGCGCGCTGGGCGCGCTGCTGGATGCGGTGATCGCCGCACGCGGCGACCAGCCTGCGCCGATTTTCCTGAAACTGGCGCCCGATCTGGCGCTGGCCGATATCGATGCGATCTGCCGCATCGCCATCGACCGGCGGATCGATGCGCTGATCGTGTCCAACACCACGCTGGCGCGGCCGCCGCTGCGATCGCCGCACGCGGGCGAAAGTGGCGGATTGTCGGGCGAACCGCTGCGCGATCTGGCGCTGCAGCGACTGCGCAATTTTCGCAAGAGCAGCGGCGGACTGATCCCGCTGATCGGGGTGGGCGGGATTGCGTCGGCCGATGACGCCTGGGCGCGCATCCGTGCCGGCGCCAGCCTGGTGCAGGTTTACAGCGCACTGGTCTATGCAGGCCCGGGCCTGGTGCGCGACATCGTGCGCGGGCTGGAGGCACGGGTCCGGGCCGAGGGCATGGGCAGCATTGCCGAAGCGGTGGGTAGCGAATAGCCGCGCCGTCGTATAGGGTCCGGACGATGTTGTTCCGACCTGTTCACGCGGCGCTGGCCGCCGTCGCCCTGCTGTCGCAGCCCGTTGCCGCGCGCGCGCCTGCGGCAAAACCCGCGTCGGCCGGATTCCACGGTGTGGTATCCGCTGCCGATCCCCGCGCCGCTGCCGCCGGCGCGGCCATGCTGCGCGCGGGCGGCAGCGCGACCGATGCGGCGATCGCCACGATGCTGGCATTGGGCGTGGTCGAACCGCAAAGCTCGGGCATTGGCGGCGGCGGCTTTCTGGTCACCGCCGGCGCCGATGGCCATGTCGACAGCTTTGACGGGCGCGAAGCCGCACCGGCGGCGGCCGATGCCCAGTGGTTTGTGCGTGATGGCCATGCGCTCGATCATGGCGAGGCCATTCCCGGCGGACGCAGCGTTGGCGTGCCGGGCAATCTGGCGCTGGCCGCGCTGGCGCATGCCCGCCACGGGCGCCTGCCGTGGGCACGGCTGTTTGCCCCCGCCATCCGGCTGGCGCGCGATGGCTATGCCATGACGCCGCGGCTGAATGCCTCAGTCGCGTCGATGAAATCCTCGGCCGGGTTTGATCCGGCGGGTCGCGCGCTGTGGTTCGATGCGGCGGGCGCGGCGCTGCCGGTGGGCACGGTGATCCACAATCCGGCGCTGGCAAAGATACTGACCCAAGTGGCGCAGTTGGGCCCACGTGCGTTCTATAGCGGGGCCAATGCCGCGGCGCTGGCGCGGCATGTGCGCACCAGCCCGATCAATCCCGCGCCCATGACCGTGACCGACATCGGACGCTATCACGCCCGCACCGCAGAGCCGGTGTGCGCCCCCTATCGCACCTGGAAAGTGTGCAGCATGGGGCCGCCATCGGCCGGCGGCATCGCCGTGCTGCAAGTCATGGGCATGTTGCAGCGGTTTGATCTGGCGGCGCTGGGCCCGGCATCGCCGGTGGCCTGGCACCTGGTGGCAGAGGCCGAACGGCTGGCATTTGCCGACCGCGACCGGTTTGTCGCCGACCCGGGGTTTGTGCAGGTGCCCACCAAAGGCCTGCTCGATCCGGGCTATATTTCCGCGCGATCAGCGCTGATCAGCGCGGGCAGCACCATGCCCGTGGTGGCGCCCGGCACACCGGCGGGTGCCGTCATGGCCTATGCCAGCGCCAACCCGGTCGATGAACACGGCACCACGCATTTCGTGGCGGTCGATGCGCGCGGCGATGTCGCCAGCTATACCTCCACGGTGGAAAGCGGGTTCGGATCGGGGCTGATCGTCAACGGCTATGTGCTCAACAACGAATTGACCGATTTCAACTTTGCCAGCGACAGCGGGGGCAAGGAAACCGCCAACCAGATCGGGCCGAACAAGCGTCCGCGCAGTTCGATGAGCCCGGTGGTGGTCTATGACAGCGCGGGCAATATCCGCCTGGCCACCGGGGCGGCGGGCGGCCTGACCATCCCGGTGCAGGTGGTGCGGGTGCTGATCGGCACGCTGGATTGGGGGCAGGATGCGCGCACCGCGATCGCGCAGGGCGTGGTCATGCCCTATGGCGGGGCGCTGGTGGTGGAATCCGGCACCGCGCTGGAACCGATGATCCCCGCGCTGGTCGCGCTGGGCCACGCCAAAGTGGTGGCGATGCCGATGCGGTTAAAGGCCAACGCGGTGGAACACACGCCCGACGGGTGGCGCGGTGCCGCCGACCCGCGCAGCGAAGGCGCCAGCGTCGCGCCGTGATCGCCGAAGCGGGCCAATCGGCAACCGGCATTCTGTCTCGCTTGCCGTAACGGCACGCCCGGCCTAGGCTGAACGAAACAACCACAACCGGGGGCGCAACGCCCGGGGCAGAGGATCGCAGACACCCGTGCAACTGACCGATTTTGACCGCTATCCCAATCTGGTGGCGATGTTTCTGGACCGTGCGGAGACTCGCGGGGATCATCCCATGCTGGCGGCCAAGCGCGGCGGCAAGTGGACCACGATCAGCTGGGCGACCGCGGCAGAGCAGGTGTGCCTGCTGGCGCGGTCACTGCGTGCGATCGGGCTCAATCCCGGTGACCGGGTGGCGCTGGTGTCCGAAAACCGCCCCGAATGGTGCATTGCCGATCTGGCGATCATGGCCGCCGGGCTGATCACGGTGCCAACCTACACCACCAACACCGAACGCGACCACCACCATATCCTGGAAAATTCCGGCGCGCGGGCGATCATCGTGTCCACCGCCAAACTGGCACAACCGCTGCTGGCGGCGGCGCTGCGCACGCCCAATGTCGAACATGTCATCGGTATCGAACCGCTGCGCCAGATGCAGTCGGGGGCGTTGAACTATCACAGCTGGGCCGATCTGGTCAGCGGTGATGCCGCCATCGCCCGCGCCGAAGCCGACGCGCGCCTGGCCACGATCGGCCGGGGTGATCTGGCGTGCATCATTTACACCAGCGGCACCGGCGGGGCGCCGCGCGGCGTGCGCCAGCATCACGGCGCAATCCTGTGCAATGTCGATGGCGCGGCGCACGTGCTGGGCGAGGATTTCAGCTGGGGTGACGAGGTGTTCCTGTCGTTCCTGCCGCTCAGCCATGCCTATGAACACAGCGCGGGGCAGTTTCTGCCGATCGGCATGGGCGGGTGCATTTATTATGCGGAAGGGCTGGAAAAGCTGGCCAGCAACATCGAGGAAGTGCGCCCGACGCTGATGGTGGTGGTGCCGCGCCTGTTTGAAGTGTTGCGCACGCGGATCATCAAGCAAGTGGAAAAGCAGGGCCGGTTCCCGACCATGCTGATGGGCCGCGCGCTCGCGCTCACCGCGCGGCGTGCCGCGGGCAAGGGCCGGCTGACCGACCGGTTGCTCGATCTGGCGCTGGAGGTCACGCTGCGGCCGAAAATCCGCGCACGGTTTGGCGGGCGGATGAAGGCGCTGGTGGCGGGCGGCGCACCGCTCAACCCCGAAGTTGGCCAGTTTTTCGATGCGATGGGCCTGACCCTGTTGCAGGGCTATGGCCAGACCGAGGCCGGGCCGGTGATTTCGGTCAACCGCCCGCGCGTCGGGGTGCGCATGGATACGGTCGGGCCACCCTTGCGCAATGTCGAAGTGCAAATTGCCGACGATGGCGAAATTCTGGTGCGCGGCGAACTGGTGATGCACGGATATTGGCAGGCAGAGGCCGAAACCGCGCGCACCATCCGCGATGGCTGGCTGCACACCGGTGACATTGGCCATTTCGACAAGGCCGGGCGGATCGTGATCACCGATCGCAAGAAAGACATGATCGTCAACGACAAGGGCGACAATGTCTCTCCGCAAAAGATCGAAGGGATGCTGACGCTGCAACCCGAAATCGCGCAGGCGATGATCAGCGGCGACAAGCGCCCCTATATCGTCGGGCTGATCGTGCCCGATGCCGAATGGGCGCTGGATTGGGCGCGCGCCGCCGGTGAACATTTCGATATCGCCGCGCTGCAGGACCTGCCCGCGTTTCGCGCGGCGATCCGCGCCGCGGTGGACCGGGTCAATGCCGATGTTTCGGTGATCGAAAAGGTCCGCCAGTTTGCCTTTGCCGACGAACCGTTCGCCATCGCCAACGAGGAACTGACCCCGTCGATGAAGATCCGCCGCCACAAGATCCGCGAACGCTATGGCGCACGGATCGATGCGTTGTATCGCGGTTAGGAAGAGCCACCCACCCACAAGGTCCCTTGTCGGGTGGATGGGCCGGGGGTGCAGGGCGGTGGGTGGCGCAATCAGGCCGCTTCCAATTCCACAAATTCCGGCACAAAGATCGGTTCGCGGCGTGACCAGCCGGGTGCGGTGGCGGCGGCTTCGCTGATTGATTGCAACAGCACTTTGCGCCGGTCGGGGCGGATCTGTGGCAGCGCGGCCGCGCCGCAAAACGCACCGGGCAGCCACGGCCGCACCCCCGCGCCCAGCAGGCGTTCGTACAAAAAGCGATAGGCGCAAAAACCGCCCAGCCGTTCCTGCGCCAGATCGAAAATGGTCACCCGCAGCAAAGGCCCCATGATCGATTCCATCGCATCCTGGCCGTCGAACGTTCCGGGATGGGCGGGCGCATTGCCATTGGCCACGAGCGCCCGGCGCAACAGTTTCAGATCCTGATAGACGACATACTGGCTGCGGATCGATGCGGTTTCCCCGCCATCGCGCGCCCACAGCCGGAACGCATCGGTGCGGCCCAGCCCGACATCCAGGCTGCGCCGGATATAGCGCTGTTCGCCCGGCGCAAACGCGGCGAATTCGCGCATTTCGGCAAGGATCAGCTCTGCACTGGGTGTGTATGCCATGGCCCGTTACTCCCGACCGATCACGGCGGTCGCGCCATCATGCATGGCCTCGACACAATTCCGTAATCGCCAGTCAGCACCTTAGCCGATGGTGGTTATCAGGCCGTTAACCACGCGGCGGGTCGCCACGCTGGCATCATTTGCGGCGATAGCGGAAATACCAGACCTCGTGCCCCTTGGCGCGGGCCTTTGCCTCGTAACGGGTTTCGGGCCAGCCGCCCGGGCGGACCTGGAAATCGCGCGGGGTCTGTGCCAGCCATTCAAAGCGGTCGGCGTGGCGCGGCATGACCATCAGCGCGTGGCGCAGATAGACCGGGTGATCGGTGCCGAAACGGAATTCGCCGCCGGGTTTCAGCTTGGCCGCGAACAGTTGCAGCGGGCCATCGTTCATCATCCGCCGTTTGATATGCCGCGCCTTTGGCCAGGGATCGGGGTGCAGCAGATAGAGGAACGACAACGATCCATCGGGAATGCGCCGCAACACCTCCAGCGCGTCGCCGTGGTGGATGCGCACATTGCCCAGCGGCGCGCGGCGTTCACCATGGCGCCCGATCACGCCATCGACATGCGCCAGCGCCTGCGCCACGCCGTTCAGAAACGGTTCGGCGCCGATAAAGCCATGATCGGGCAGCAGATCGGCGCGATAGGCCAGGTGCTCGCCGCCGCCAAAGCCGACCTCAAAATGCAGTGGGCAATCGTGACCGAACAGGCGGGTGGCGGTCACCGCACCGTCATCCGGCACCGCGATGCGGGGCAGCAGCTGTTCCACCAGGCCCTGCTGAAACGGGCGCAGCGGTTTGCCCTTTGACCGGCCATAAAGCCGGTTGAGCGTGGTCGGATCGTGGGGAGGAACGACGGTCATGGTGGCCGGGCGATGGCAAACCGTACCCTTGCGGTCAAGCGCGCGGCATGACCCCGGCGACAAAGATGCGCGCGGCATGGCGCGCATGGCGGGCGATTTCGGCATCATCCGGCGCCGGCATTCCGCCCACCGCAAACCGCAAATGCCGGTCGCCGCGCAACATACCCAGGTATTGCCCCGCCGCCAGCAACAGATCGGGGCAGGCAATTCGCCCCGCATCCACAAATCGCGCCAGTGTGGCGCGCAATTCCTCGATCGCGGCATCGGGCCCGCTGCGGAAAAACACCTTCGCCAGCTCGGGAAAGCGCGTGCCCTCGCTATGCACCAGGCGATAGACATCGAGCGCACCGGGTTCATAGATCTTGGTCAGGAACAATACGCCGAATTCGGCCAGCAACGGTTCCAGATCATCGCCATCGCTGCCGCGCAGATCGCGCAAGGGCGCCAGCACGCGTTCGCACTGGCATTCCATCACCGCTTCGAACAAGGCCTCTTTCGACGCAAAGTATTTGTACAAGGTGGCTTTTGAGCCGCCCAGTCGCGTTGCAATGGTCGACATCGACGTGGCGCCATAGCCCTCATGGGCAAACAGCTCCGCCGCGACAGCAATGATGTGATCACGCCGCGCATCCGGGGTAGTGCGTGCTAGCCTACAGTTAGTGACCATGCCGTGCACCTAGCGCTTGACAGCGCCGGGTCAAGCATGGGAATGCCACTAGTGACCGATCAGTACACCAGTTGCGGAGCATCGATGACCTTCCCCGCTTTCCGCTACCCCAACCGGCACCGGTCGCTGGCGATCATGTGCACGCTGCTGCTTGGCGCCTGCGCAGTCCCGCCGCCGATGGCGGCGACGCCGGCGTTGCGCAGTGCCGATACGCTGGCCGCCGCCAGCCTGAACGGTCCGGATGGCAGTGCCTGGCCCGATGAAACCTGGTGGCGCGGGCTGGGCGATGCGCAGCTGAGCGCGCTGATTGAGCAGGCGATCGGCGATTCGCCCGGGCTGGCGATGGCGGCGGCGCGGCTGCACATGGCCGATGGCTATGCCCGCAGCGCCAATGCCGCACTGTTGCCCAGCCTGTCCGCCAATGGCGCCGCGGGCGCTATCAAGCAAAGCTACAATCAGGGTTTTCCGCCGGTGTTCGTGCCGCACGGGTGGAACAGCAACGGATCGTTGCAGGTCAGTGCCGGCTATGACCTCGACCTGTTCGGGCGCAACCATGCCGCGCTGGCGGCCGCCACATCGGATCGCACCGCCGCACAGATCGAGGCGCGCGCAGTGCGGTTGACCATCGCCACGCAAGTCGCGGCCGCCTATGCCGATCTGGGCCGTTTTGCCGCGCTGCGCGATGTCGCCGCCGCCGCGCTGGATGTGCGCGCGCAGACCGCCGCGCTGGTGACCAAACGCGTTATCAACGGCCTCGACACCCGTGCCGAACAGCGCAGTGCAGAGGCCGCCGTGCCAGTGGCGCGCGCCGATCTGGCCGCGGCGGATCAGGCGCTGCACCTCGCGCGCAACCGGCTGGCGGCGCTGATCGGCGCGGGGCCGGACCGCGCCGCCACGGTGACCCCGCCCGCCCCCGCGCAGTTTGCGCTGATCCCGCTGCCGCCGCGGCTGGCGCTGGATCTGGTTGGCCGCCGCGCCGATATCGCGGCGGCGCGTGCCCGGGCAGAGGCGGCGCTGGCGCGGGTGCGCGGTGCGCGCGCGGCCTATTTCCCCGATATCAACCTGCTGGCATTTGTCGGCGCGCAATCGCTGGGGCTGGCCAACCTGACCGCAACGGGATCGGAAACCGGGCAGGCGCAAGCGGCGATCAGCCTGCCGCTGTTTGCCGGCGGGCGGCTGGCCGGTGGTTATGCCGCGGCGCGCGGCGGCTATGACGCGGCGGTCGCGCAATATGATGACACACTGGTACAAGCGGTGCGCGACGTGGCCGATGCCGCCGCCGCGCAGACCGCGCTCGCCACCGAACTGGACGCCGCGCGTGAGGCAGTGGGCCGCAGTCAGGAGGCGTTTGACCTGTCACGGCGGCGCTATACCGGCGGGCTGTCCCCCTATCTGGCGGTGCTGTCGGCGCAAGAGGCGCTGTTGCGCAACCGCCAGTTGCTGGCCGATTGCGAGGGCCGCGTGCTGGCTGTGCGGGTTGATCTGATCCGCGCGCTGGGCGGCGGCTTTACCACCTGATTTACCCGATCTTCCTTTGAATTTCTGCAGGATACGAGATCCCCATGGCTGACACTGCTGCCACGACTGACCAGACCACGCCCGGTAATCCGGCACGACGGCGCGCCTTCACGCTGTTTGGCGGCCTGTTGGTGGTGATCGCACTGGTGTGGTTCGGCTACACCTGGATCACCGGCGGGCGCTATGTCGAAACCGACAATGCCTATGTGAATGCAGAGGTTGCGGCGGTCACCCCGCTGACCGGCGGGGTGGTGGCCGAAGTGCGGGTCAGCAACACGCAAAGCGTGCATGCGGGCGATGTGCTGCTGGTGATCGACCCGACCGATGCGCGCATCGCGCTGGCCGCCGCCGATGCCGATTATGCCGCCGCGCTGCGCAAGGCGCGGCAGACGCTGGCCACCGGCAGCGCGCTGGATGCGACGGTGGGCGAACGCGTGGCCGACATCGCGCGAATGCAGGCGCAAGTGGCGATTGCCGAGGCCGGATTGACCAGTGCGCGGATCGATCTGGACCGGCGCCAGGCGCTGGCCGCCGATGGCGGGGTTTCGGGCGAAGAGCTGAGCAGCGCGAAAAACGCGTTCGCCACCGCGCAGGGCAATCTGGCCGCCGCCCGTGCCGGGCTGGCACAGGCGCGCGCGGCGCGCGGGTCGGCCAACGGACAGCAGGCCGCCAATGCCGCGCTGACCAGCGGCACCACCCCCGAAACCAACCCCGACGTGCTGGCCGCCAAAGCCCGGCGCGATCAGGCGCAGATCGACCTGGCCCGCACCGTGGTGCGCGCGCCCAGCGATGGCGTGGTCACCCAGCGCAGCGTGCAGGTCGGCCAGCGCGTGACCGCCGGCACCACGGTGATGAACCTGGTTCCGGTCGAACGTGCGTTTGTCGATGCCAATTTCAAGGAAAGTCAGCTGCGCCGCGTGCGCCCCGGTCAGCCGGTGGAACTGACATCCGACCTGTATGGCGGCAAAGTGGTCTATCACGGGCGCGTGGTCGGGTTTTCGGGCGGCACCGGATCGGCGCTGGCGGTGATACCGGCGCAAAACGCCACCGGCAACTGGATCAAGGTGGTGCAGCGCCTGCCGGTACGGATCACGCTTGATCGGGCCGAACTGGCGCAACACCCGCTGCGCATGGGGCTGTCGATGGACGCCACGATCGATACCGGCAGCAACTGAGGCGCGCGCAAATGGCCGGACCCGCACCCCAGTTTGCCCCGCCTACCGCACCCCCGCTGCAGGGCGGGATGATGCTGCTGGCGGCGTTTGCACTGGCGCTGTCGAACTTTGTGGTGGTGCTCGACATCACCATCGCCAATGTGTCGGTCCCGCACATTTCGGGCAGCATCGGGGTATCCCCCAGCCAGGGCACCTGGGTGATCACGTCTTATGCCGTGGCAGAGGCGATTTGCGTGCCGTTGACCGGGTGGCTGGCCGCGCGGTTTGGCGCGGTGCGCGTGTTTTTGCTGTCACTGGCCGGATTCGGGCTGTTTTCGCTGTTGTGCGGGCTGTCGCGCAGTCTGGAGGCGCTGATCGCGTTCCGGGTGATGCAGGGGCTGTGCGGGGCGCCGATCATGCCGATGTCGCAAACGCTGCTGATGCGCATTTTCCCCCCGCAAAAGGCCAGCGCCGCGCTGGGCCTGTGGGCGATGACCACGGTTTCCGCCCCGATCGCCGGGCCTATTCTGGGCGGGCTGATATCCGACAATCTGTCGTGGCACTGGATCTTTTTCATCAATCTGCCGATCGTGGCGGTGTGCGCCGCGGTCACGCTGCGGCTGGTCCGCCGGTACGAAACGCCGACGGTCAAAAACCCGGTCGATTTCGTCGGTCTGGCGCTGGTGGTGGTGTGGGTCGGGGCGTTGCAGATCATGCTCGATACCGGGCGTGAGGCGGACTGGTTTGCCAGCGACACGATCTGGATACTGGCCATCGTCGCAGTGGTGGGTTTTGTCGCGTTCCTGATCTGGGAACTGACCGAGCGCAATCCGATTGTCGATCTGTCGGTGTTTCGCCATCGCGGGTTTACCATCGCGGTGATCACGCAAAGCGTATCCTATGCCGCATTCTTTGCCATGGTCGTACTGACACCGTTGTTTTTGCAGACCAATCTGGATTACACCGCGACCGTCGCCGGGCAGGCGATGGGCTTTATGGGTGTGCTGGCGGTGGTGATGTCGCCGATCGTGGCGGCGATGACGACCAAAGTCGATGTGCGCGCGCTGATCTGTTTCGGCGTCACCTGGCTGGCGGCGATGGCGCTGCTGCGCACGGAATGGGCGAGCACCATGGGCTTTTTCGACATCGCCATGCCGCAATTCCTGCAAGGGTTCGGCATGCCGTTCTTTTTCGTCGGCACCACCACGCTGGCGCTTGGATCGGTGAGCCCGCGCGAAACCGCATCCGCCGCCGGCATCCAGAATTTCATGCGCACGCTGTCGGGCGCATTTGCCACATCGCTGACGACGACGATGTGGGATTATGAAACCAAATATGCCCACGCTGAACTGACCGGGATCATCCACCCGCCCGCCGACATGATGGCACGCGGCCTGACCGGCCGCATCATGCTGGACCGCATGGTCACCGTCGAAGCGGTCACCCTGGCCACCAACACCGTGTTCCTGACGTGCGCGGGCGTGCTGTCAGTGGCGGCGTGCTTCATCTGGCTAGCGCCAAAGCCGAAGCCGCGGGTGGCACCGGCAGGACCGCTGGCACAGGCGAAAGACGCGGCGGACGTCGATCTGGACATGGCCCTCACGCATTGAGTCGGGCTCACTGCCGAGCCTCTCCCTCGTCATTCCTGCGAAGGCAGGAATGACGAGGGAGGGGGGTGTAGACCGCGGTATACCAACCAAAAAAAGACCCGCCAGCAGGCGGGTCATTTTCCAGGGAGTATACACACCGGGGCACGCCAGAGCCCCGGTGAAGCGGCCGGTCAGGCCGCTTCGGTTGCCGGTACTTCTTCGGGATCGCGCAGCACATAGCCGCGGCCCCAGACCGTTTCGATATAGTTGTCACCGCCGCAGGCATGCGCCAGTTTCTTGCGCAGTTTGCAGATGAACACGTCGATGATTTTCAGTTCGGGTTCGTCCATGCCGCCATACAGGTGGTTCAGGAACATTTCCTTGGTCAGCGTCGTGCCCTTGCGCAGCGACAGCAGTTCCAGCATCGCGTATTCCTTGCCCGTCAGGTGGACGCGCGCGCTGTCGACTTCGACCGTTTTGGCATCGAGGTTGACCGACAGTTTGCCGGTGCGGATGACCGATTGCGAATGGCCCTTTGACCGGCGCACCACGGCATGGATGCGGGCGATCAGTTCTTCACGGTGGAACGGCTTGGTCACATAATCATCGGCGCCAAACCCGAACGAGCGCACTTTGCTGTCCATTTCGGAAATGCCCGACAGGATCAGCACCGGCGTCTGCACTTTGGCGACGCGCAGTTTTTTCAACACATCGTACCCGTGCATGTCGGGCAAGTTGAGATCCAGCAGAATGATGTCGTAATCATACAGCTTGCCGAGATCGAGGCCTTCTTCCCCCAAGTCGGTAGAATAGACATTGAACCCTTCTGCAGACAGCATCAGTTCAATTGCCTTGGCCGTGGTCGGCTCGTCCTCGATCAGCAGAACCCGCATTGATCAATCCCTTCTTGCCATTACCCCCGATGGCTGCGTTCCCCGGCAAAAGGGACGCGCCGTCCATTAACCATATGACCTATGAACATGAAAGGTTAATTTATGGTATAGAGTAAACACCCCACGGTTTCGTAAAGGGCCACATTGGGGAGAATGCGTAAGGCTTTTGGCTGCACTGACGTACAGTCAGACCGCCTGCCGCGCCATCACCGCTCCGACGCGTCGGATGGCGCAGGCTGGGGCACATCTTCGACCGCACGCATCGGTGCCCCGATCAGGCCGGGCAGCGTCGCGCCACCAGGGCGCCTGGCAGGACGCGCACCAGGCTTGGTGGCGGGCGCAATGGGCACTGCCTTGGCCGGCACGCTTTCGGGCGGGATATAGCGCACATCGGCCAGCCGTTTGTCGACCTTGATATGGTGGCGCGCGCCAACCGTCTTGATCACCGCGCGGATGTCGGCGGTATAGGGCGCATCGGGCGGGGTATCCGCCAACAACGCCAGCCAGCCGTTGATCGCGCGGCGGTGCTGCCCTGCCAGATCCCAGCCCACCGCGCGGTAATAGCGTGCGCGCGCATCTTTGGGGTCCAGCCGGATCGCGGTGTCGAACGCCGCGCGCGCCTCGTGCGGCATGCGCCGCTGGCCTTTGCGCGCCTGCAACAGCGCCTCACCCAGAAACGAAAAGGTGCGCGCGTTGGTCGGATCGATAAACGTCGCCTGGCGCAGCGCGTCGGCGCTTTGGGTAAACTGGTCACGCTGAAAATACGACCAGCCCAGCGTGCGCCAGGCATCGGCATCATCGGGCGTTTCGGCCACCTGCCGTTGCAACCGGGTAATTTCGTCTTCGACCGTGGCGCTTTGCGTTTCGCGCGGCGCCGGGGCGGCCACCATCGGCAGCCCTGCGCTTTGCCGCTGGTTGCGGTAAATCGCCACGCCGGAAACCCCGATCGCGCCAACCACCGCCAGCCCCACCGCCAGCCGCCGCAGAACACCGCCCAGCGTCAACGCCGGCGGCACTGGCGCACCCGAGCGGGCATCGACATCGGGCACTGGATCGGCCTCGGTCATGCTCTGGTCCCCAGTGCGCGTGGTTGTTCACGCCAATCATGCATGGGCGCCGGCCCCCTGGCCCGCTGCCGTCCGCCCCAGCGCCTTTTGCCGCCGGCGCTGTACCGAACTGCCCAGCCCGATCGCTTCGCGGTACTTGGCCACGGTGCGTCGCGCCAGATCAAACCCGCGCGCTTTCAACAGATCGACCAGCGTATCGTCCGACAGCACCGCCGCCGCATCCTCCGCATCGATCAGCTGGCGGATCGCGGCCTTGACCGCCTCGGCCGAAACGGTGCCCTCTCCATCCGACGATGCGACGCCCGAGGTGAAAAAGTATTTCAATTCAAACGTGCCGCGCGCGCAATGAAGGTATTTGTTGGAGGTCACCCGGCTGACCGTCGATTCGTGCAGCGCCACGGTTTCGGCCACCGCGCGCAGCGTCAGCGGGCGCAAATGCGACACCCCGTGGCGGAAAAATCCATCCTGTTGCCGCACGATTTCGCTCGCCACCTTTAAAATGGTCTTTTGCCGCTGGTCCAGCGCTTTCAGCAGCCAGTTGGCATCGGCCAGCCGTTCGCTCAGCCAGGCGCGCGCATCTCTGGTTACACAGGCGCCGCGCATTTCGACAAAATAGCTGCGGTTGACGATCAGCCGCGGCAGGGTGGCCTGGTTGATGGCAATGTCGAACCCGCTGGCACCGTCGGCGGTAATCACGCTGCGCACCAGAATATCGGGCACGATCGATTCCGCCACCCCGCCACCAAATTTCAGCCCGGGCTTGGGGTCATAACCGCGCAATTCGGTCAGCATGTCGGCAAAATCGTCTTCATCAACCCCGCACATGCGGCGCAACCGCGCCAGTTCCCCCCGGCCGATCAGATCAAGATTGTCCAGCAATCGCGCCATGCACGGGTCATAACGGTCGGCCTCTTTGGCCTGCAGCGCCAGACATTCGCCCAGGTCGCGCGCGCCCACCCCGGTCGGATCAAGCGTGTGGATCAGCGCCAGCGCTGCCTCTACACTTGGCACCGGCACCCCCAGCATCTGCGCCGCCTCTGTCAGCGGTTGCAGCAGATAACCTGCATCGTCGATCTGGTCGATCAGCCAGCGGGCGATGAACAGCAATTGTGCATCGCGGGTGACCGCGCCGATCTGCGCATGCAGGTGTTCGGCCAGGCTGGCTTCGCCGCCGCCATGCGATTCGATCCCCGGACCTTCATCGCCTTCACCTGCGCCACTGCCGCCGCCGGCGCTCCAGTCGCCGCTGTCGGCGACGGCCGCACGTTCGCCGCCGTCGCCGGTATCGCGGTCGCGGTCGAGCGTGGCGGGATCGATGTCGAGCGGGCGATCTTCGGCCGCGCGGCCCTCACCCACCAGCTGGTCGACCGGCGATGATTCCAGATGGGTGCGGCGCAGATCGGGATTGACCGGCACATCGGCGGGTTCACCGGCATCGGCCATGTCGAGCAGCGGATTGGCATCCAGCGCCTCACCGATAAAGGCTTCGACTTCAAGATTGGACAGCGTCAGCAGCTTGATCGCCTGCTGCAACTGCGGGGTCATCACCAGCGACTGCGTCTGGCGAATGTCCAGTCTGGGCCCTAGTACCACGGTGTCAAACCCACTGCGTCAGCCCCCCCGAGCCGGCATCAGAGCGTAAAGCCCTCACCCAGGTAGAGCCGCCGGACATTGGGATCGGCCACCAGATCCTCCGGGCTGCCGGCAAACAGCACTTGCCCGCCATAGATGATGCATGCGCGATCGACGATATCGAGCGTTTCGCGCACGTTGTGATCGGTGATCAGCACGCCGATCCCGCGCCGTTTCAGATCGGTAACAAGATGGCGGATGTCGTTGATCGAAATCGGGTCGATCCCGGCAAACGGTTCATCCAGCAGGATTATCGACGGGCGCGCGGCCAGCGCGCGGGCGATTTCGCAACGGCGACGTTCGCCGCCCGACAGCGCCATCGCCGCGCTGCCACGCAGCTTGGTCAGGCCAAATTCTTCCAGCAGCTTTTCCAGTTCGGCGCTGCGAGTCGCCCGGTCAGGCTCGATCAGTTCCAGCACGGTGGCGATGTTCTGTTCCACCGTCAGCCCGCGAAAGATCGAGGTTTCCTGCGGCAGATAGCCCAGCCCCAGAATGGCGCGGCGGTACATCGGCAGGCGCGTGATATCGACCCCGTCAAGCAGGATGCGGCCCGAATCCGGGCGCACCAGCCCCATGATCGAATAAAAACAGGTGGTCTTGCCCGCGCCATTGGGGCCGAGCAGGCCGACCACTTCGCCCTTGGCCACCGACAGCGAAATGTCGCTGAGCACGGCGCGTTTGTCGTACGATTTGGCGATCGACACCACTTCCAGCCCGGTGGCCGGTGTCGCGCTGATCACGGGTGCAGCGCCGGCATCGCCATACAGGTCGGCCCCGGCCACGCCGATATCCGCCGCAGTCACGAAAAATGTCCCGTTACGATACCTGTCACAGTCACGTACCCTGTCATAATCCCGTACAATCTTTGCCCTTTGGCTTTGTCCTTTGGCGCTGTCCTGCGCCGGCACGCCGGTTGCGCCAAACCGTGCCATAGCCTGCCTGCGCGCGGTGGCAAAGCCCGCCGTAGCTGATCTGGCAGGATTTGTGCATGATCGCGCGCCGCACGCATGCGCCCGCTCACCGCCGGCATCGCGCACGCCTTTTCCCCCGCCAGCAAACAGGCTTGCCATCGGGCATCGCGCGTGATTTATTGGCGGTCTGGAGAGAAGGACCGAGATGATGGCAAAAGCCACTGCACCGTCCATGTTGACACGCGACCGCGCCGCACGGCCGGCAGCGGCGCCATCTGCGAACGCCGGGCACCATGCCCAACCGCAACGCCGGCTCGACTGGCGCAAGCGGATGAGCGATACCGTGGCCTATGCGCTGCTGGTCTATACCGCACTGCAGATCTTCGTGACGGTTGAGGTGATGACCGGGCAGGACGCATCGATGCTGCCGCTGTTTGCGCTGGTCGTGCTGGTGGCGGGGATCATCCCGCTGTTCCGCCATTACGAACGCCACTGGGAAGGCCTGGACGATCTGGCCGCAGCCGACCCAGCACTGCGGCCGCTGTTCCGCCGCGACCAGCTGTCGGTGTGGCTGTTCGCGATCGGGTTGCCGTTTGCGATAACCGGTTTGTTCAAGGCGTTCGTTTCGCTGGCCGGCTGAACTGCCGGCGGTGCCGGGTTAAGCGCTGATCCCTTGTTGTTTGAAACGAAACGCGCGAAAGAGCGCGTCTCGAAGTCGGCACCGGCCCGCTCCCCCACCCGACCACCCATAGGGTACTATCGTTGGGTGGTCGGCTCCTCAGCGAAAACGTCCCCCGGACGTTTTCGTGCTCTTCGTCGCGGGGAGCGGGCCGGTGCCGACTTCCCGAAACGATAGTTTCGGGTCAAACACATTAATGGGATCACCCTGACCGATGCTTTCTCCTGACGAAGCCAAAGACCGTTGCGTGGCGCTGTTGCGCCGGGCCGAGGCGGCTGGCGCCGAAGCGGGGGATACCGTCTATCTCGCCAATGCATCGCAAAGCGTGACCGTGCGACTGGGCGCGCTGGAGGATGTGGAGCGGTCTGAATCCGAACATATCGGCTTGCGCGTGTTTGCCGGCGGCGGCTCCGCCTCGATCGGTTCGACCGACCTGGGCGATGCCGCGCTGGACGAACTGGCGCAGCGCGCGGTGGCAATGGCGCGGCTGGCCCCGCCCGACCGTTTTGCCGGGCTGGCCGACGCCGGGCTGTTGTTGCGCGATATGCCGCCCGCGCTCGATCTGGACGACGGCGGAGAGGCCGAGCCAATGGCGTTGCGCCGGATGGCCGAGGCGGTGGAGGCCGCCGCGCTGGCAGTGCCGGGCGTCACCAACAGCAACGGCGGCAGCGCCAGCAGCGGGCGATCGGTGTTTGCGCTGGCCACCAGCCACGGTTTTACCGGAGCTTATGCGGCCAGCAGCCATGGCATATCCGCCAGCGTGGTCGCCGGCGAAGGCAGCACGATGCAGCGCGATTACGCCTATACGTCCGCACGCCACGCCAGCGACCTGCGCGACCTGGCGGCCATCGGGGAAGAGGCTGCAACACGCGCCACCCGCCGGGTAAACCCCGGGCGCATGCGCAGCGGGGCGATGCCGGTGGTGTTCGATCCGCGCGTGGGATCATCGCTGGTCGGGCATCTGATCGGGGCGATCAACGGTGCATCGATTGCCCGCCGCGCCAGTTTCCTGCTCGATCGCGATGGCGCACAGCTGTTCGACAGCGCCATCACCATTCTGGACGATCCGCATGTGCGGCGCGGGCTGCGGTCACGCCCGTTCGATGGCGAAGGCCTGCCGACCGCGGCACGCGCGCTGGTCGAACAGGGGCGGTTGACCGGCTGGCTGATGGATTCGGCCGCCGCGCGGCAATTGAGCCTGGCGCCATCCGGCCATGCCGGTCGCGGCGGATCGGGCGCACCGCATGTCAGCACCGGCAACGTCACGCTGTCGCCCGGCACGTTGAGCCCGGCGCAGCTGATCGCCGACATTGCCGAGGGCGTCTATGTCACCGAACTGATCGGCAGCGGCGTAAACGGGGTGACCGGCGATTACAGCCGTGGCGCCAGCGGATACCGCATTACCGGCGGGGTGATCGGTGAACCGATTGCCGAATTCACCGTGGCCGGCAACCTGATCGACATGTTTGCCGCACTGGTGGCCGCCAACGATCTGGAAGTGATCCACGGCATCGATGTGCCGACGCTGCGCATCGACGGGATGACCGTGGCGGGCGATTGAACCACAACTTGTAAATCTGTTACCCGTTCGTGCTGAACCTGTCGAAGCATACGCGCTGGCATTTGCCCCGGGAAGGGTTGATTACCCGGGGCCAAGGTCGCGCGTGTCCTTCGACAGGCTCAGGACGAGCGGGGTTTGTCTGGATTTGATTGGTTCAGGTCTCGAAATCAATCAATCCACGGTCTTGGCCGCGTTGTAACGTTCGATCGCCTCTACGGTGATCCGGCGCGCGTCATCGGCGCCGCCCCAGGTGCCGACGCGCACCCACTTTTCCTTTTCCAGATCCTTGTAGTGCGTGAAGAAGTGTTCGATCTGCAGCAGCACGATTTCGGGCAGGTCGCCCTTTTCCAGCACGTCGGCATAATAGGGAAAGGTCTTGTCGTCGGGCACGCAGATCAGCTTTTCATCGCCGCCGTGTTCGTCTTCGAGGTTGAGCACCGCGATCGGGCGCGCGCGCACCACCGATCCGGGCACGAACGGCGAACGCGCGATCACCAGCGCATCCAGCGGATCGCCATCGGGCGACAGCGTGTGCGGCACAAAGCCATAGTTGGCGGGATAGCGCATCGGCGTGTGCAGGATACGATCGACAAACAGCGCGCCCGATGCCTTGTCGAATTCGTACTTCACCGGTTCACCGCCGACCGGCACCTCGATGACGACGTTCAGGCTTTCCGGGGGATTTTCGCCAGTCGGGATCATGTCGATACGCATTGTGTGCCCTTATCTGCTGGTGTGCTTGTGTGTGTCCTGTCAGGACCGGTTGCTGTATTGTTGCGGCCATTAGCCCGCGTTGTGTTGCGCCGCAACAAAACTTGGGCGTCATTCCGAATTTGGTATGAGGATCGTGGTCACCCGGCCGCCCCGCCGATGGCATTGATGGTGAACGCGATCACCCCGATATTGTAAACAAATGCGGCAAACCCGTGCAAAATGGCGATGCGCCGGATCGGTTTGCCGGTCATCGCCACATCCGCGGTCTGAAACGTCATGCCCAGCGTGAACGCGAAATAGACGAAATCGAGGTAGTCCGGATCTTCACCCCCGGGAAATTCCAGCCCGCGCTGGTCTTCGTTCGCCACGTCACCCGCGCTGTAATAGACATGCGCGTAATGCAGCGCATAGACCGCGTTGGCGAACAGCCAGGTCAGCGCCAGCGTGGCAATCACCTTGGCCAGCACCACCCGCCCGCCATGCGCGATATGCGGCACTTCGCCCGCAATCGCTGCCAGGATCACCACCGTCAGCAGCGTGGTAACCGACAGCACCACCACGCGGTTGGCATCGTTTTCCGCGGCATGGCGCCGCATCGATGCGGTATCGCACCGCGTCAGAAACAGCGGCACCAGGCTGATCAGAAACACCAGCGCCGCGCCATCAAACCCCAGGTCCAGCGCATCGGTCACGTCATGCCCCAACGCATGCCAAACCCACACCCCGGCCGGAAACAGCGCCATGAACATCAGGAACCGTGGCGGGGCAAGCCATTGCCCCAGCCCTGATTGCATACGCCCGGCGAGCGGAGACCGAGCCTCGCTGCCGTTCACTTGCTCCACTTGCGGCGTCTCCTTGCGCGGGGTCAGTGCGCTGCCGCTGCGCGATGCGGCGCCAGCAGGCGATCAAGCCCGCCCGGGCCCTTTGCCGCAGCATCGCGTTCCAGCCACGGATAGCGCAAGCCGCCGTGCCAGGCCAACGATACCGTGTCGAAATGCCCGTCGCGTTTGACCAGCAGCGCAACGGATTTGGTGCTGTCCTTGGCCGCGGTCACTGCCGCCTTGATCACATCGGCGTCATAGGCATCGCCATTGACCGCCACCACCTGGCTGCCCGGGACGATCCCCGCGCCAAACGCGGGACTGCCCCACAGCGTCGACAGCACTTTGCCTTCGCGATCCAGCGTCACGCCCAGCGAATAGCTGAGGCCCAGCGACTTCGCCTCGGTCATGCGGCCCTGGTCATAGGGGTTGGGCGTGTCTTTCCACACCAGGTGGTATCCGCCGCGTTCGATCCCGCCCAGCGGCACCGGTTGCCCCGGCGTTTCGATCCGCGTTTTGAAAAAACCATCCCAGTCATGTGGATAGACGGCATTGAGCGTGGCCACCACATCGGCACGGGTATAGGGCAGCACGCCCCAATCGCCATTGCGCGTGCCATAGAACAGGTGGGCAAAATCATCGATACCGCGCAGGCCCTGGGTGCCATCGCGGATGATCTGGTCCGCCTCGATCCACACCAGCGCGCCTTCGGTATAATAATCCTCTCCGCGCGACATCGACGGGAACGGTTTGGGCCGGCGTGAGGCAAAGATCGGATCGGCGGTGGTATCCGCGACCGACCGCCATTCACGCCCCGCGGTGGCGGTAAAGCCACCGGCATAAGTCGCCAGTTCGGCCAGCACCATCGCCTTTGACTGCACGCCCGACCGCGCCGCCAGCACCAGGCCCCAGAACTGTGTCTGGCCTTCGTACACCCACAACAGATCATCAACCATCGGCTGGCGGTAATCGGGGGTCCACAACTGCGCCGGGCGACGGTATTTCCCATCCCACGAATGCGAATATTCGTGCGGCACCACGTTTCGATCCCAGTCGCTGCCGGCCCAGTCGGTCCACGCCTTGGGAATATAGGTGCTTTCGTTCGACCGGTGGTGTTCCAGCCCGATCCCGCTCAACTTGTCGGTCAGCCCCAGCAGGAAATCATAGTGGTCGAAATGGCGCGCGCCAAATGCGGCGTCCGCTTCCTTCACCAGGTCGCGATAGGTTTCCAGGTTTTCAGGCGCGATCACCAGCGAGTCCGGCTTGTCAGCCACTGCATCCAGGAACACGTTGTCACCAATCGGGAACCGACGGGTGTAACGCCCGGCAAAGATCGGCGAATCGACCAGCGTTTCGTAATCGGTTACATCCCAGCTGACACGCCCGTCCTTCACCACTTTGCCATCGAGCGCGGTATAGGCGGTAAAGCCGTCGGGGAACGTGACGGTGGGCTTGATCCGCACCTGCCGCACATAATGCCCGGCGGGATAGAGCGCCATGTGATCCCATTGCAGATTGATGATGTCGCGCGTCATGGTCACCCGGTCGCCGGGTTCGGCATGCTGCGGCGGGGTGTGGATGAACTTTGCCACCACCGTCTGCGTGCCCACCGGCAGATCAACGATATAGGCAAACACATCCACCGAATCGCGGTGCCAGGGCAGATCCTTGCCATCGGCGGTGAAATGCACGCCCACCAGTTCGGCCGGCAGCCCCGAACGGCTGTGATGGCCGGGAATCCATTCGGGCAGCAACAGCGTCAGCTGGCGCGCATCGGCCGCAACCGGGATCGTTTCGGTCACCCGGTACACCCCGGTGGTGTTGTCGGTGGCATCGATATCCAGCGCGATCGTGCCGGGAAAGGGTACATCGCGCGGATCGGGCACCACGCGGGTGACCGGCACCGCCATCGGCAAGGTATTGGTCGCAGGCTGGACCTGGGCCAGCGCGTTTTGGCCGGCACCGGTGGCAAGGAGCGCGGTCAGCGCAGAGGCGAGCAGCAGAGAAAGTTTGTTCATGCCCGTGTTCATGGCAAGATCGTGCACGTCACGCAACCGTCACGCCGGGCTGCCCGCCGCCTTTTATTCTGCCCGCCGTTCCGCTAAGCGCCAGCGGCATGAGCGCCCCCACAGACACCACCCCGAACGACAGCCCGGCCAGCGACGGCCCCCAGAAGGACGGCGCGCGGCCCGAAACGCCGCAGGCCATTCGCGGCACCCAGGATATCCTGGGGCCAGATGCAGAGGCATTCGGCTTTGTCGTCGAAACCTTTGCGCGCATCCACCGCCTGTACCGCTTTCGCCGCGTCGAAATGCCGGTGTTTGAAAAGACCGCGGTGTTTTCGCGCAGCCTGGGCGAAACCACCGACGTCGTTTCCAAGGAAATGTATTCGTTCGACGATCGCGGCGGCGAATCGCTGACGCTGCGCCCCGAATTCACCGCCGGCATCGCCCGCGCGTACCTGACCAATGGCTGGCAACAGCATGCGCCGCTGCGCGTGGCCACCCACGGGCCGCTGTTCCGCTATGAACGCCCGCAAAAGGGCCGCTATCGCCAGTTCCACCAGCTGGATGCCGAAGTGATCGGATCGGGCGATCCCACGGTCGATGTCGAATTGCTGGCGATGGCCGACCATCTGCTGCGCGACCTGGGGATTGCCGATGGCGTGACGTTGCAGTTGAACACGCTGGGTGATGGTGCCAGCCGCGAGGCGTGGCGCGCCGCGCTGGTCAGCTATTTCCGCGACCATCGCGGCGACCTGAGCGAGGATTCGCAGGACCGGCTGGAACGCAATCCCCTGCGCATTCTCGATTCCAAGGACCCGCGCGACAAACCGTTTACCGCCGCCGCGCCGCGCATCGACGATTTCCTGACCGATGAAGCGCAGGACTTTTTTGGCCGGGTGACCGCCGGGCTGGCGGCCGCCGGCGTGGCATGGGTGCGCGCGCCAGCGCTGGTGCGCGGGCTGGATTATTACCGCCACACCGCGTTTGAATTCGTTACCGACCGGCTGGGCGCGCAGGGCACCGTGCTGGGCGGCGGGCGCTATGACGGATTGATCGAGGCATTGGGCGGCCCGCCCACCCCGGCGGTTGGCTGGGCAGCGGGGATCGAACGGCTGGCGATGCTGGTCGGCCAGCGCGATGTGCCTGCCGCCGATGTGGTGATCGCGGTGGAGGACGATGCGGCGATTGATGCGGCGATGGCGGCGCTGGCGGCGCTGCGCCATGCCGGGCTGTCGGGCGAACTGGTCGCGACCGGGTCCCCCCGCAAACGCTATGACAAGGCCACCAAAATTCCGGCGAAATTGCTGGCTGGCCTGTCGCTGGCCGATGGCGCCCCACGCTGGCGGCTGCGCGGCGATACGGCACTGGCCGCGCAAGTGCGCACGCTGCTGGGGGCAGACGGCGCGGCATGAGCATTGCGGATTCGCGCCTGGCACAACTGGCGGCCCGCTTTGCCGAGCTGGAGGCGCGGCTGTCATCGGGCACGCTGGAAGGCGATGCGTTCATCACCGCCAGCCGCGATTATGCAGAGCTGGAGCCGGTGGCCCGCACCGCCATCCACGTGCAGGGCCTGCGTGCCGAACTGGCTGATCTGGCCGCGATGGTCGACAGCGATGCCGATATGCGCGCGCTGGCCGACGAAGAGGTTGCGCGCATCCGCGCCGAATTGCCGCAGGCCGAACGCGCGCTGGCGCTGGCCATGCTGCCGCGCGATACTGCCGATGCCCGCCCCGCGATGCTGGAAATCCGCGCCGGGACCGGCGGGGATGAAGCCGCGCTGTTCGCCGCCGATCTGTACCGCATGTACGAACGCTTTGCCGCCGAACAGGGATGGCAGGTCGAACTGATCTCGGTCAGCGCCAGCGACATCGGCGGGTTCAAGGAAGTGGTGGCGCATATCGCCGGCACCGGCGTGTTTGCCCGGTTGAAATACGAAAGCGGGGTGCACCGCGTACAGCGCGTGCCGGTCACCGAAAGCGGGGGGCGCATCCACACCTCTGCCGCCACCGTGGCGGTGCTGCCCGAACCCGACGAAGTGGACATGACGGTCGATGACAAGGACCTGAAAATCGACATCTATCGTGCGTCGGGCGCGGGCGGGCAGCATGTCAACACCACCGATTCGGCGGTGCGCATCACCCATCTGCCCACCGGCATCGTGGTCATCCAGCAGGACGAGCGCAGCCAGCACAAGAACAAGGCCAAGGCGCTGCAAGTGTTGCGCACCCGCCTGTTCGACCAGCGCCGCGCCCAGGCCCAGGATGCCGAGGCGGAGGCGCGCCGCGCGATGGTCGGATCGGGCGACCGGTCCGAACGCATCCGCACCTATAATTTTCCGCAAGGCCGCGTGACCGACCACCGCATCAACCTGACGCTGCACCGCCTGCCCGAAGTGCTGGCGGGCACCGGCCTCGGCGAACTGATCGACGCGCTGATTGCCGAGGACCAGGCCAAACGGCTGGCGGCGATGGACGCCTGATGGCGGATATGCCGGCGGCCCTGGTGGTCAAAGCGGCGCTGATCACGGCCACGCGCGATCTCGCGCCGGTCAGCGACACCGCGCGGCTGGATGCCGAACTGCTGATGTCGCATGCGCTGGGGGTGACGCGGTCCGACCTGATCATGCGCCACATGCACGATCCCGTGCCCGACCGCTTTTGTGCCCTGGTCGAACGGCGCCTGGCCTGCGAACCGGTGGCCTATATCATCGGCAGCCAGCCGTTCTGGGGGATCGACCTGCTGGTCGATCCGGCGGTGCTGATCCCGCGCGGCGATACCGAAACGCTGATCGCGGCGGCGGTCGACCGGCTGCACGGCCACCCACCGGCGCGCGTGATCGATCTTGGCACCGGATCGGGCGCGCTGCTGCTGGCGGCGCTGCACCAATGGCCGACGGCGCAGGGCATCGGCATCGACCGGTCGCCGGCCGCGCTGACCGTGGCGCAGGCCAATGCCGACCGGCTGGGGCTGGCAGCCCGCGCGCGGTTGATCCATGCCGATTGGGCAGAGCCCGGCTGGGCGCGCAATCTGGGGCAGTTTGATCTGGTGCTGGCCAACCCGCCCTATGTCGAAAGCGGCGCAGTGCTCGACCGGTCGGTTGCCGGGTATGAACCGCCCGAGGCGCTGTTTGCCGGGGCCGATGGCCTTGATGATTATCGGCGCCTGATCCCGCAATTGCGCGCGCTGCTGGCGCCAGACGGGACCGCCATGATCGAGATCGGCTGGACACAAGGCGACGCCGTGATGGCGCTGGCAAGGGCGGCCGGTTTGGCCGCGCAGTGTCACACCGATCTGGCCGGACGCCCCCGCGCGATCGAAATTGTTGTTGAAATCGACCAAATACCCCAAATTTGACCAAACATTTCACTTGGCAAGCCACCATACCGCCACTAATTACCGCCAAAGACGTTGGGGTGGACGATTGCTTCCCGCCCGGAACTGCCCACCCAGGTCTGCTCCACCATTTGCACGGCTTGGCCAGGTTTTATCGGCGCAAGGCAGATGCTGGGACTAACCCGCCCGCCATGATGCGCGCGGGATGCATAGGCAAAGGTTGCGCTGCATCTGGGCTATCCCAAGATCATTGGATGTGCCCGGAAACAAAGCCTTTCGAAACAAGGACGTGCCTGACTTGAACAACAATCGTGGTAACAACCGTCGGCGCGGTCGCGGCAATAGCAGCCCTAACAGCAATGGCCGTCCGCAAAACGGCAACAGCCAGATCAACCGGATTGACAGCCGCGCGCGGGGCAATGCCCCCCAGTTGCTGGAAAAGTATCGCAAGCTGGCGCAGGATGCCCATATGAATGGCGACCGCGTGCAGGCGGAATACTATCTGCAATTTGCCGACCATTATTTCCGCGTGCTGGCCGATGCCCGTGTTCGCCAGGATGAACAGCGCGCGCGCCAGAATGGCGGGGCGCCAACCGGCCAGCCCTATCCCGCCGGCGGCAGCGTCAGCGGTGACCGCTGGCAGGACCAGGACGGCGACGAGGACATCGGCGAAGAATCGATGGACCCCGATTTCCCGACCTTTGAACGCGTGCCCCAACCCCGCCGGGAAGAGCGCGAACCGCGCCGTGATGAGCGCGAACCACGCGAATACCGCGACACCCGCGATCGCAACGGCCAGCGCGAATCCCGTGACAACCGCGAACCCCGTGAAAACCGCGAACCGCGCGAAAACCGCGAACCGCGCAGCTTCACCCCCGAACCGGGCAACGATCAGGCACCGGCCGAGGGCACCCGCGCGGCAGAGGGCGAACCGATTTCGCCCGCGTCGGACAACCCGTTCATCCGCGATGCGCGCGGGCCACGCGGCCCGCGCGGCCGCAATGACCGGCACACCGGCCGCCGCAACGATGGCGATGCGCCGCGTGTGCAGCGCAATGACAACCAGCGCAATGACAACCAGCGCGACGATTATCAGCGCAACGACAATCCGCGTGCTGACGTTCCACGCGCCGATACCCAGCGCCCCGAAGCTCAGCGCGCCCCGGTCGAACCAGTGGTGGAACCGGCGCTGCGGTTTGATCCGTCCAGCCTGCCCCCCGCCATCGGCCCGCGCGCCGACAGCGGCGACAGCGAAAAGGCCCCGGCGCGGACCGAACGCCTGCGCATGCCGCGTGCGCGTACAGCCGAACTGTTTGCCGAACCGATCGCTGCCGCCCCTGCTCCCGCCCCTGCCGCGATCGTCGCGGATGCCGGTGCACCGGCCGATGCCGCACCTGCACCCAAAAAGCGCGGCCGCCCGCGCAAAAACCCGCTGCCTGAAACGCAGCCCGCTGCCGAAGACTGATCCGGGTTCCGCCGCGCCATGCGCGACCACGCCATTGCGGATGGCCCGGGCCGGCGTTCCACGCTGATCCGTGTGCTGGCGCCGCTGGTGGCGGGCGCGGTCGCGGCGACCGGGTTTCAGCCGCTGATGCTGTGGCCGGCCACGCTACTGGCCGTGGCGGTGCTGATCGGGATGGTGGCGCGCACAACGCGTGCGCGCGAAACCGCGCTGATTGGCTGGTTGTTCGGGGTCGGGCTGTTTTCGGCCGGCAACGGGTGGATCGCCACCGCGTTTACCTATCAGGCGCAGATGCCCGCGTGGCTGGGCTGGATCGCGGTCGTGCTGCTGGCGCTGTATCTGGCGGTCTATCCGCTGCTGGCGGTGCTGGGCGCGTGGGTGTTGCGCCGCCGCACCGGGATCGCGCTGGTGCCGGCGCTGGCCGCCGGCTGGATCGTGACCGAATGGTTGCGCGGCTGGGTGTTTACCGGTTTTCCGTGGAATCCGCTGGGCGCAGTCACGTTGGGGCCGTTTGACCGTCCCGGCCTGGCGCGGATCGCGGCCTGGTGCGGCACTTATGCGTTGTCTGGTCTGGTCGTGCTGATGGCGGGGCTATGGCACACGGCCTGGCAGACCTGGCGCGATGGGCGTCGTGCCAGCGCGCTCACCGCAGCCGTGGCACCGGTCATCCTGATGCTGCTGCCGCTGGGCGGCGATCCCCGCGACAGCACGCTGGCCTATACACTGGTGCAGCCCGCCATCGCGCAGGACCAGATCAACAATCCGCTGCTGTACGAAAGCACCTTTCGCACCATGGCGAACCTGTCGAATCGGATTGCCGCCGATGGCACCGGCCCGCGCGTGGTGCTGTGGCCCGAAGGCGCGGTGCCCGATTACCTGCGTCCCGGCTATGACCCATATTGGTACGGCGCGACGACCTATGCCGGTGATCCCGCGCTGGCGCGGCGGCGGCTGGGGCTGGTCGCGGGTGACCACAGCCTGTTGATGACCGGGGCGACCGATCTGGCGATCACCGGGCGCCAGGTTACGGGCGCGTGGAACGTGATCACGCTGATCGATCAGACCGGGGCGATTCGCGGCAGTTATGCAAAGGCGCATCTGGTGCCCTATGGCGAATATCTGCCGATGCGCGACTGGCTGACGCCGATCGGGCTGTCGCGGCTGGTGGGCGGTGATCTGGATTTCATCGCCGGGCCAGGCCCGCGCACGATTGCCTTTGCGCCGGTGGCGAATGGAGGATTTGGGCGGGTCGGGTTTCAGATCTGCTATGAAATCGTGTTTCCGGGCCACGTCGTCGATCGTGCGCATCGCCCCGATTACCTGTTCAACCCGTCCAACGATGGCTGGTTCGGCAGCTGGGGCCCGCCGCAGCATCTGGCGCAGGCGCGGTTGCGCGCGATTGAAGAAGGATTGCCGATCCTGCGGTCGACCACCACCGGGATCAGCGCGGTGATCGATGCCGGTGGGGTGGTGCGCCAATCGCTGGCGCATGGCGTGGCCGGGCGTGTGGATGGCCGCGTGCCGGCGGCGCGGCCGCCCACGCTGTTTGCGCAGACGGGCAACATGCTGTCGCTTTGCTGGGGCATAGCGGTTCTTTTGTCAGGGCTGGTTGCCAGCCGCCGCCGAGGGCGCTAAAGCACATCACATAAAGAAACCTTTATATGGTGTAGCCATGCGCAGCGATTATCTTTTCACTTCCGAAAGCGTGTCCGAAGGTCATCCCGACAAAGTCGCCGACCAGATCAGCGACGCGGTCGTCGATCTGTTCCTGGCCAAGGACCCGGAGGCGCGGATCGCCTGCGAAACGCTGACCACCACGCAGCTGGTGGTGCTGGCCGGTGAAATCCGCGGGCTGGGCATCATGGATGAGGCCGGCAACTGGGCCCCCGGCGTGCCCGAAGAAGTCGAAGCCGCTGTGCGCGCCACCGTGCGCCGCATCGGTTACGAACAGGCCGGGTTCCACTGGCAGACGTTCCGGTTTGAAAACAACCTGCACCCGCAATCGGCGCATATTGCGCAGGGCGTCGATGCCAGCGCCAACAAGGACGAAGGCGCCGGCGACCAGGGCATCATGTTCGGGTTTGCCTGCGACGAAACCCCCGATCTGATGCCGGCGACGCTCGATTACAGCCACAAGATCCTGCAGCAGCTGGCCAATGACCGCCATTCGGGCGCCGCGCCGTTTCTGGAACCCGATGCCAAAAGCCAGGTCACGCTGCGCTTTGCCGACGGCCAGCCGGTCGAAGCGACCGCAATCGTCGTATCCACCCAGCACAAGGCCGGTTGGGACGAAGGCGAAAAGGGCGCGGAACTGAATGCCTGGGTCAAGGCCGCGATCGCCAAGGTGATCCCCGCCAGCCTGCTGACCGACCACACCGTCTATCACATCAACCCGACCGGCAGTTTTGAAATCGGTGGCCCCGATGGCGACGCCGGGCTGACCGGGCGCAAGATCATCGTTGACACCTACGGTGGCGCCAGCCCGCATGGCGGCGGCGCATTTTCGGGCAAGGACCCGACCAAGGTCGATCGTTCTGCCGCCTATGTCACACGCTATCTGGCCAAGAACGTGGTGGCCGCCGGGCTGGCCAGGCGCTGCACGATCCAGGTGGCCTATGCCATCGGGGTTTCGGCGCCGCTGTCGCTGTATATTGACACCCACGGCACCGGCGTGGTGCCCGATGGCGATCTGGAGGTCGCCGTGGCCGCGGTGGCGCGCGACCGCCTGGGCGGGCTGACCCCGCGCGGCATCCGCGTCAACCTGGCGCTGAACAAGCCGATCTATGCCGTCACCGCCGCCTATGGCCATTTCGGCCGCAAGCCCGAAGGCGAAACCTTCCCGTGGGAACGCACCGACCTGGTCGACGATCTGAAGGCCGCCGTCGGGGCGTGACGCCCCGCGCAGGACGACGTTTTGCGTAAAATTGCAACGGCCCCGCTCCCATCGAGCGGGGCTGTTCCGCGTTCAGGCTTCAGCCGCAAACCGCGCCTTGTTCGGGCCCATATAGCCGAACAGGAATCCGGCCACTTTGCGGATCTGGATCTCTTCCGATCCTTCGGTAATGCGATAGCGGCGGTGGTGGCGATAGATGTGTTCAAACGGTTTGTGGCGGGAATAGCCGATGCCGCCGTGCACCTGCATCGCGCGGTCGGCGGCTTCGCAACACAGCCGGTTGGCCCAGTAATTGCACATCGACACTTTGTCCGACAGTTCGCGTTCGATCTGTTTGTGGTCCATCCGGTCCATGTCCCACGCGGTCTTGCGGATCAGCAGCCGCAGCATTTCGGCCTGCGTCGCCAGTTCGACCAGCGGAAACTGAATCGCCTGGTTGTGCGCCAGATCCGCCCCGAACGGCTTTCGCGCGCGCGCATAGCGCACCGATTCGTCGATGCAGAAGGTGGCCGCACCCAGTGATGATGCCGCCTGCCGGATGCGATTCTGGTGCACAAAGCTTTGCGCAATCGCCAGCCCGCCGCCGATGGGGCCCAGGGTCGCGCTGTCGGGCACCCACACATCGGTGAACGACACGCGCGGGTGGTCGGTCGGCATGTTGAAAGTCCACAGGTATTCTTCGATCACCAGCCCGGGCGTGGGGCTGGGGACCAGGAAACAGGTGATCCCGCGCGCATCGCCGGCTGCGCCGCTGGTGCGGGCAAAGGTCGCGCAATGCGTGGCCACGTGCATGCCGGTGGTCCACATCTTTTCGCCATTGATCCGCCAGCCGGCCACGCCATCGCGGGTTTCGGGCACGGCGACGGTTTCCATATGCGTGGCGTCCGATCCGTGATCGGGCTCGGTCAGGCCGAATGCCGTGCGACGGGTGCGTTCAAACCCGCCAAAGATGAATTCCTGTTGCTGGGCGGGTGTGCCGAAATGTTCGAACATCGCCACAAACGGAAAATTGCCGACGATCGAATGTTCGTTCTGCAGATCGTTGTGCAGGCCCAGGCCCTTTGCGGCGAAATGTTCGCGGATCACCGCCATCCACAGGTTTGATCCGTCTTTGCCGCCGTATTTTTTCGGCGCGGAAAACCGCCAGTGGCCCGCCAGATCGGCGCGTGCGGTGGCCTGCGCCAGCAAAGCCTCCCATTCGTGGCGCGGCAGGCCGCCGTTGTCGAAATCGGTGCGTGCCCATTCGCGACGGTGGTCGAAAAAGCGGATGTTGTCATCCGCCTGTTCCAGCGGGGTAATTTCCGCGGCGATAAACGCGTCGAGCTCGGCCAGATAGGCGATGAGGTCGGCGGGCAGGTCAAAATCCATCAGGCGTGCTCCCACTGCGCGCGGGCCAGGGCCAGCGCCGGATATTTCGGCATGTCGGCGGCCAGCGTGGTCAATGCGCGGCGGCGCAGATCGGCCAGCAGCCCGGGCGTGGCCAACCCGGTGGTAACCGCCAGAATGGCATCGGCCAGCGGGCGATCACACGGCGAAGGCCGCGCGGCGATGTCACGCTGCACGATGCCCAGCGCATTGCGCGCCACCGCCAGTTCCCAGCGTTCGCGGCCATCCAGCCGCGGCTTTACCGTGGTCGCCAGCCATTCGGCAATCGCGGTCAGAATTTCGCCAGCCTGCGCTTCGCCGTCGGCTGGCACGGGCGGCGGTTGGGCGGCAGGCAGTGCGCGCAACCGTTCCGCCTGTGGCGCGTCGCTTTCCAGCAGCAGCAGCAGATCAAGCTCTTGCTCTGCCGCGCGGCGCGATACCACCACGCGTTCGAGCGAACGATCCGCCCCCGACCGCCATGCCCGCCCCATTTCAAGGCAACCCAGCGCCCACCACACCGTGCGATAGACCAGCCAGAACCGGAACCGCGCGGCATCAAACGGTTCGCCACCCGCCGCCGTATAGGCATTGGCCAGCGTCGCCACATCGGTCAGGCCCAGGCCCTGTTTGTCCAGCCGGCCGAACCGCCATACCGTCATGCAGCCATAGGCGAGATCTTCATGCCCGTCGCCCAGGTGCGCCAGTTCCCAATCGAGCACGCCCGTCAACCGCCCATCGGCCACCATCACATTGCCGATGCGCAGGTCGCCATGCACCACGCAACGATGCGGCACCGGCGGCGGCACATGCGCGCGCAGCCACGCCAGCCCCAGCGCGATGATCGGCCGATCACCCCCGGCGGCGTCAAACTGCGCCGCCAGCTGCGCAACCCCGGCGGCCGTTTCCAGTACGGGCAGATGATCGGCACCGGCCGGGTCCAGCGCGTGGATCCGCGCCATCGCACCGGCGATTTCGGCGGCCAGCGACGGCGGCGAGCTCAGCGCCAGTTCCGGATCGGCGCTGCCGGCCAGTGCAACCATCACAAAGCCGATGCCCAATCCGTCTTCGGGCACCAGTTCCAGCACCACTTCGGGCGCGGGCACGCCGCCGGCGACGGCGTGGCGAATCACCCGCGCCTCTCCCGCCATGTCCAGCGCGCGGCCAGCCAGCCATTGTGCAGACGGGGCGCGGCGCAGCACCAGCGGATCGGTGCCGCAGGTAAACAGCCACGATTCCATGTTGGCACCACCCGACAGCCGCCGCAGCGCGGTGACCGCGCCGTGGCGCCCGGCACGCGCCAGCGCGCGTTCCAGCGCAACCGCCAGATCGGCCAGCGAATCGGTCCCCAGGTCAGCGGTGTGTGCGATCGTTGCATCCCTTTGCAGGTCGTGGGTCATGGCAGTGACCCCGTGATATCCTTAATCGACCGATTAAAGTCCAGCGCTGATTTGGATTCGGGCATGGTCGGGCGGGGTCTGGCGGGCGCCGCAGCGGCTGCATCCCGCCGGATTGCCCGCCAACCGCGTCCGGATGATTGCGCAGGGGCTTTCCCCGCGAATCGCAATCAGTTAGATACACTATGGGTATATACCGCAGGGGTCATGGCGCGGTCATGATGCGCGGGTAACAGGGTTGATCATGGTGAAACGGACAATGCGTTTGCGCAACCTGGCGCTGCTGGCTGCCGCGCTGGTGGGCAGTCCGGCGCTGCTGGTGGCGACACCGGTGGTGCAGGGCCGTGCGCCGGTGACCATGCCAGTCACCATGCAGGACCAGCGCGACCTGGCTATTCAACAGGCGGTTCAGGCGATAACGCTGCATTCGCGTGGCCGCATCGGCGTGGCCGCCGCCGATCTTGACGGCAGCGGGCAAGTGCTGATCAACGCCGACATGCCTTTTCCCATGGCCAGCACGGCCAAGATCGCGGTGGCCGGGACATTCCTGTCGGGCGTGGAACAGGGCCGTTTCCGGCTGGACCAGGCATTGCCGATGATGATGCCAGTGGCCGAACGCGGCGAACATACCGCCAACGCGGCGCTGCGCCCCGGCCCGGTGATGTCGGCGCAGCAGTTGATGGAACTGATGATCACGCGCAGCGACAACCACGCCACCGACGGGTTGATCACCGCGGTGGGCGGTGTGGGCGTGGTCAACGCCTGGCTGGCCCGCAATGGCATTGCCGGCCAGCATCTGGACAGCACGATGGCCACGCTGGTGCGCGATGACGGCCGAATCAACCCGGTCGCCACGCTGGACACCCCGACCGCCAGCACGCCGCGCGCGATGTTGTCGCTGCTGGCAGCCATCGATCGCGGCGGCGCGCTCAGCCCGCAATCGCGCGCGGTGCTGCTCGACACCATGACCCGCACCAGCACGGGAAAGAACCGCATGCGCGCCGGGCTGCCCGACGGGACGGTGTTTGCGCATAAGACCGGCACCTTGCAGGGTGTGACCGACGATGTCGGCATCATCCGCCTGCCCGACGGGCGGCACCTGGCGCTGGCGATCTTTGTGATCGGGCCAGAGGGGCATACCGCGCATGCGACCACCATCGCGCAAGTGACCCGCGCGCTGTACGACGGCTATGCCCAGACGCTGCCACGCGGGGAAATGCAGCAAAGCCGACGCTAATCAAGCCCCTGAAATTCAAAGAAAAAGGCGCCATTTGGCGCCTTTTTTATGCCCACCCGGGCGCGCCATATCGCGGCGACGCCATCCGGAAAACAAACGCGAAAAAGGAAGCCCAACCTTTCGGCCAGACTTCCTTTTCAATTCCGTCTCGAAGACGTGCCGGTAACCGTGCCCTTGCGGGCAGGGATTACATCTTTGCGGCAGTGCTCGAATCGGCAGCAGCTTCTGAGCTGGCGTCGGCAGCGACGTCCGAAGCGGCACCGGTGTCGGTCGCTTCAACAGCGGCTTCGGTTGCTTCCGGAGCCTTCGTTTCCGAGCAGCCTGCGAGAGCAAAAGCAGTGCCGGCAACAGCGGCGAGGATGAGCTTGCGCATGCGTTACAATCCCTGGATTGAATGAAACCGCGGCGGGCAAGCGCCAGCCGCAAAGCCTACTCTGGCGATAGACTTCGCAGGTCAATTAATCGGCAATTCATCGCGTTGCAACCCTTGAACGCAATCTTAGTCCAACCCTTGTCATATCCGTTGCGAAATGCAGGGTTTTTTTCGCACTTCGGGTCCTGCGCCAGCGCGTTTTTCAGCTGCGACCAGCCGTTTTGGCCCGCCCGCCTACGCCGTTTCGCGCAAAATCATCGCTGGCGAAATTCACAGGTTACCGTAACAGAAATCACCATGGACGCCGCCACCAAACCCCGCAGCCACCTCTATCTGGTCGATGGATCGGCCTATATTTTTCGCGCTTATCACCGGTTGCCGCCGCTGACCAACCCGGTGGGCACCCCGGTCGGGGCGGTCTATGGCTATACCACCATGCTGTGGAAACTGGCCGAGGACCTGCACGCGGCCGATGGCCCGACGCACCTGGCGGTGATTCTCGACAAAGGGTCGATCACCTTTCGCAACGACATGTACCCTGCGTACAAGGCCAACCGCCCGCCCGCACCCGAAGACCTGGTGCCGCAGTTCCCACTGATCCGTGATGCCACCCGCGCGTTCAGCCTGGCCTGCATCGAACAGGCCGGGCTGGAGGCTGACGACCTGATCGCATCCTATGCGCGCGCCGCGCATGCCCGCGGCTGGGACGTGACAATCGTATCGTCGGACAAGGACCTGATGCAGCTGGTCGGCGAAAACCCCGATGGCGCGCGTGTCGACATGCTCGACACCATGAAGAACCAGCGCATCTTTATCCCCGAAGTGGTCGAAAAATTCGGGGTTGAACCGGCGCGCGTTGGCGATGTGCTGGCGCTGATGGGCGATGCGGTCGACAATGTGCCGGGGATTCGCGGCATCGGTCCAAAAACCGCGACCAGGCTGATCCAGGACAACGGCGATCTGGAATCCGCGCTGGCCGCGGCCCCGACGATGAAGCCGGGCAAATTGCGTGACAGCCTGATTGCCGAGGCCGACATGGCGCGGCTGTCACGGCGTCTGGTGGCGCTTAAAGAGGATTGCGACCTGCCGGTTCCGCTCGACGATTTCGTGCTGGGGCCGATCCCGCCCGATCCGCTGGCGGCGTTTCTGGGCGAGCACGGCTTTTCCAGCCTGCTGAAAAAGCTGGGTACGCGCGCCGCCCATGCGCCGGCGGGCCAGGCCGGTGTCAGCGCGCCGGGCACAGGCCCCGGTGACGACGCCAGGCGACCCGGTGACCGCCAGTCGGCGCCCCAATGGCCGGCGATCGACACCGGCGCCTATGACTGTGTGCAGGATGTCGCCACGCTCGAAGCGTGGATCGCGCGTGCGTATGCCGCCGGCGTGGTGGCGATCGATACCGAAACCAGCGCGCTGGATGCTGTCGGCGCCGAACTGGTGGGCGTGAGCATGGCCGTCGGGCCGGGCGCCGCCTGTTATATCCCGCTGGGCCACGGCGGTGGCGACATGTTTGCCCAAGGGCCGGTGCAGATCGACCGCGCCCAGGCCTGTGCGCTGCTGAAATCGCTGCTGGAAAGCGATGCGGTGCTGAAGATCGGGCAGAACATCAAATATGATCTGGTCGTGCTGGCCCGCCATGGCGTGGCTGTGGCGCCGATCGACGATACCATGGTGATGAGTTTTTGCCTGGATGCCGGGCGCGGTGATCTGGCGCCGTGGGGGCACGGCATGGACGAACTGGCGACGCGCCACCTGGGCCATGCCACGATCACGTTCAAGGATGTCGCGGGCACCGGCAAAAAGGCCATCTCGTTTGCGGAAGTGCCGATGGCCGATGCCACGCGCTATGCCGCCGAAGATGCCGAGGTAACCTGGCGGTTGCATCAACAGCTGGCGCCACGGCTGGCGGACGAAGGCGGCACGCGTATCTATCAACGCGTCGATCGCCCGCTGGTGCCGGTGATCGCAAAGATGGAGGCGACCGGGATCAAGGTCGATCGTGAACAGCTGGCGCGGCTGTCGGGCGAATTTGCGCACCGCATCGCCGATCTGGAAGCCGTGATCCACGACAAGGCCGGCGGGCCGTTCACCATCGGCAGCCCCAAACAGCTGGGCGACGTGCTGTTCGACCGGCTGGGCTACAAGGGCGGCAAAAAGGGCAAGAGCGGGCAATATTCGACCGACCAGTCGATACTGGAAGGGCTGGCCGCGCAAGGGGCAGAGGTCGCCACGCTGGTGCTGGAATGGCGCCAGCTGTCAAAGTTGAAATCGACCTATACCGACGCGTTGCAGGCCGCGATCAAGCCCAGCACCGGCCGCGTCCACACCAGCTATTCGCTGGTCGGCGCGCAGACCGGGCGGATGTCATCCAACGATCCCAATTTGCAGAACATCCCGGTGCGCACCGAAATCGGGCGGCAGATTCGCGAAGCGTTCGTCGCCGAGCCCGGCCACGTGCTGCTGTCGGCGGATTACAGCCAGATCGAATTGCGGCTGGCCGCGCACATGGCTGATGTGCCCGCATTGCGCGAAGCCTTTGCCCAGGGACAGGACATCCACGCGCGCACCGCGATGGAACTGTTTGGTGAGGTCAACCGCGACACGCGCGGGCGTGCCAAGACGATCAATTTCGCCATCCTCTATGGCATCAGCCGCTGGGGGCTGGCCACCCGCCTTGGCACCACCGCGGATGAGGCGCAGGCGATGATCGACCGCTATTTCGAACGGTTTCCGGGCATCCAGCGCTATATTCACGAAACGCTGGAACAGGTGCGCGAACGCGGCCATTCGACCACGCTGTTCGGGCGCAAGACGTGGTTCCCGCGCATCAACGCCAAAAACCAGAACGAACGCGCCGGCAGCGAACGCGCCGCGATCAACGCGCCGATCCAGGGCACCTGCGCCGATATCATCAAACGCGCGATGGCGCGGATGATGCCCGCGCTGACCGACGCCGGCCTGGGCCATGTGCGCATGCTGTTGCAGGTGCACGACGAACTGGTGTTCGAACTGCCCGCAGCCGATGTTGCCGCCGCCAGCGCGGTGATCGAACGCGTGATGGCGGGCGCGGCCGAACCGGCGGTCATGCTGTCAGTGCCGCTGGGCGTCGAGATCGGCCATGGCCGGTCGTGGGGCGCGGCGCATTGATCGCAGCGCATTGATAATATGGTGAGCTCCGCACGTCCACGGCGACGGGCAATCGGGGTACGCGAAGAGCGCGCGGAGCCGGGCTGAGGGTCTCATCCCGACATTCCCACCGCAACTTCGTATGAGTACCTACCTGGTCGGGACTGGCACTTCGCCGCTGTAATCGTAAAACCCGCGGCCAGATTTGCGGCCCAGCCAGCCGGCCTCGACATATTTCATCAGCAGCGGCGCCGGGCGGTATTTCGAATCGCCGGTGGTGTTCAGCAGCACGCGCATGATTTCCAGAATGGTATCCAGCCCGATGAAATCGGACAGTTCCAGCGGCCCCATCGGGTGGTTCAGCCCCAGTTTCACGCCGGCATCGATATCGGCGACATTGGCGGTGCCGCTGCCCAGCACAAAGCACGCCTCGTTCAGCATCGGCACCAGGATGCGGTTGACGATAAAGCCGGGTTCATCCTGCGACACCACCACCTGTTTGCCCAGCTGGACGCTGGCAAAGGCGCGCACCGCGTCAACCGTGGCGGGCGCGGTGGCGAGGCCGGGAATCAGCTCGACCAGCTTCATCAGTGGCACCGGGTTGAAGAAATGCACGCCGACAAAGCGCGCCGGATCGGGCGTGCCGGCGGCCATCCGCGTGATCGGGATCGAGCTGGTGTTGGACGCCAGGATCGCCTGCGGGCCCAGCACTTTGCCGGCGGCGGCGAAAATCCGCGCCTTGATGTCTTCGCGTTCGGTGGCCGCCTCGATAATCAGGTCGGCCGCTGCCATCGGGGCATAATCGGCCACCGGATGGATCAGCGCGACCGCGGCCGCTGCGTCAGCGGCCGAAATCTTGTCCTTGTCCACCAGCCGCGCCAGCGTTTTGGCAATCCTGGCCTTGGCCGCCTCGGCCAGCGCCAGATCGACATCGCACAACAGCACGGTGATGCCGGCCTGCGCCGAAACCTGGGCAATGCCGGAACCCATTTGCCCTGCGCCGATTATGCCAACTGTTTTCATCAAAGTCTCCGGATCAGATCAAGTCAGGCGCGCGATGCGCCGGGCACCCACAACGGGTCGGCGCCGGCGTTGATCGCGCGGGCCAGCACAAACAGATAATCCGACAGGCGGTTGACATAGCCCAGCGCTGCAGGATTGACCGGCTCGGCCGCGGCCAGCGCGACAATCGCGCGTTCGGCACGGCGGGCGATCGCGCGCGCCAGATGCACCCGCGCCGCTGCCTCACTGCCGCCGGGCAGGATAAAGCTGGTCAGCGGGGGCAACGCGTCATTGTGCCGGTCGATCGCGCGTTCCAGCCAGTCGACCTGGCCCGGCACGATCCGCAGCACCATGTCGGTCGGCCCGAAATCGGGCGTATCAAACGCACCCAAGGGCGTGGCCAGATCGGCGCCCAGATCAAACAGGTCGTTTTGCGTGCGCACCAGTTCGGCGTGGATGGCCGGGGCGACCGCCAGTGCGGCGAACCCCAGCATGCTGTTCAATTCATCCACTTCGCCGATCGCGACCATGCGCGCATCGTATTTGGGACGGCGCGAACCATCCACCAGGCCGGTGCTGCCATCGTCGCCGGTACGCGTATAAATCTTGTTGAGCTTGACCACCGGGTTCCCTTTTTCGCGAAAAACGCGCGGGGCCGTGGTTACTTGTGACCGCCGCCAACCGCAAGCAGGATCGCCACCACAACGATCGCCAGACCCTGGAATTTGATGCGGTTGAACATCATCCGGTTCTGCAACATCTGCATGTCGCGGATGCCTTCGTCACCGCGATCGATCCCGGCGCGGGTGGTTTGCAGGAACGCGGCAATGCCCCGCACCAGTGACCAGACGACCAGGCCCATCAGGACCAACAGCACGGGAACCAGGACAAATATCATAGTGGAGTATCTAGGTACTCCGACAGGGAAATACCAGTGTCAAAGAGTGCGCAGCGCAGTTCGGCGGCCACCGCGCGGCCATCCTCGCCCGCGCGCCGCCGGTCCCCGATGGGATCGGCGCCGCGCCGCTTGGCCAGCTTGCGCCCGTCAGCCTCTACCAGCACGCGATGGTGGTGCCAGACGGGTTCGGGCAGCCCCAGCAGCACCTGCAACAGGCGGTGGACATGGGTGGAGGCAAACAGGTCGGCGCCCCGCGTCACCACGCTGACCCCATCGGCGGCATCGTCGATCGTCGCCGCCAGATGATAGCTGGCCGGCGCATTCTTGCGCCACAGCACCACATCGCCAAACAGCGCGGGCCGGGCGACCTGCACCCCCCGCCGTTCATCACGCCAGGTCAGGTCGCCCACCAGTTCGGCCGCCTGTTCCATATCCAGCCGCCAGGCCACATCCGGCCCGGGCGGCACCCCGCGACGCAGGCAAGTGGAGGGATAGACCGGGCCATCGGGGCCCATGCGCGTGGCGGCGCGTGCAACATCGGTGCGGGTGCACACGCACGGATAGACCAATCCCAGCGCCATCAGACCGGTCAGCGCATCGCGATACGTATCGATGCGGGTCGATTGCGGCGGGACTTCGCGCCAGTTCAGCCCCAGCCAGGCCAGATCAGCGCGAAACGCATCGGCGAGGTCAGGCCGGCTGCGCGCGCCATCGATATCTTCGATTCGCAGCAGAAATTCCCCGCCACCGGCCATGGCGCGATCGTGCGCGACAATCGCCGCATAGGCATGGCCCAGGTGCAGCGGCCCATTCGGGCTGGGGGCGAAACGGGTGATGGGGGTGGTCACGCCGGCATTATCGGCGGCCTGGCGCCAAAATGCAAAAGGCGCGTCAACACGCCAAACGGCTGCCCGGCGGGGTGCAATATTGCCCCCGTGGGTCAGCCGTCGTGCAGAGTGTACGGTTGCCGAACCGCAGTTCGCGTAAGCAAGGCTTAAGCAAGCGTTGCGGTGAACATCAGACCGCTGACGCCAGCGGCAAACAGAATCGGCAGAACATAGTTTGTAAAGCTGCGCATGGTGTGCTCCTTGGTTGGGTGCACTTTCAGGCAGTCTCTCCCGTTCATCGCGCCGGCAGGGTGTAAGTGCACGGAGCCACTGAACGAGCGTGCCACTACGTCAATCGGCGTATATCGCAATTGAGCAGAGCTCATAAGCAATTGCATTTAATGCACCTGTAATGCGATGCTGCACTGACGTGCAGTCAGACCTCCCGCCCCTCCTCCCCACCCGACCACCAATGATACCATCATGCTGTGGTGGTCGGGCTCGCGAGGCGGGGCGGGAGGTCTGATTCGCGCATGGCGCGAGATGGCAAAAGCCTTGGCGCAACGCTGGACAGTGCGCGCGCGGCCCTTTATCCGCCGGGCATGAGCATCGTTCCTTCCGAATCCATCCTGATCGTCGATTTTGGCAGCCAGGTGACCCAGCTGATCGCGCGCCGCGTGCGCGAAGCCGGGGTCTATTCCGAAATCGCCCCCTATACCCAGGCTGAGGCGGCGTTCCACCGCATGAAGCCAAAGGGCATTATCCTGTCGGGGTCACCCGCCAGCGTGCCCGCCGACGGATCTCCGCGCGCGCCGCAAGTGCTGTTTGACAGCGGATTGCCGGTGCTGGGCATCTGTTACGGCCAGCAGGTGATGAGCGAGCAGCTGGGCGGCAAGGTCGAACCTGGCGATGCCGGCGAATTTGGCCGCGCGTTCCTGACCGTGACCGAGCCGTGCGTGTTGTTCGACGGGCTGTGGCAAGTGGGCGAACGCCACCAGGTGTGGATGAGCCACGGCGACATGGTTACCGCATTTGCCCCCGGTTTCCGCATCGTCGCGGTATCCGATGGCGCGCCGTTTGCGGTCATCGCCGATGACGAACGCAAATATTATGGCACGCAGTTTCACCCGGAGGTCGTGCACACCGCAGACGGTGGCCGGCTGATCGCCAATTTCGTGCGCCATGTCTGCGGATGCCGCGGCGATTGGACGATGGCCGAATTCCGCAAGACCAAGATTGCCGAAATCCGCGCGCAGGTCGGCGATGCGCGGGTGATCTGCGGCCTGTCGGGCGGGGTCGATTCGGCGGTGGCGGCGGTGCTGATCCACGAAGCGATCGGTGACCAATTGACCTGTGTGTTCGTCGATCATGGCCTGATGCGGCTGGGCGAATCCGAACAGGTGGTCGGGCTGTTCCGCAACCATTACAACATTCCGCTGGTCCACCGCGACGCCGCCACGCTGTTTTTGAACGGCCTGGCCGGGCTGACCGACCCGGAGGCAAAGCGCAAGTTCATCGGCAAGACGTTTATCGACGTGTTTGAAGAAGAAGCGCGGCAGGTGGGCGGCGCGGATTTCCTGGCGCAGGGCACGCTCTATCCCGATGTGATCGAATCCGTGTCGTTTACCGGCGGGCCGTCGGTGACGATCAAAAGCCACCACAATGTCGGCGGACTGCCCGAACGCATGAACATGCAACTGGTCGAACCCTTGCGCGAACTGTTCAAGGACGAAGTGCGCGCACTGGGCCGCGAACTGGGCCTGCCCGACGTGTTCGTGGGCCGGCATCCGTTCCCCGGCCCCGGCCTGGCCATCCGCATGCCCGGCGAAGTCACCCGCGAACGCTGCGACATCCTGCGCAAGGCCGATGCGGTCTATCTCGACGAAATCCGCAAGAACGGACTGTACGATGCGATCTGGCAGGCGTTCGCGGTGCTGCTGCCGGTGCGCACGGTCGGCGTGATGGGCGATTTTCGCACCTATGACTATGTCTGCGCGTTGCGCGCGGTCACCTCGACCGACGGCATGACCGCCGATGTCTATCCGTTCGACAGCGCGTTCCTGTCCCGCGTCGCCACGCGCATCGTCAACGAGGTGAAGGGCATCAACCGCGTGGTCTATGACTACACGTCAAAACCGCCGGGCACGATCGAGTGGGAATAAGGCCCGCCGTTTCAAGCTCATAGTTTGATCTCGTAACTGATCAGCAGGCGGGCCTGGCCCCCGGTGTGGTCGCGCGCGCTGCCAAAGGCGCGCAGCCAGCCGGCCTCGATCTCGATTTCGCCGGGGCCGATGTGTTCGATTTCGGCCTTGATCACCGGGCCCACATAGGCGTCCTGCCGCCCGCCAAAGCGCTTGGTGGTGCCCAGATCGCCGAACGCCTGCAACCCGGCCCGCACCTCATCGCCGATCAGCGCCCAGTCGGCCGATCCGGCATAGCTCAATTCGACCGGTTCGCCATTGCGCAAGGGGCGTTCACCAATCAGGTTCAGCCGCGCGTCAAACGGCCCGGCGCGGTGTTCGATCAGCAGTTTGGCCTCCAACGCGTCGTCGTTGCCGCGCAGGCCGTGTTTGTATTCGCCATAGAGCGCGACATCGATCGCCAGCGGTTTGATCCGCCCAAGCGTGTGGATCATTTCAATCGCGGTGGCTTCGACGTGGCGCGCGCCCCCCGGTTCGCGCCCGGTTTCCACCAGGACGGCGGCCGCAAAGCGATTGGAAAAGGCATATTCGCCTTCAAGCACCAGCCCGTCGGTGGCATCGCGCGCGCCCCCGGTCAGCCGGCCAAGCCGCGATTCCAGTTCGAGCGTGCCGCGCTGCAGGGTCGCGCCATAGACCGGGTCACCCACCCCGGGATCGGCCCGCGCCGCCTGGGGCAGGCTGAGCAGAAACAATGTGGTCGCAGCAATAATGACGTTGGCGCGCATGATTCATCCCTGATTGATGAACGCACGGTATTGCGACGCATTCTCATTTGCAACAGTGAATCGTGATGACGCAGTCCGACGGTGCGCGGGCGGCACGACAGCCTGCGCACCGGCTCATCGGCCGAATGGACAATTCAGGGTGATGAAACCTGCCATCCCCCGCCCAGCGCCTTGACCAGCGCAGCATAGGATTCAAACGCGGCCTGGTGCGCCTGCGCCGCGCCGCGCGTGGCGTTGGAAAACGCCGATTGCGCCTGCAACAGCACGACCAGGTCATCCTCACCGGCGGTGTAACGCTGACGCGCCAGGTCGAGCGACTGGCGGCTGGCGGCCAGCGCGGCGTCGCGCTCCGCCAGTGTGGCCTGCCACGCGGCGTAACGGTTGATCGCGGTTTCGCTGTCGGCCAGCGCGTTCAGCACCGCCCGGGTATAGCGTGCCGCGGCCTGATCGGCGCGGGCATTGGCGCCACGGATTTGCGCATGCACACGCCCGGCATCGAACAGCGCCCACGACAGGCGCGGCCCCACGCCAAAACCGATGCTGTTGCCCGACACCAGATCGCCGGGGTTTCGCGCCTGCGCATCCACGCTGCCCGACAGCGTCAGCCGGGGGTAGAGGTTGGCGGTTTCCACCCCGATCATCGCGGTGGCGGCCGCCAGATCGGCCTCTGCCGCGCGCACATCGGGCCGGCGGCGCAGCATGTCTGCGCGCGCGCCCACTGCCAGATTGGCAGGCAGGACCGGCAGCGCGGCGGGGGCATCGATCAGGTCGGTCACCGCTTCGGGCGGGCGCCCGGTCAGCAGCGCCAGCGTGAACGCGGCGGCGCGGGCATCCGCGTCCAGCCCGGCGATCGGCGCCTGCGCGGTGCGCGCCGTTTCGCGCGCGCGGCTGTCGTCAAACGCCGCGGCTTCGCCCGCCTGATAGCGCTGGTGGATCAACTGCGCAGCGCGGCCCTGCGCATCGGCATCGGCACGCGCGGCGGCCAACAGCGCCTGATTGCCGCGCAATTGCGCATAGGCGCGCATGACTTCGGCCACGGTCTGCAACCCCACGCCCTGCGCGCGGGCCTGCGCGGCGGCAATCTGCGCGCGCGCGGATTGCACCGCACGGGCCTGGCCACCCCACAGATCCACTTCCCACGATGCGTCAAACCCCGCATCGTACAGCGAAAAATCGCGCACATAATGCGGGATGCTGGCGGCGGGAAACTGGCCGTTCAGGCTGGTCTGCGTCTGTTGCGCCGATCCGTTGAGCGATGCGCGCGGCAGCGTGGCGGCGCGTGCCACACCCAGCTGCGCGCGCGCTTCGCGCAGGCGGGCCTGCGCCTCTACACTGTCGGGATTGGCCGTCAGCGCGCGGTCGATCAGGTCGTTCAGCACCGGGTCGTGCAGGGCCTGCCATGGCGCCGCATCTGCCGGCGCCGGATCTGCGCGCGCAAGCCACGCGGCAGTGTCGCCCGCCACCACCGGCCGGTGATAATCGGGCCCGACCGTGCAGGCGGCAGCGGCCAGCGGCAGCAACAGGACAACAGGTTTCAGGCGGCGCATCGGGGTCACTCCAGGCGCGAACGGAACAGATAGGACGCGGCAGCGATCGTCACCACCGCGATCACCGCCATCGGCCAGGTGTTGGCGAACACGTCGGCGGCGGGCATGCCCTTCAGAAACAGGCCCTCGGTCACGATCAGGAAATGTTTGGCCGGGTTCGCCTCGGCCAGGATCTGCAGAAACGGCGGGATGTTGTCGATCGGCGCGGCATAGCCCGACAGCAGGAACACCGGCACGGTCAGCGCAAACATCCCCAGAAACGCCTGCTGCTGGGTATTGGCGACCACCGATATCAGCATGCCGATCCCGCTGACCGCCAGCAGAAACACCAGCAACGACGGATAGAACAGCCACAGCGAGCCGGTAAACGGCACGCCGAAAATCAGCGGATTCATCGCCAGATACAGCGTGGCATTGGCCAGCCCGACCAGCACCGGCGGCACCATTTTGCCGGCCAGGATTTCCCAAACGCGAAATGGCGACACCATCAGTTGATCATAGGTGCCCAGTTCCTTTTCGCGGGCGACTGATTGCGACACCACCGCGGTGGACGATACCAGCGAGATGATCACCACCAGCGACGGGATGCTGAACCACAGGTAATCCAGATTGGGGTTGAACCACGTGACATTGCTGGACGATCCCGATGGTGCCGGCGGCCTGGCAGTGTGGATATCGCCCGCCACCCCCGCCACGATGCGATCGATATAGCCGCTGACGATCTGCGCCGCGTTCGATTTGCGCCCGTCGTACACCACGCCGACCACCGCGCCGCGCGCCGCGCTGACATCGGCGGAAAAATGGCTGTCGAACTGCACCGCGGCAATCACCTGCTGGGTATCGATCGCGCGCGCCAGCGCGTTTTCCGAATCCAGCCGGACGATGCGTTTGACATTGGGGCTGCCCGCCAGCCGCTGCACAATCTCGTGGCTCCATTGCCCGCCATCGCGGTCGAGCACGCCGATCGTCACATGGCGCACCTCCATGGTAGAGGCATAGCCGAACACCAGCAGCTGCAGCAGCGGCGGCATCAGCAGCGACAGCCGCGATCGCGGATCGCGCAGCACCGCCCACAGCTCCTTGATGATGATCGCGGCCAGCCGTGGCCCCAGCAGCGCGGCGATCATGCGATGCGCCGCCGCGTGGCACGCACCGCCAGCACAAAAAACACCGTACCAAACCCCAGCAACACCGCGATGTTCGGCAAAAACAGCGCCCAATCATCCCCGACGATGAACACCGTCTGCAATTGCGGGATCAGATAGCGCGACGGCACCAGATAGCTGATCGCCTGAATCGGTTTGGGCATGGAACTGATTTCGAACAGAAATCCGGATAACAGCATGGTCGGCAAAAACGCCGACAGCAGTGCCAGCTGGCTGGCGACAAACTGGTTTTTGGTCGCTGCCGAAATCAGCAGCCCCTGCCCCAGCGCGGGAAACAGAAACGCCGATGCAATCGCCAGCAACGCCAGCGGCGATCCGCGGAACGGCACCCCGAACACGGTGATCGCCAGCACCGTGCACAGCGTCATCGACCCCAGCGCCAGCAGGAAATAGGGCACGACCTTGGTGGCGATGAATTCGGCCATGCCCACCGGGGTGGCCATCACCGCCTCCAGCGTGCCGCGTTCCCATTCGCGCGCGATGACCAGCGCGGTCAGCAGCGTGCCGACCATGGTCATCACCACCGCGATCGACCCGGGCACCAGGTTGTAACGGCTTTTCAATTCGGGATTGAACCAGAACCGCGACACGGTCTGGATTGGCGGCGGGTGCACTGCGCCATGATCAGTGCTGCGTGCGGCGGCCCAGGTGGCGCGCACGCCTTCGGCATAGGCGCCGATAAAGCTGGCGGTGTTGGGCAGCGATCCGTCGGTCAGCACCTGGATGGTGCCGCCGCCGTGCGCCACCGCGCGGCCAAAGCCATCGGGAATGACCACGATGCCGCGAATGCGCCCCGCCACCAGATCGGGCGACAGCGTGCTGACGCTGCCGGTGGCGACCACGTCAAACCAGCGCGATCCCTGAAATGCGCCGGCCAGACTGCTGGCGGCGGCGCTGTTGTCCTGCACCACCACGCCCACCCGGCTGCGCGCGGTATCCAGATTGACGCCATAGCCGAACAGGAACAGCAACAACACCGGCAGCACGAACGCGATCAGAAATGTCGACGGATCACGTGCGATCTGCAGCGATTCCTTGACCAGCATCGCGCGGAACCGGCGCGGATCGAACCCGGAAGTATGACCTTCGCTCATGCCGCCTGTGCCGCCTGGTCAGATGCGGCGATCAGCGCCACAAACGCATCTTCCATCGATGCATCGGCGCTGCCCGCCATCGCCTTCAGTTCGTCAGGCGTGCCGGTGGCAATCTGCCGCGCGCGATAGATCAGCGTGGCGCGGTCGCAATATTCGGCCTCATCCATGAAATGCGTGGTGACCAGCACGGTCACCCCCTGTTCGACCATGCCGTTGATATGCGTCCAAAATTCGCGCCGCACCAACGGGTCCACGCCCGACGTCGGCTCATCCAGAAACAGCACCGAGGGCTGATGCAGCACCGCGCAGGCCAGCGCCAGCCGCTGTTTGAAACCCAGCGGCATCGTGCCAGCATTGGCGTTGAGATAGCGCGCCAGGTGAAAGATTTCGATCGCGCGGTCGATTGCATCGCGCGCCGCAACCCCGCGCAGACCATACGTGCCGGCAAAGAACGCCAGGTTCTGCCGCACCGACAGATCGCCATAGAGCGAAAATTTCTGCGCCATATAGCCCAGCGACTGGCGCGCATCGGCCCTGGCGTGGCGCAAGTCGAACCCAGCCACCGCACCATTGCCGGCACTGGGCGTCAGCAACCCGCACAGCATTTTGAACGTGGTCGATTTGCCCGCACCATTGGGGCCCAGCAGCCCGAAAATCTGCCCGCGCGGGACGGTAAAGCTGATCTGATCGGCCGCGGTAAAGGCACCGAACCGGCGGGTCAGCCGGTCGGCGACAATCGCCGGCGCATCGCTGGGCGGGATCAGGCGGTATTGCACCGCCAGTTGCGATGTGCCCGACGGCCCGCCGCCCAGCAAATCGATAAACGCATCTTCAAACCGCGGGCGCGCCGGGGTGATTGCCGCATCGGCGGCCAGCCCCAGCGCCGCCGCCGACGGCTGTGCGGTATCGGCGCGCAGCATCAGCCGCAGCGCATCACCCTGCACCGTGCCATCGCTGATTGCCGCATTGTCCAGCGCGTGTTGCAGGCTGATGCGGCGCGTGGCGGAGGGCACGACCACCCGAATGACGCGGTCGCGAACGGTATCGGTCAGGCGGTCGGGCGGGCCATCGTACAGCACCCGACCCTCGTTCAGCAGCGTCACGGTGTCGCATTTTTCCGCTTCGTCGAGATAGGCGGTGGACCACAACACGCCGATGCCGTCGTTCGCCAGCCCCTGCACCATCTGCCACAATTCGCGCCGCGACACCGGATCGACGCCGACGCCAGGCTCATCCAGCAGCAACAACCGGGGCGCGCGGACCATCGCGCAGGCCAGCCCCAGTTTCTGTTTCATTCCGCCCGACAGATTGCCCGCCAGCCGATCGGTAAAGCGGTGCAGATCGGTGAAATCCAGCAAGCGTTCAAAATTCTGCGCGCGTTCGCCCGGCGGCAACCCGCGCAGATCGGCATAGAGCCGCAGGTTTTCGATCACCGTCAGATCTTCGTACAGGCCAAACCGCTGCGGCATATAGCCGATCATGCTGCGGTCGGTATCCGTCGCCGGGCGCCCGAACACGCGCGCCGCCCCGGCATCGGGATCGATCAACCCGGCCAGCACGCGGATCAGCGTGGTTTTGCCCGCCCCGTCCGGCCCGACCAGCCCGGTCATCACGCCGGGCACCACCGCCATCGACACCGCGTCCAGCGCCGGTGCGTCTGCCCCGGCGAACCGCTTGGTCAGGCCTGTGACAAAGGCGAGCGGGGCATTTTCGGCGATATCGGCCATATCAATGCGCGGCCGGCCGCGCGCCGGGCACCGCCACGGTCACCGGCGCGCCCTGGCGCAACGCGTCGTCGGGGTCGGTCACGATCACCCGCACCCGGTACACCAGATCGCTGCGCAGCGATTCGGTCTGCACGGTCTTTGGCGTGAATTCGGCCGCGGCCGCAATCGCGCCGATCGTGCCGTGATAGGTTCTGGCATTGCCGTCGGTGCGGACCGTGACCGCCATGCCCGGCGCAATCCGCGCCAGATCAGGCTCTGGAATATAGGCGCGCACGCGCATCGGCCGGTCGATCGTCAGCGTCAGCACGGTTTCGCCCGGCTGCACGATCGCGCCGGGTTCGCGCGCGCGGGTCAGGATCGTGCCGTCGTTGGGCGCGCGCAGCACAGTATCGCCCAGATCGGTGCCGGCCTTGGCCGCCTGCGCGCGGGCCTGCGCCTGCGTCGCGGCGGCGGCGGCAATGTCTTCGCGACGGGCGCCCGCCTGTTGCAAGGACAGCGCCGCTTGCGCGGCGGCGAATTGCGCCTGGGCCGAGCGATACTTTGCCCCGGTGCTGTCGAACAGCGCCTGCGCCACCGCGCCGGTTTTGACGAGGTCGGCGCGGCGGTCGTAATCCTGTTTCGCGGCGGTCAGCGCGGCCTGTGCATCGGCCAGTTTGGCGCGCGCCTGGGCAATATCCTGTGACCGGTTGCCGGCGCGGCGTTTGTCCAGCTCGGCACCGGCGACGGCCAGTTGCGCCTCTGCCGCGTGCAGCTGGTCGCGCAGCGGCGCGGGATCGAGCGTGGCCAGCACCGTGCCGCTGGCGACATGTGCGCCTTCGTCAAACGGGATCGTCGCGATCCGGCCCGCGACCCGCATGCCCAGATCGACCATGCGGATATCGACATTGCCATGCAGCGTCAGCCCGGCGGCCTCCGGCGGTGCCACCAGCCCGAAACCACGCGTGGCAAGTGCGGCCACCACCAGCGCGGCCAGCGCCACAATTCCTGCGATGCGACGACGATTCATGCGGGCGCTCCGGCTTGCAAATGGTCAATGATGGCATCAAGATTGGCGGCGATGGTGCGGGTAATCACCGCTGCCTCATCACTGCCGATATGCGTCCAGCCCATGCCGGTCATGACCGTGGCCCGGGCAATGCGAAACACCATGACCTGCCCCAGCAGCGTGATCGCGCGCATTTTCGCCTGCGGCAGGGTGATCCACGCACCCGACGCCTGCTGCAGCAGCACGGTGATGCGGTCCAGCATCATCGCCATGCACCCGGCATAGATGCGGTCGAACGCTTCGGTCGGATCGGCCTGTTCGCGCACGATGAACTGCGCCATCGCGGCGGTCTGGTCCTGCAACATGACCGCGACCATCCCGGCGATGATTGCATGCAGCGTCGCGCGCGCGGCAATGCCATCGTTCTGGGTGCCATCGTGCTGAGTGCCATCGTTCTGGGTGCCATCGTTCTGATCGCCGTACAGCCGTTCCGCATGTTCCAGCGTCGGCGCAATCTGCGCGCGCATATGCGCCGCGATATGGTCCGCCGCCGCCAGATAAAGCCCCTGCTTGCCGCCGAAATGATATGTGATCGACGACATCGGCGTGCCGGCATCGCGGGCGATTGACCGCGTGCTGGCGCCATCCAGACCCAGCCGGCCAAAATGGTCGACCGCCACATCCAGCAGGCGCGAATCAGTCGAAAGTGGCGGTATGAGTGACACAGTTCCAAATTCATTCAATCGAACGAATTAGTCAACCGATGTTTCGCCTGATACCAGGCCGTGCTCCGCGCGACTCATACCTGCCGCCCCGCGCCCCATCACGCTGTCGCTGCGCCCGGCACGTTCCAGCTTTTCAACGCGCGCAAACCCGGGGTCTTTTTGTGCTGGTTGTCGTGCATGCGCGCCAGCAGCGCCTGCAACTGGTCGATCGCCGTGTTCAGATGCGGCCCCTTGTTCAACATCACGCATTCGGCCCGCGCCGCCATCGCCGCATCGGTCATTTCGCCGCGCGATGGCATGCCATGGGCGATCAGATCGCCCAGCACCTGCGTGGCCCAGATCACCGGCACATCGGCGGCTTCGCCCAGCCACAGGATCTCTTCCTGGATTTCGGCGGTGCGCGCAAAACCGATTTCCACCGCCAGATCGCCACGCGCGATCATCACCGCGGTCGGCTGTCGGCCCGCCGCCTGCACGATGATTTCGGGCAGATTGGCAACGCCGCGCGCGGTTTCGATTTTCAGGATCATCGGCATTGTCTGCCAATCGTCCGGGCGCAGCACCGCCATCGCCGTCTGCAATTCCACCACGTCATCAGCCGATTGCACAAACGAAAACGCCACGGCATCGGCATGCGCGCAAACAAACGCCAGATCGTGGCGATCCCTTGGCGTCAGCGCCGGAATATCCAGCTGGCGGTCGGGGAAATTCAGCCCTTTTTCGGGTTTGATCGCCACGCCTTCATCGGCCACGGTGGTCACGCGCGCGACCACGCCCCAGTCGGCAACGCGTTCGATCGTGGCGACCAGCCGCCCGTCGTCCAGCATCACGCAATCACCTTGGTGCGAAACGCGCAAGGGCTCCGCCTCGGTACATTCGACCGCGAAATGGCGGCCTGCGACATCGGCCCTGTGCAGATCGCCAATGGCGGTCAGCGCGATCAGGTCACCACGATAGGCGCGGCGATGCCGCTTGGCAGAAGCATGCGATCGTCCGGGCCGGTGGACCTGCCCGGTGCGGATTTTCGGCCCGGCCAGATCCATGAATATGGCCATGCGGTGGCCGGTTGCGAGCTCTGCCGCCTTCACATAAGCGATCATGCTGGCCCATTTTTCCGGGGTATCGTGGGCGCAATTGATGCGCACGGCGGTCACGCGCCGCTTGGCCATGGCCATCATGAATTCGCCGCTGTCCGCCGCCTCTGCCGGGCAGGTCACCAGCAGCGCGATGGCGGTGGCGCTGCCAAAGATTTCGCGCGTGTTGGCGTCGAGCCGTGTTTCGCCCGCAAAGAATTCCCACGACGGCACCGGATCGCCCGTCGCGGTTCCGGCCAGGCCCGCCAGCGCATGGCTGACCGCGCCCAGATTGGGCAGCACGCGTCCCTCCAGCCGACCCAGCGACGACAGCCCCAGCGCCATCAACGGGCGCTGCAACGGGCGCAGATCGTGGCGGCGCACCGCGAGATAGCTGGCCAGATTGTGCGCGCTGGGGCGAAACGCGGCGCGGTCGATGCGCGGGTTCCACAATCCGGCCTGGGCATCGGCCGCGGCCCTGACCGTGGCGGTCAGCGCGTCGATCCGGCCTTGCAACTGCGCTGGACTGTCGATCATGGCGGGCCTTTGCGGGTGGCGGGGCGGGTAGCAGCCGTAGCAAAACGGGTGATACCGCCGTCGCCCGGCAACCGGCACCATCGGAACATACCCAAACCCGGCGCGTCCGACCTGCGCCAACAACCCGTGTTCAGCCCGCGCCGGTCACGCGCTGGCCATCGACATAGCCCCGGCCCATCGCCAGCACCGCCAGGATCAGCCGTTCACGCTCTGCCCAGGGAAATTGCGGTTTGCCGATCAGCAGCGAGGTCAGGCCATGCACCGTCGCCCAGATCGCCTGCGCAATCACGCCGATTTCATCATCATCCACCCCGCGGATCTGGACAATCTGATCGCGCAGCGCCGAAAACGCGCGCAGACCGGCCACCATGCCGGGATCAGATTGGGCCAGATCAGATTGGGCCAGACCAACCACCGCGCTGGACTGAACCGTTTCCACATGCGTCGGCATAAACGCAATGCGGTACATGTCGGGGTGTTCCAGCCCGAATTCGATATAGGCCCGCCCCAGCACATCCAGCCGCGCGCTCGGATCGGCGACAGCGGCCAGCATCGTCGCAAACCGGCCATGCAGTGTGTCGAACGCGCGCACGCACAGTTCATCGGCAATCGCATCGGCCGAGGGGAAATGCGCATAGAGCGTCGGCTGCGATATGCCCACCGCCTGCGCAATCTGGCGCGTGGTGACATTGCCCACGCCCCGTTCGGCAAACAGGCGCAGCGCAACGGTCAGAATCTGTTCACGGCGTTCCCCTGGCCGGGGCCGCCTGGCGATATCATCCATGACGCCGGTTTCGCGCGGAACGGCCCGGACGTCAACCAATCAATGATAGGTAGTTCTTGAATACCTATCATTGATTGGCTATTAGGGGCGTGTCACATGTCCCCGGGGGGAATCGCCGTCATGACCAATCGTCGTCTGCTTGTCTGTGCTGCGTTCGCCACCGTGGGTGCGGGGGTGCTGGGGCTGGCACTGGCCCAGCCGCAACACGCGCAGGCAGGCAGCGCCGCGCCGCCGCTGGCCGTGCGCGCGGTAACCGTGGGGATGGCCGATCCGGCGGGCGACGGCAGCGGCGCGCGCTATGCCGCAACCATCCGCTATGACCACGAAGCGACGCTGTCGTTTCGCCTGCCCGGCCGGATCACCAGCCTGCCGCTGCGCGCGGGCGATGTGGTGGCGGCGGGCGCGCTGGTCGCCGCGATCGAACCCGATGCTTATGCCGCGGCTGCGGCCATGCGCGCCGCCGATGCCGCGCGCACCCGCCGTGATGCCGATCGTATCGCCGGCCTGGTTGCCGATGGCGCGACCAGCCCGGCCGCCGCTGCCGCCGCACAGGATGCCGCACGCAGCGCCAGCGCGGGGCTGAACGCCGCACAGTATGATCTGGCCTCTACCCGCCTGCGGGCGCCGTTTGCCGCGCTGGTGCTGGCGCGCCAGGCCGAAGCGGGCGAAACCGTTGCCGCGGGCGCGCCGCTGGTGCGCGTGGCCGATCGCGCATCGCCGCTGCTGGCAGTGGCCGATGTGCCGGCAGACATGGCCGCGCGGCTGACGCGCGGGACGCTGGCGCAGGTGTGGCCGGCCGGCGCCACCGCGCCCCTGACGGCAACAGTCTGGCGGGTGGCAGGCGGGGCCGATGCCAAAAGCGGGCTGGTCGCGGTGCAGGTGCGGTTGACGGCGCCGATCCGCCTGGCCAGCGGCAGCCCGGCAGCGGTCGGTTTTGCCAGCGCCCCGGCATCCACGGCCGCGACCGGGCCGCGCCAGCGCATCCCGGCAGAGGCGCTGATCGATGCCAGCGCCAATTCCGCCGATGTCTGGCTGATCGATGGCGGCGGACGCGCACAGCGACACACCTTGCGCTTTTACGGGTTTGACGACCGCGATGCGCTGGTCGGCGGATTGCCGGCGGGTGCGCGGGTGATCACCACCGGTGCCGGCTTTGTCGCCCCGGGCCAGCAGGTTGCGGTGATCGGCGAATGAACCGGATCATCGCCTTTGCCGTCGAACGCTGGCAATTTTCGCTGCTGGCGACCGTGCTGGTCACCGCGCTGGGTGTGCTGACCTTTGCCACCCTGCCCCAGACCGAAGACCCGCAGCTGACCTTTCCGCTGTATATCGTGACCGCAGTCCTGCCCGGCGCCAACCCGCGCGATATCGAAGCGCAAGTGACCAAACCGATCGAAGATGCGCTGGCCGGGCTGGATGCCACGCGAGAGGTACGCTCGGTCAGCAGCGATGGCGTCGCGGTGGTCCAGGGCGAATATATCTGGGGCACTGAAACCGACCGCAAATATGATGAAGTGGTGCGCGAAGTGAATGCGCTGCGTGCGCGCCTGCCCGCCGGGATCACCCGGCTGCAAGTCGAACGCGCGCGGCCCAGCAACGTGCCGGTGGCGCAATTCGCGCTGACCAGCGATGTGCTGCCTACGCGCGCGCTGGACAAACTGGCGCGCGATTTGCGCGACCGCTTTGCCCGCATTCCCGGCATCCGCCTGGCCGAAGTCTATGGATCACCGCAAAATGAAGTGGCGGTTGCGCTGGACAGCGCGCGGCTGGCTGCGATCGGTTTGAACCCCGGCGCGGTGGTGGATGCCCTGCGCGCGGCCGGGGTCGATACCCCGATCGGGTCGGTCAATGCCGGCGACCGCCGGTTCAGCGTGCGTTATGGCGGGGCGTTTCCCGATGCGGCGGCGGTGGCTGCGGTCCCTTTGCCCACCCCTGGGGGTAAATTGCTGACCGTCGGCGATGTCGCGCATGTCGCGTGGGACAGCGCCGAACCCACGCATGTCATGCGCTTTAACGGCCACCGCGCGGTCATGGTTACCGCATCACAGGCCGATCATCAGGATATCGGCACGCTGACCAACCGCATCACCGCGGTCACAGACCAGTTCCGCCAGACCCTGCCCGGCAGCGTGCGGCTGGAAACCGGATTTCTGCAAGGCCCCAATGTGCAGCATCGCATGCACCTGCTGGCGCGCGATTTCCTGCTGGCGTTCGTCATCGTTGGGATCACGCTGCTGCCACTGGGCTGGCGCGCGGCGGGGGTGGTGATGATCGCCATTCCGGTGTCGCTGCTGATCGGGGTGCTGGTGCTGTCGGTGGCAGGGTTCAATATCAACCAGTTGTCGGTGGCGGGGTTTGTGCTGTCACTGGGGCTGCTGGTCGATGATGCGATCGTGGTGATCGAAAACGTGTCGCGCTGGCTGCGCGATGGCGCCAGCCGGACCACCGCGGCGATCGCCGGCACCAACCAGATCGCGCTGGCGGTGATCGGCTGCACCGCTTGCCTGATTTTCGCGTTTCTGCCGCTGATCGCGCTGCCCGAAGGATCGGGCGCGTTCATCCGGTCAATGCCGGTGGCGGTGCTGGGCACGGTGGCCGGGTCGCTGATCGTCGCGCTGACGCTGATCCCGTTTATCGCCAGCCGGCTGTTGCCGCGCGATGCCGACCCCGAAGGCAACGCCATGCTGCGTGCGCTGCATCGCGGGATTGAGCGGGTGTACAGCCCGCTGCTGCACCGCGCGCTTGATCGGCCATGGCCGGCACTGGGCCTGATCGCGCTGATCGCGTTGCTGGCGGTGCCGCTGACCGGGGCGATCGGCAGCAGCCTGTTTCCCAACGCCGACCTGCCGCAGTTTATCGTGCGGGTGGAAATGCCGCGCGGCACCGCGCTGGCCGCCACCGACCGCGTGGTCCATGCCGTGGCCACCCGGCTTAAACGCGAACCATCGATTGCCTGGACAGTTGAAAACAGCGGGCGCGGCAGCCCGCAGATCTATTACAACAACCCGTCCACGGCCGAAGACCCGGCCCTGGGCGAAGTCGCCGCATCGTTCCAGGCCTGGGATGCCCGCACATCGCCCACCGTGCTGGCGCGGTTGCGCAGTGATTTTGCGCAGATCCCCGGTGCGCGGATCAAGGTCATCGAATTTGTCCAGGGCCCGAATACCGAGGCGCCGGTGGCGCTGCGCATGGTCGGCCCCGACCTTGCCGTGCTGACACGGCTGGCCGATGCGGGCGAAACCGCACTGCGCGACCTGCCGCAACTGCGCGATGTGTCCAACCCCTTGCGCGCGGTGCGCACCGACCTGCACCTGACCGTCGACGAAGACCGCGCCCGCGCCATCGGCATTGCCCCCGGGACCTTGCGCAGCGCGGTGCAACTGGCGATCGGCGGGGCGACCCCGGCGATCGTGCGTGACAGTGATGGTGATCAATATCCCGTAACCGTGCGCCTGCCGATGCAGGGCCGGCGCGAAATCGCCGCGCTTGACCGCATCTTTGTGCCCACGCTGAGCGGTGGCAGCGTGCCACTGTCGGCGCTGGCGCACGTCACGCTCGACAGCGGACCGGGATCGATCCAGCGGCACCAGCGCGAACGCGCGGTCACGCTGACCGCCTATGTCGCAAAGGGCGTGCTGGTCGCCGATGCCACCAGCGCGGCCATCGCCCGGTTGAACCAGGCGGTACAAATGCCGCCGGGATACCATCTGGATGTGGCGGGCGAAGCGGAAAGTTCCGCGCGCAGCTTTGGCGGGCTGCTGCCCGCGATCGTGATCGCCACGGTCGGCATTCTGGCCGTGCTGGTGCTGGAATTCGGCAGTTTCCGCAATGTGCTGGCGGTGGCGGCGGTCATCCCGCTGGGCATTTTCGGGGCGGTGCTGGCGCTGTGGCTGACCGGCAACAGCCTGTCGTTCACCGCCGCTGTCGGCATGATCGCGCTGGTGGGGATCGAGATCAAGAATTCCATCCTGCTGGTCGATTTTACCGAGCAGCTGCGGCGTGACGGGATGCCGGTGCGCGAAGCGGTCGAACGCGCCGGCGAAACCCGGTTCATGCCGGTGCTGTTGACCTCGATCACTGCCATCGGCGGGCTGCTGCCGCTGGCGATCGAGGGCAGCGGGCTCTATTCGCCGATGGCCATCACCATGATCGGCGGCCTGGTCACATCGACCCTGCTGGCGCGGATTGCGACGCCCGCGCTGTATTTGCTGCTGGCGCACGGTGGCCGCGCCGCGCCAGCCAGCGCGGCTGTCACGCCCGATGCAGGAGTTCCGGCATGATGCGCACCACCGCCAAGGCCCGCACCCTTGCAGTATTGCTGCCACTGCTGCTGGCGGGCTGCGCCGGGGCGGGCGACTATCGCCCGCCGCAATTGCCGGTCCCCCCCGCGTGGACCGCCGCCAATGCCGCGCCGCGCAGCGCACCCACGCCCTGGTGGCACGATTTTGCCGATCCGGCGCTCGACCAACTGATCGCGGCGGGTCTGGCCGACAATCCGGATGTGGCCGGCGCGCTGGCGCGGCTGGATCAGGCACGCGCGGTCGCACGGCAAACCCGTGCGGCGCAATTGCCCAGTGCGCAGGCACAAGGCACCATCGCGCGCCAGCGGCAGTCAGTGGAAAGCGGGCTGGGGCGGCTGACTCGCTATGTGCCAACGCTGTCACGGGTGCAGAACCAGGGCGATATCGGCATTTCGGCCGGTTGGGACATCGATTTTGCCGGCGGGCTGGCGGCGCAGGCGCGTGGCAGCAGCGCTGATGCCGTGGCCGCACGCGCGGGGGTGGATGTCACGCGGCTGGCGATCACCGCCGAAATCGCCGATGCCTATATGACCTGGCGCAATGCGCGCGCCGATCACGCGCTGTTGCTGCATGAACGCGATCTGATTGCCCAGCAGGCGCAGATCGTGGCGGCGCGCGTTGCCCGCGGCGATGCCGCGCAACGCGACAGCGATGATGCCGATGAACTGCGCGACGCGATCACCGCCGCGCTGCCCGACAGCCAGGCCGCCATCGCCACCGCGCAGCACCGGCTGGCGATCCTGACCGGGCGCCCGGCGGGGGCAACGCTGCCCGAACTTGCCGCGGTCACCGACATCGCGCCGCTGCCGGTCGCGGCCGAACCCGCCGCCGGCACCCCGGCCGATCTGTTACGCGCGCGCCCCGACCTGGTGGTGGCGGAGGCGCGGTTGCGCGGCAGTCATGCCCGCATCGGCGCTGCGCTGTCGGAATATTGGCCCAAATTCAGCCTGTCGGGGCTGTTCGGGTTTTCCAGCAATGATCTGTCATTGCTGGGCACGGGCGGGGCGAATGTGATCACCGGCGCGGTTGGCCTGCGCTGGCGATTGTTCGATTTCGGCCGGGTCGATGGCGAAGTGGCGCAGGCGCGCGGTGCCGAGCGCGAGGCATTGGCCGCCTATCGCGGCGCGGTGCTGTCGGCCGGGGCGGATGTCGAAAATGCCTTTGTCGCGCTGGCAGCGGCGCGTGCAACGCTGTCCGCGCGCGTGGCTGCCGATGCCGCGGCGGCAGCGGCGCTCGACCGCATCCGTGCCAGCCAGCACGCGGGCGACATCAGCCGGATCGAACTGGTCGCCGGTGAAACGCGGCGGATTGACAGCGCGCGCGCGCTGGTGGCGGCGCGCACCGGCCTGGCCCGCGCGCTGATCGGATGCCACCGCGCGCTGGGGGGATAACGCCGGCCGCCCGCCCATTGTCTAAAACGGGACAGCAATGCGCTGTCATGCGGATTGTGGTAAAGCCGGTTTTAAGGCATTCCTTTGCGCGCCCGAGCAAAGCTCCGCGAGGGGGGGGGGCCTGCGAGGGGTGGGTCCGGCCGGGCAAAGGGTGCAGATACGTGCCGCACACGCGTCGTCATGTGGTTGCCGTGTACAGTCCAAAGGGCGGGGTCGGTAAAACCACCCTGGCGATGGATATGGCATGGCGCAGCGCGGCGCTGGGCAATGCCCGCACGTTGCTGTGGGATCTGGATGCGCAGGGCGGCGCGGCCTATCTGCTGGACCTGAAAAGCCGCGAATCCGGCAATGTCGCAGGGGTTTTCCAAAAGGAAGGGCGCCCCGAACAGCTGGTGATGCCGACCCGCTATGACCGGCTGGATGTGCTGTGCGCCGATGATTCGCTGCGCACGCTGTCGTGGCAACTGGCGCGGCTGGGGCGGCGGCAGCGGCTGGCCGAAATCACCGGGCGTTTCAAACGGCAGTATCAGCGGATCATCCTGGATTGCCCGGCCCTGCAGAACGAGGTCAGTTATCAGGTCCTGCTGGCCGCCGATGTGGTGGTCGTGCCCCTGCCGCCATCGCCATTGGCGGCCCGCGCGCTGGATCTGATGATGCGCGATCTGCGGTCGCTGACCACGCGCCATCCGCCGATCCTGCCCGTGCTGTCGATGTTCGATGGCCGCCGGCGCGAACACCAGAACGCCCGCAACGGGCATATGGCCGATTACCCCGTCGTTCCGATGTCGGCGGAAATCGAACGCATCGCCTTTCGCCGCGCGCCGATCGGCACGTTTGCCGCCAATTCGCCCGCCGCCCAGGCGCTGGACCGGGTGTGGCGCGGGGTTGAACGCAAACTGCGCGAATGCCCGTCGCTGGCGCAGGATGATGCCGCCCCACCGGTGCCAGGCGACATGGCGAAACCGGCCCGGCTGGCCGGATGGTTCAGACCGGGCTGAAAGCGGACGCCCGCGGCGTCGCACCGCCCGCGCATGAGCAAATGGTCATGTTCTTGCGCCCCGGCTGTCCATTGCCATCGGGTCGGTGCTATAGGCCGTGCGTACCAAGTCGCGCTATGGCGCGATTCATACCTCCCGCCCCGCCTTCCTTCCCGACCGCCAATGATACCATCATGGTGTGGTGGTCGGGAAGGGAGGCGGGGCGGGAGGTATGACTGCACGTCAGTGCAGCTTCGTATAAGGCCAATCCGGGAACCACAGTGCAACGTCCGATTTTCTTTGATCCCACCGGGCAGCGCCGCCGCTGGATTCGCCGCGCGCTGTTTGCCGGCATAGCCCTGCTGATTCTGACGGCGCTGGCCTTTGCCACCACGGTCGCCACGGTGCCGACGTCGCAACCGCTCAAACTGGGGTTTGAACGGCCGCAACCGTTGCCGCTGCGCACACAGGTCGGGCGGATTTCACGCCAGCTGTCATCGCTGTTCGGGCGGCGCGCCGTTCCCGCCGAACGCCAGGCGCAGAACCTGACCGTGGGGTTTTACACCCCGTTCGGCGAAGGCGCGGTTGAAAGCCTGAAGCACAAGGTGGGGGAACTGGACTGGATCGCCCCGACGCTGATGTCGCTGGACCCGCAGGGCAATTTTACCGCCGGCGATGATACGCGGATGCGCCGCGTGCTGGCCGGGCAGATCCGCCGCCCGCTGGTGATCGATGTGTTGCAAAACGCATCGAGCGGGGTGTGGGATGGCGCCGGCACCACCCGCGCGCTGGCCGACCCCGCCCGCCGCGCGTCGATCGTGCGCGGGATAGAGGCCGCGCTGGATGCCAATGGCGATGCCGGGGTGATGGTCGATTTTGAAAACCTGCCCCCCGCCGGGATCGGTCTGGTACGGCGGTTTGTGGCCGATCTGCACGCCCGGCTGGCGCCCAAACACAAACTGGTGTCGGTGACCGTGCCGATCGATGATGAAAACTGGAGCCCGCGCGCCTTTGCCGAAGTGTCCGACAAAGTCGTGCTGATGGCCTATGACGAACATTACATGACCGGCCCGCCCGGGCCGATCGCATCGAACAACTGGTTCGTCAGCCATGTGACCGATGCGCTGAAAGGGGTGCCCGCCAGCAAGGTGATCATGGCGCTGGGCAGTTATGGCTATGACTGGCACGATGGTGCGGCCGACCCGATGACCATCGAAGAAGCGTGGCTGGCCGCGCTCGATTCGTCCACCCGGCCAACCTGGGACAAGACCAGCGGCAACGCCGGTTTCGCCTATGGCGACGATACCGATGCCAATCCGGCCACCCCCGGCGTGCGCCACGATGTGTGGATGATCGATGCCGCCACCAGCTGGAACCAGCTGCAGGTGCTGCGCCAGTTGGGCGTCAGTTCGATTGCGCTGTGGCGGCTGGGGTCCGAAGATCCGGGGTTCTGGACCGCGCTGGACAGCTGGCGCAAGGGCGGCACGCGATCAAACCTGGGCCCGTTGAGCGAACTGACCAACGTCGATATCGAAGGCAATGGCGAAATCCTGCGCGTCGATGCGGTGCCACAGGCGGGTGCACGATCGCTCAGCTATGACCAGCGTACTGGTCTGATCACGCACGAAACCTATGACCAGCTGCCGATGCCCTATGTCGTGCGACGCACCGGCGACAAGCCAAAGTTGATCGCGCTGACCTTTGACGATGGCCCCGATCCGCGCTACACCCCGCAGATCCTGTCGGTGCTCGAACGGTATCATGCCCCGGCCACGTTTTTCGTGATCGGTGAAAACGGGGTGCAAAACCGCAGGTTGCTGCAGCGGATCATCGCCGGTGGTTCGGAAATCGGCAACCATACCTATACCCACCCCAACCTGGCCGACGTCAGCGATACCGGCGCCAGGCTGGAACTGAATGCCACCCAACGCCTGATCGAGGCCTATACCGGCCGATCGACGCGATTGTTCCGCGCGCCGTATTTTGGTGACGCCGAACCGACCACGCCGGACGAACTGGGCCCGGCGCTGATCGCCCAGCAACAGGGCTATACCATCGTCGGGCTGCATGGCGATCCGGGCGACTGGCAAAAACGCGGCGCCGACGATATCTATCGTCGCACGATCGATGCGATCGAACAGGCCACGCCCGATCGCACGGTCAATGTCGTGCTGCTGCACGATGGCGGCGGCGACCGCAGCCAGACCGTAGCGGCGCTGCCCCGGATCATCGAAAAACTGCGCGCCGATGGCTATACGCTGGTGCCCGCATCTCGGCTGGCCGGGCTGGACCGCGATGCGGTCATGCCCCGCGTCGAAGGCTGGGACCTGGTCGCGGTGCGGCTGGATGTCGGCATATTCGTGTTCCTGGCCGCGCTGTTGTCGGGGCTGAACTGGATGTTTTTCTTTGCCATCGCGCTGGGGGTGATCCGCGCGCTGGGGATGACCGGCCTGGCGCTGTTTGCCGATCGTGTGGCCAGCATGCGACCCCCTGCGGAGCCCGAAGGCGCGCCGTGGCGCCCGCTGGTGTCGGTGATCATCCCCGCCTATAACGAGGAACGCGTGATCGAAACGTCGATCCATCGCATCCTGGCCAGCGATTACCACCCGATGGAGGTCATCGTCGCCGACGACGGGTCAAAGGACCGCACCAGCGAAATCGTCGCGGCGGCGTTTGGCAATGACAGCCGCGTGCGGCTGATGACCATGGTCAACGGCGGCAAGGCCAGCGCGCTCAACCGTGCGCTGGCAGTGGCGCAGGGCGAAATCGTGGTCGCGCTGGATGCCGATACCCAGTTTGAAACCCCGACGATCACCCGGCTGGTGCGCTGGTTTCAGGACGAAACGATCGGCGCGGTGGCCGGCAATGCCAAAGTCGGCAACCGGGTCAACCTGGTCACCCGCTGGCAGGGTATCGAATATGTCACCGCGCAAAACATCGAACGCCGCGCGTTGACGCAGTTCGATGCGATCATGGTGGTGCCCGGCGCGGTCGGTGGCTGGCGGCGCGCGGCGCTGGACGATGTCGGCGGCTATCCCGAAGACACCCTGGCCGAAGACCAGGACCTGACCATCGCCATCCAGCGGCACGGCTGGAAAGTGGCCTATGATGAAGAGGCGGTGGCCTGGACCGAAGCGCCCGAAACGCTGCGCGCACTGGGCAAGCAGCGATTCCGCTGGGCGTTCGGCACCTTGCAATGCCTGTGGAAACACCGCGCGGTGCTGGGCCGGCGTTCGCCATCTGGGCTGGCGTTTGTGGGCATGCCGCAGGCGTGGTTGTTCCAGATCGTGTTCGCGATGATTTCGCCGCTGATCGATCTGGCGCTGGCGGTGTCGATCGGCGGCACGGTGGTGCGGGTGATGCAGCACGGCTGGGCCCAGACCCAGACCGATGTGGTGCGCATGGGATTGTACTGGCTGGCGTTCACCACGATTGATCTGCTGTGCGGATGGATCGCCTATCGGCTGGACGTGCGCGAAAAACGGTTCCCCGGGCTGCTGCTGCTGTCGCAACGGTTTGTCTATCGGCAGTTGATGTACGGGGTGGTGATCCGCGCGATCGGCGCCGCCACATCGGGGCTGGGCATCGGCTGGGGCAAACTGGAACGCACCGGCCGCGTCAATTCGCTGCAGACCCCGGCGAAGTAATGGTCTGATAGCGCGGCTGGCGGTCTGACTGCACGTCATACCAAAGTTCACTGACGTGAACTCATACCGCCCGCCCCGCCTCCCCATCCGACCACCATAACCTACTGGTATCGTTGGTGGTCGGGTGGGGAGGCGGGGCGGGCGGTATGAGTCGCGCTTTGCGCGAGTTGGTATCAGTGCAGTTCCATCTAACGCGGCAACCGGATGATCGCCTGTAATCCGCGATGGGTGGGACCAACGCCATCGGTCAGCGTCAGGGTGCCACCGTGCAGCCGGGCGACCACGCTGACCATGGCCAGGCCCAGCCCGCCGCCGGGCAGGGTGCGCGCATTGTCCAGCCGTACAAACCGTTCGACCGCGCGGGTCCGCTGATCGGGCGGAATGCCCGGGCCATCGTCGGACACCGCGATTTCCGCATATGTGGCGGCCTCGCGGGTGGTCAGCAGCACTTCGCGCGCGCCGTATTTCAGCGCATTGTCGATCAGGTTGGCAATCGCGCGCGACAGCAATTCGCGGTCGGCGATGACCACTGCCGTCGCCAGCCGGGTCTGCAGCAGCACGCCCGACATTTCGGCCAGCGGCTCGTACAGTTCGGACATATCCTGCATGACCTGCGCCAGATCGATCGCCACGCGCCGGTCGGGCACTGCGCCGCCCTCCAGCCGGGTAATTTCCAGCGCGGTTTCCAGCATGCGGTGCAATCCGTCGGCGTTTTCGCGCGCCGCCTGCAACGCGTCGATCGCACCGGGGTCGTCCACCCGTTCCAGCGCCGTGTCGATCGCCGCCGACAACCGCGCCACCGGTGACCGCAGATCGTGCGCCAGCGACACCGACACCGCACCCAGTTCCGACACCAGCGCATCGATGCGTTCGGCCATGCGGTTCATCTGCAGCCGCAGATGATCAAACCCGTCGCCGCTGCGCCGTTCGGGCAGGCGCGCGCCAAAATTGCCCGCCCCCAGCGCTTCGGCGGTTTGCGCGATGGCATGCGTGCGCCGGCTGATTTCCACCCCCAGCAGCAGCGCACTGGCCAGCGCCAGCGCCACCGCGACCACGATGGTCAGCCCGCCGGCGGTGGCAAACGCCAGATTGAACCGGCTTTCGGTGGCGCCCATCACGCCCACCACCAGCTGTTCGCCATCGGGCATCCGCCGGGCGATCGCCATGCTTTCGATATCGGCAATGCCGTGGCCCAGATGCACCATGACCGGTTCCGGGCGCGGCGCCACCGGTACCGCCGGCACGGTTACCACATTGCTGAACAGCGGGGTCGCACCGCCGGTCAGCGCGATAAACACGGTCGGATCGGCGGCGCTGCCCTGCTGGCCCGTGATGACCTGCGCCAGCGCCGCGCGACCGCCGCGCTGATAGGTCGCCAGCAGATCATCGCGCACGTCCAGCACCTGGCGCACCCGATCGGCGCGCACCACATCCACCATCTGCCCGCGCAGGAAAAAGATCGCCGCCGCAGATGACATCAGTTGCAGCACAAACACCGCCGCCACCAGCCACAGCATTGTCGGCGACAGGCGCCGCGAAGGCCGGTTCAGCCAGGGCAAGGCAGGCGCTTTCGCATCATGGTGCCATCAGCCTCTAATCCGCCGCCAGACGGTATCCGGCGCCGCGCACGGTATGGAACAGCACGTCGCCCTCACCATCGTCAATCTTGCGGCGCAGGCGGCTGATATGCACATCGATCACGTTGGTGCCAGGGTCGAAATGGTAATCCCACACCGCTTCCAGCAGCATGGTGCGCGTCACCACTTCGCCCTGGTGCTGCATCAGGTATTCCAGCAGGCGAAATTCGCGCGGCTGCAGCGCGATCTTGCGTTCGCCGCGATGCACCGTGCGGGTTAACCGGTCGAGCTGCAGATCACCGCACCGCAACACCGTGTCCTGCGCTTTGGCCACACCCCCGCGCCGTCGTGCCAGCGACTGCACGCGCGCCAGCAGTTCGGCAAACGAGAACGGTTTGCCCAGGTAATCATCGGCCCCCGCGGTCAGCCCGGACACGCGATCCTCGGTACTGCCCAGCGCGGACAGCATCAGCACCGGGGTATCGATATTCGCCGCCCGCAACGCCTTCAACAGCGACAGCCCGTCCATCGCCGGCAGCATGCGATCCAGCACGACCACATCAAACTGGCTGTCGGTTGCCATGAACAGCCCATCGCGGCCGTTGTCCGCACGATCGACGGCAAAGCCTTCGGCATCAAGCCCGCGCGCGATATAATCGGCGATCTGGCTGTCATCTTCGACCAGCAGGATTTTGGCTGACACCGTCGTTGGTTCCATTCATCGTTTCCGGACCATGCGCCCGGCCAAAAATCTGGGTGCGCGCCCGACGCACACCATGCCGCCCCGCCCACGTCGCCGCAAGCGGTTTGGCCCGCATCGTCACGGTGCGTGGCGGCGCTCCGCCTCACCCACCGCGACCAGATCACGCCATGCCACCGCCTGTGTGGCCAGCACGCCACGCAATTGACGCCGCGCGCGAAACAGCAGCGATTCCATCGCCTTGATATGCAGATCCAGCAGTTCGGCCGCCGCCGCGTTCGACAGCCCCTGCAGATAACACAGCACCAGTGCGGCGCGATAGCGTTCGGGCAAGGCCGACAGCGCAGCGGCCACTTGCGCATGCGCCTGGTCCGCCTCGATCTGCACGTCGGCCAGCAGCGCGGTATCGGCCATGTCGGGCAGATCGGGAATGGTCACCACGCGAAACCGGCGTTTGCGATCATAACACAGGTTGACGGTGACGCGGTGCAACCATGCGCCCAGCCCGGCGCCGCTGGGCTGCCACCGCGCGGCATGCTGCCACAACCGCGCAAAACAGTCCTGCACCACGTCTTCGGCCTCGTGCGCGTCGGCCAGCATGCGCGACGCCACGCGCAGCAGCGCAGGCCGGTGCCGATCGACCAGCACGCCAAACGCCGCCACCGACCCGGCTGCGACCGCCCGCAGCAGCGCGACATCATCGATGCGCGCGCTGTCGGGCGGGGGGGTCGCGCTGCGACCAGCGCCCGCGCCACAGGTGCCGCCGGGCATGGTCACCGGTTTGGCGATCATCGTCATGGTTGTCGCGGTCATGGTTGTCGCGGTCGTTGTCGATGTCATGGATTGTCACACACGCAGTCTGCTCCGTCAGTCTCCCCCCGTAATGTCCTGCCTGACTGGCACCACGGGCACGGCTGGCCGTGCCCGGTGGTCCCCTTTCAACCCCGCGATCGGGGTGCGGTCCGGGCGATGAACGCAAAATTTACAGGATTGCCGGCGAAGTTCTTTTTTTGACTGGGTTGCCTTGCATGGTTTAACGACTATCCACGTTTACCGTTCCGATGCCCCCATTGCGACACGACCTTGCGCAGCGGCGCGGGTTGGGCATGGCGGGGCAACGATCTTTCGACGGGCGGGCGGCAGGTCAATCCAGCCATCCGTCACCCAGACCACGGACCGCCCGGCACCCGCCGTGCGGGCCCCAATGCCGGATGACAGAATGCTGATGCAGCGCAAAATTTCGCAGTTCCTGGCTTCGACGGCCGCCATCGGTCTGGGCCCGGTCGTTGTTGGTTGCGCGGTGGCACTGGTTGCCGCCAGCCCCGCGCAGGCCGACACCACCGTTTCCACCGGCACGACCGGTGCGCTGCTGACATCGACCGCCGGCGCCGTGACCATTACCAACACCGGCACGCTGGCGGCGACGCCGGGCGCGGTGATCACCGTCGATTCGGCCAAAAACGTGTCGATCAACCCCGGCGGCACGATCAATGCCGGCAGCGCGAACAGCGCGGTCAATGGCGCGACCGGCATTCTGATCAATCCCGGCAACACCACCACGGTCACCAATTCCGGCACCATCAACGTGCTGGAAAATTTCACCCCGACCAACGTCAACAGCGGCTTTGTGTTCAGCCCGGTGTCGGGCGTCAGCGGTCGCTATGGCATTTATGGCGCAGCGGGCGGCACCATCAACGCAACGATCGCCAACACCGGATCGACCACCACCAACGGGGTGACCGCAGTAGGCACGATCAATGTCGATGGTGAAAATTCGGCCGGCATCCGCATCGATGGTGCGCTCAACGGGTCGCTCAACACCCAGGGCGCGATCAATGTGCTGGGCGATCACAGCTATGGCGTGAAACTGGCCGGCGTGACCGGCAATGTCACGATCGGCGGCACCGTAACCGTCACCGGATCGGGTTCGCAGGGCTATGTCCAGTCGGGCGATGTGACCGGCGCGATCGTGATCGATGGCGCAATCTCCAACGCCACCAGCTATACCAGCACCAGCGGCGCATCGCTGACGCTGGCGGATACGCTGCTCAACACCGGCAGCGCGGTGACCGAAATCGACGGCAATGTGACCGGCGGGATCCGCATCAACGCGCCGACCACGTCCACCTCGACCGACGCCAACCGTGGCTCGATCACCGCCTATGGCAACAACCCGGGGCTGCAGATCGGCGGGGCGACCGCGATCACCATCGGCGCGGGCACCACCAACAACGGGTCGTTCGCGCTCGGCATCGACGGCAATGTCACTGCCAATGCCTACAACGCGTCGACCCCGGCCTATGCGGTCGTGATCGGCGGACGGGGTGGCGCTGTCACGCTGACCAACGGCATGGAAAACTATGGCACGATATCGGCCAAGACCATCAACGACGGCGCTACCGCGCTGCTGGTCAACACCGGCGCGTCGGTCCCCACGATCCTCAACACCGGCACGATCAGCGCCACCAGCAGCCTGCAGGCGCATGGCAACATCTATGGCGTGCAGGACCTGTCGGGTTCGGTCAAGACACTGACCAACCAGGGCTATATCACTGCAACGGGCGCCACCGGCGGTACCGTCGCGGCGATCGACCTGTCGCACAGCACGACCGGGGTCACGCTGACGCAAAGCTATACCGCGGCCAATACGACCAGCGAAACCACCGACAAGGCCGCCACCGGCTATAACCCGCTGACCGCCACGCTCTATGCCGGGATCACCGGCGACATCTATCTGGGCACCGGCGCCAACACCGTCACCATCCAGGGCGGCAGCCTGACCGGCAAGACCTGGCTGGCAGCGGGCAGCACCAACACCATCGCCGTCAGCGGCGTTTCGCGGTGGGGCAGCACCAGCAGCGCGATCAACGTCGGCAATTCGGGCGGCACCGCGGCGCTGACCATGACGTTGAAGGATTATGCGCAGTTCAATGGCGCGCTCAATCTGTACAACAGCACCGGCAGCCTGACGCTGAACGACAAATCGCAGTTTCTGGGCGCGATCACCAACGGCGGCAATTTTGATGTGACCGTGACCGGCGGCACGTTTGGCGCCAATGCGGTCGGCGACAGCCTGGTACGCAACCTGAACGTGGGGGCGGGCGGCACCCTGCGCGCCTATATCGACGCATCGACCGGGACCAGTTCGCATCTGGTGGCCAACAGCGCGACCTTTGCCAGCGGGGCGAAAATCCTGGTGTCGGTCAACGCGCTGAGCACCACCGCCGCCAGCCATTCATACAACGTGCTGACCGCGACCACGCTGACCGGCGCCAGCACGCTGACCAGTTCGTCGCTTAACCTGCCGGTGCTGTTCAGCGGCAGCATCACCACCGATGCCAACAACGTCACCATCAACGTGGGCCGCGCCACCGCGACCCAACTGGGCCTGACCGGTGCGCAATCGGCGGCCTATGGCGCGATCCTCAGCGATGCCGCCGCCAACGCCTATCTGCAGAACACGCTGTTGCAGATCTACGATACCAAGACCTTGCGCACGCGGTTCAACGAATTGCTGCCCAACTATGACGGCGGCACGTTCGATGTGGTGACGCGCGCCTCGCGGCTCGCCGCACGGCACCTCGACGATGATTCGACGATGTATTCGATCAGCGATTCGGCCGCCTGGCTGGAACCGATCGTGTTCCGCGGCACGCGCAAGTCGGGCGACGGCCCGGGCTACAAAACCAGCGGCGGCGGTCTGTCGATGGGCGTTGAAAAGGTCACCACGCTGGGCAATGTCGGCCTGACGCTGGCATACCTGACGGGCACCGCGAAAGTCGCGACAACCCTGGCGAACAGCACGACCGCCGCGACCGGCCAGTCGATAAAGACCAGCGCACTGCAGATCGGCGCATTCTGGCGCAAATCCGCGGGCCCGTTCTATATCTGGGCGCGCGGTTCGGTGGGCAAGGAAACCTTCAAATCCACCCGCACCTTCAACGGGTCGTTTTCCACCGACACCGCCAGCTCGGTCACGGCAACCACCTTTGCCTATAACGCGGCCGGCAAATGGAAAGGCTGGTCGGCAGCGCTGACCGGCGGGATGTCCTATACTGCGGAACTGGGCGAACATTTCAGCCTGCGTCCGCGCGCGTTCATCGAATACGACCGGTTGAAGGAAAACAAGTACGTCGAAACCGGCGATACCCCGATCGCGCTGACCGTGGCCGGCAAGACCAGCAGCCAGACTGTGGCCACCACCACGGTTTCTGCGCTGTGGAGTTCGGGCAAGAGCACGCATGAAGGCCGGCCGTTCACGGTCGAGCTGGAAGCGGGGCGGCGCAGCTGGATTTCCGGCAACCTGGGCACCACCACCGGCACCTTTGGCACCGGCGATTCGTTCAACCTGGTCGGCAGCCACCTGCCATCGGCGTGGGTTGGCCAGTTCAGCATCATGCAGGGCGGGCTGGATTACACCTGGAAGATCGGCACCGACATCGAACGCGGCACCGACAAGGGCATGGCGTTCGGCGTAAAAGCCTCGCTCAGCATCGCGCTGTAAGGCTCGGTCCGCACTTCCCCCCTCCCCTTCAGGGGAGGGGCCGGGGGTGGGGCCTCTCAATATAGCTCGGCGCCTGGGGATAGGCCCCACCCCAACCCCTCCCCTGAAGGGGAGGGGCTTGAACGAAATTACACCCCAGATCGCGCCGCAAACCACGGGATCAGCCGGGCAATCGCGGCCTCCACCAGCGGGGTGGCCACGGCAAAGCTGATGCGGATGAACCGGTGCCCCAGCACCGGGTCGAAATCGACCCCCGGTGCGATCGCCACCCCGGTATCGGTCAACAGCCGCATCGCAAAGGCCAGGCTGTCATCGGTCAGATGGCCGACGTCGGCATAGATATAAAACGCGCCATCGGGCGGCGCGATCCGGTCCAGCCCCATCGCCGGCAGCGCGGCCAGCATCAGATCGCGGTTGCGGGCATAGGTCGCGACATGCGATTCCAGCTCATCATCGCAGTCAAACGCCACCAGCGCGGCCCGCTGGCTAAGCACCGGCGGGGTCAGAAACAGATTGCCCATCCGCGCGCGCGCCTGCGCCACCAGCGCTGGCGGCACCACCAGCCAGCCCAGCCGCCAGCCCGGCATGCTGAAATATTTGGAAAAGCTGTTCACCACCAGCGCATCGGGCGCGACCCGCAGCACCGAATGTGCCGCCGCGCCAAAGGTGATGCCGTGATAGATTTCATCGGCGATCAGGCTGATCCCCCGCGCGACGCAGACCGCCGCGATCCGCGCCAGTTCATCGGGCGCAATCACCGTACCGGTCGGATTGGCGGGGCTGGCCAGGATCACCGCATCGGGCGCGGGATCGATCGCGGCCAGCGCGGCCGCATCCAGTTGATACCGCGTGGCCGGGCCGCAGGGCACCTCCACCGGTTCCATGAACAGCGCGCGGGCATTGTTGCGATAGGCGACATAGCCGGGCCGGGCAAACGCCACCCGCGCGCCCGGGCCACCGATCAGCGACAGCGCCATGACCAGCGCCGGCGATGCCCCGCAGGTCAGCACGATCCGCGACGGATCGATAGTCACACCATCTTGTTCAAGATAGGCGCGCGCGATCCGTTCCTTCAGCGGCTGGCTTTCCCAATAGCCCATCGCATCGGTATCGAGCACATGGTGCGCGCATGCGATCGCCGCCGCCGGCGCGCCGGTCGATGGCTGGCCAAATTCCATGTGGATGACATCGCGGCCTTCCGCGCGCAGGCGATGCGCCAGGGCCGAAACAGCCATGGCATGGAACGGTTCAAGCTGTGCAATCATGCCCGGATCACTGGGCCGAATGCCGGGAATTGACAAGTGCGCGTTGGGGTGTGACCCCTGCACCAAGGCCGGGCGGCACGTATCGCCCTGCCAGCCACGGAGAGGTCAATGTCCACACTCACCCCGCCGCCCGGCACGCCCCCGGTCGTGCCTCTAAAAACCGCGCTGGTGATCACCGCGATCGCGGTCGCACTGATTGCCGGGTTCGTGGTGATCGGCGCCGTGCTGCATGTCGTACCGGTCTATGCCGGGTTCCTGCTGCTGTGGTACTGGACATCGGTCACCCATTCGGACTTGCGCGCGCTGGCGCCGGCGGTGGTCGGCGGAGTGACCGGCGCGGGATTGAGCTATCTGCTGCAGACCGGCGCCGCGCATGGCAACGTGCCGCTGATCCTGGCCGCGCTGGGCCTGATGGTGGTGGCGCTGTTCCTGGTCATTTCCGGCCGCCTGCCGCTGTTCTGCAACGCCGCCACCATGCTGTATGTCACCGTGTTCAACGCGCCGGTGATCCAGCAGGGCGAAGATTTTCGCGGCGTAATCATCGCCACGGTCCTGGGCATGGTCTGGTTCGGAGTGTGCATCGGCGGGCTGAGTAGGCTGGCGCCGACACCGGCGTCAGACCCAGCCTCTGCCCCGGCCTAAGCGAACGCCGGCATGCGGCGCAGATGCTGGTAGGCCTCAACCACTTCGCGCAACCGTTCCTCGTGCTCGCGGTCGCCGCCGTTGCGATCGGGGTGATAGCGGCGCACCAGTTCGGAATAGCGCGCGCGCAGGGCGCGGCGGTCGGCATCAAACCCCAGCCCCAGCGCATCATAGGCACGCGCGTCGGTGGGGTTGAGCCCGCGCTGTGCCGCCTCCTGACTTTTGCGATAATCACGCGCCTTGGCCCGCGCGCGGGCGGAAATCGCATCGAGCGGGTCGGCAAAATCGGCCCAGCGCGGCGCTTCATCAATCCCCGCGGTGGGCCGGAACGCGCGCGTTTCCGATGCCCAGCCGGCCAGCGGCGATTGCGCGCGTTCGATCTGTTCGGGCGTCATCCCGCGAAAAAAGTCATAGCCGCTGTTGAACGCGCGCACATGGTCCAGGCAAAACCAGCGATAGGCGCCCGGCCCGTCAAACCCCGGCGCGCGTTCGCCCGGCGCACGGAATTCGCCCGGTTCGGGGCATCCCGGTGCGTCGCAAGCGCGCGCTGTGCCTGCCATCCGGCCATGGAATCGATCGTGCGCCATAGGGTTTACCCCATGCCGCGACATCGGCTAGGATGGAAGCCATGACAGGACCCATTGCCCACGAGATCACCACGCTGCTCACCGCCGCGTTCACCCCCGATCACCTGGCGGTGATCAACGACAGCGCCAGCCACCATGGCCATGCCGGTCACGACGGATCGGGCGAATCGCATTTCACCGTAGAGGTGACCGCGGCCGCGTTCGCGGGCCAGACGCGGTTGCAACGCCAGCGGATGGTGATTGCCGCGCTGGGCGATATCGCCGGGCAACGCGTGCACGCGCTGGCCATCCGCGCACGCGCGCCGGGCGAATAGCCACGCGGCGGTCACGCCACAAACAAAGATAAAACCGGGGGAACAGGGATGGCAGGGGCGCAGACGGTCGCATGGATTACCGGCGCATCATCGGGCATTGGCGCGGCACTGGCGCGCGCCTGGGCCGCGCAAGGCACACATCTGGTGCTGTCGGGGCGCAACCATGACGCGCTGACCGCAGTGGCGGACGATCTGGCCGCGAAAGGGGTGGAAACGCTGGTGCTGCCGTTCGAAGTGACCGACCACGCGGCCCTGCTGGCAGCGGCGCAGACCGCATGGGACTGGGCCGCGACCCGCAGCGGCGGGATTGATGTGCTGGTCAACAATGCCGGAATTTCGCAACGATCGCTGGCGGTGGATACCGATTACGCGGTGTACGAACGCATTGTCGCGGTGGACCTGATGGCGCCGATCGCGCTGACCCAGGCGCTGTTGCCGCGCATGGTGGCGCGCGGCGCCGGCCGGATCGTGATGATGGCCAGCGTGGCCGGCAAAGTCGGCGTGCCGATGCGCACCGCCTATTGCGCGGCGAAATTCGGGCTGGTGGGCTATGCCGATGCGCTGCGGTCAGAGATCGCGGCGGCGGGCCTGTCGGTGCATGTCGTGGCGCCGGGTTCGGTCCGCACCAATGTTTCGCGCAATGCCTTGACCGCCGATGGCACGCCGCGCGCCACCAGCGACAGGGCGATCGAAAACGGGCTGGACCCCGATGTGGTGGCGCAGGACATCGTTGCGCGCGTGGCCGCCGGGGAACGCGAGATCATCATCGCCGAGGGGCTGGAACGCGATATCGCCGAACTGCGCCGCACGCCTGACGCGCTGTTCGACAAGATCGCAGTCCTGGCGCAGGGCTATGCCGAACGCATGGCGCGAGAGGCATGAACGCGCTGCCGCTCACCCGCATCGCGCTGGGCAACGGCATCGAGCTTGATGTGGTGGATGTGGGCCCGCGCGATGCGCCGGCGCTGATCTTTCTGCACGGCTTTCCCGAATCGCACCGCACCTGGCGGCACCAGATCGCGCATCTGGCGGGGCGTTTCCGCTGCATCGCACCCGACCAGCGCGGCTATCGCGGATCATCAAAGCCGGTCGGCGTGGAACACTATGCGCCCGCGAAAATGATCGGCGACGTGTTCCGGCTGGCCGATGCGCTGGGGGTGGAGCGTTTCACCGTGATCGGCCATGACTGGGGCGGCGCGATTGCCTGGGGCGTGGCGCTGACCGGTCAGCCGGGCGCAGCGGCCGCCGGGCGCGTGACCCGTGCGATCATCGCCAACGCGCCGCATCCGGCGATCTTTCCGCGCCTGTTGTGGACCAGCCCGGTGCAGCGCCGCGCCAGCCAGTATTTCCGCACCTTTCGCGATCCCGCGATCGATGCCGATCTGGCGGCGCATGGCCTGGCGCCCCTGCTGGCGCGGGTGCTGCCCGGCCCGGCATCGTCGCGGATGGAGCCTGAGGAGCGCGCAGCGCTGCTGGCCGACTGGGCCGATCCCGCCGCTGCACTGGCCATGATCAGCTGGTATCGCGCCAGCCCGGTCATGGTGCCGCCGCTGGATGCCCCTTATGCCCTGCCCGACAGCTTTCTGGCGCTGCCGGTGCCGCCGCTGACCGTTCCGACGCTGGTGATCTGGGGCATGGATGATCACGCGCTGCCACCCGAAAACCTGGCCGGGCTCGACCAGCATATCACCGACCTGTCGCTGGTGCGCATACCCGATTGCGGGCATTTCGTGCCGTGGGAGGCACCCGATGCGGTCAACGCCGGCATCGATGCCTTTCTGGCCACGGCGGACTGACGCGCATGGCACGGGGCCTGCTGCGCCGCGCCGGCAGCCACGCGGCGGTCAGCAACCTCGAACTGTTTTTCGACCTGGTTTACGTGTTTGCGATCACGCAGATTTCGCAATTCATGCGCGCACATCTGGGGCTGGCGGGGCTGGTGGAGGCCGCGCTGCTGTTCCTGGCGATGTGGTGGGCGTGGATCTACACCTCGTGGGCCACCAATTGGGCCAATCCGGAAACCGTGCCGGTGCGGCTGATGCTGATCGCGACGATGCTGGCCAGCCTGATCATGGCGACGGTGCTGCCCCACGCGTTTGATGGCAACCGCCAGGCGCTGGTGTTCGCCGGCGCCTATTGCGCACTGCAATTGGGCCGCACGCTGTTCATGGTGTGGGCGATGGCGCACGAAAATCCGTCCGGCAGCCGCAACCTGCTGCGCATATTCTGCTGGTTTGGCTATGCCACACCGCTGTGGCTGGCAGGCGCGCTGGTGGCATCGCGCGAAGCGCAAGTCATGCTGTGGGCGGTCGCGCTGGCCATCGAATATGCGGGGCCCTTTGCATTTTTCCGCGTGCCGGGCCTGGGCCGGTCAACCGCCGGCGACTGGGCGATATCGGGCAGTCACATGGCCGAACGCGCTGCGCTGTTCGTGCTGATCGCGCTGGGTGAAGGCATCGTGGTCACCGGCGCGGCCTTTGCCGAACGCGCGCCCGATGGCCCGCGCGTGCTGGCGCTGCTGGCCTGTTTCGCCGGGTCCGTGCTGATGTGGTGGATCTATTTCGACACCGGCGCCGAGCGCGGCGCGCGCCACATTACCCAAAGCGCCGATGTCGGCCGGGTCGCGCGCAATGCCTATACTTACATGCACCTGCCCATCGTCGCCAGCGTGGTGGCCTCTGCCGTGGCCGATGCGCTGCTGATGGCGGCGCCAGAGGCGGTGGCCAGCCCGGCACAGATCGCGGCGACCGCGGGCGGGCTGATCGGGTTTCTGGGCGGGCTGTCGCTGTTCAAACGTTTTTTCAGCCTGCGCGGCCTGCTGCCGCTCAGCCATGTGGTGGGGCTGGTGCTGCTGACCGGGCTGATTGTGCTCACCCGGTTCATCACCATGTCTGCAGTCGGCTTTTCGGCCTGGTGCAGCGCGGTGCTGCTGGTGGTGGCGGTGTGGGAATGGGGATCGTTCCACGGCGGCTGGCGCGAACGTTGGTTGCGCTGGCGCAACGCCAGCGCGAGCTGATCAGCCCATCCATTCCACCCACGCGCCGTGTGCATGCGCATTGCCCAGCACCACGTCCTCGTCCGGGCCGGGCCAATGACGCACGGTCAATTCGTGGCGGAATGTTTCGCGGTTGGTTTCCAGTCGCACCCAGGCCAGCCGGCGGCTGGCGCTGGCGCGCGCCCCGGTGGCCAAAATCCCGGCGGTGATGGCCGCACGCGTTGCCTCGGGCAGGTATTGCCACACGATCGAATGAAAAATCACCCGCGTGGTATCGGTATCCTGCGGCGCGGCCAGCCGCGCCCCGACCCAATCACCGGCATCGGCATGATCGACGCGCGGGCGCGCAGCCCGTGCCAGCGCGATCGCCGCATCCAACCGGTCCAGGCGTTGGGGGTTGTCGGCCCAGACATAACCCTTTAACCGCTGCGCGGCGTGCGGGTCGGTCAGATCGACCGGCGCGCGGTCACACCCGCGAATGGCAGTGATCACCACCGGAACTGCGGGCGGCGGCGGACCGATCCATTGCGGCACGATCCGCATTGGCGATGCTTCTGGCCCGGTGACCACGCCGCCGAGATCAAAGCGGAACCGGTCCAGCATGGTGTTGACCCCCGCACTCGCGCCCAGCTCGTTCAGTTCAAAGCGCGGTCCCAGCCGGTCGGACAGCCACAGCAGCGCCGCCATGATACTGGCCGACCGCCCCGCCTCATTGGTTTGCGGCGGGCCGTCCAGCCAGGGCAACAGATCGGCATCATGGTCGGCCACCACCGCGCCAATCACCGCATCGATCGCCGCCTGATCGGTCACTTCGCCCCGGAACACCGCGCCCAATCGATCGTCGCGCGCGGTAAGGTGCAGGTGGTGCAGCCCGCCTGTCAGCCGCAGCGGCAGCGCATCCTCCATCACGGTGTCGCCCCAGTTGGCCATCAGCCGGCCCACTTGCGTCGGCCCGGTCAGCAGCGCCAGTTGCGCACGCACCACCCGCGCGGTGATCGGCGCGTGGTTTTTATCGCCATGATCGGCCTGCCATGCGATCGCGCGGACGACGTCGGGATTTGGCGCAGGATTGGGCAAGGTGCCTGTTGGGGATGGGGTGATCGGTTCCACCTTGGGTTGCCCTTTCCGGCCCTTTGCCATAGGGCGCGTGGCAGCCATGACCGCGCCCATGATCTTTGCCCTGCCCAAGGGCCGCATCCTTGATGAAGCCCTGCCGCTGCTTGAACAAGCGGGGGTAGTGCCCCATGCGGAGTTTTTCGACAAGAGCAGCCGCGCGTTGAGCTTTGCCACCAACCGCGCCGATATCCGCCTGATCCGCGTGCGCGCGTTCGATGTGGCGACGTTTGTCGCGCATGGCGCGGCGCAGGCGGGCGTGGTCGGGTCGGACGTGATCGACGAATTTGACTATGCCGATCTGTACGCGCCGGTCGATCTTGACATCGGGCATTGCCGGCTGAGCGTGGCCGAGCCGGTCAGCCTGGTGGAAAGTGGCGCCAGCGCCAATGAAAGCCACGCGCGGGTCGCCACCAAATACCCCAACCTGACGCGCCGCCATTTTGAACGGCTGGGGGTGCAGGCCGAAGTGGTAAAGCTGAACGGCGCGATGGAACTGGCGCCGATGCTCGGGCTGGCCAGCCGGATCGTCGATCTGGTGTCCACCGGCCGCACGCTGAAGGAAAACGGCCTGGTGGAAACCAGCCCGATCATGGCGGTATCGGCGCGGCTGATCGTCAACCGCGCCGCGCTGAAAACCGACAGCGCAAGGCTGGGCGCACTGGTCGATGCGTTTCGCGAACTGGTCGCGCGGCGAAAGGCGGCGTGATGTTGCGGCTCCATTCCTCCGACCCCGATTTTGCCCTGGCCTTTGCCAAGCTGGTCGATGACCGGCGCGAAAGCGATGCCGATGTGGCGCGCGATGTCGCCGGCATCATCGCCGATGTGCGCACGCGCGGCGATGCGGCGCTGGCCGAATACACCGCGCGGTTCGATCGCTTTGTGCCGGAAACCGACGATGACTGGCGCGTGGGTGCCGATCTGTGCCGCGAAGCCTATGACGCGCTGACCCCCGATCTGCGCGCGGCGCTGGAACTGGCGGCGCAGCGCATCCGCGCCTATCACATGGCGCAATTGCCCGAAAACCGCGATTATACCGATGATCAGGGCGTGCGGTTGGGCGCGGTTTGGCGCGGGGTCGATGGCGCCGGGCTGTATGTGCCGGGCGGGCGCGCGGCCTATCCCTCATCGCTGTTGATGAATGCGATTCCGGCCAAAGTGGCGGGGGTGGAGCGGCTGGTGATTGCCACGCCAACACCCGATGGCGTGATCAACCCGCTGGTGCTGGCCGCGGCGCACCTGGCCGGGGTGGACGAAGTGTGGCGCATTGGCGGGGCGCAGGCGATTGCCGCGCTGGCCTATGGCACCGATCGTATCCGCCCGGTCGACGTGATCACCGGCCCCGGCAATGCCTGGGTGGCAGAGGCGAAGCGGCAATTGTTTGGCGTGGTCGGCATCGACATGGTGGCCGGCCCATCCGAAATTCTGGTGATTGCCGACGCGCGCAACGATCCGCACTGGATCGCCGCCGACCTGTTGAGCCAGGCCGAACATGATCCGGCGGCGCAATCGATCCTGATCACCGATGATGCTGCGTTTGCCGATGCGGTGGCGGCGGCGGTCGATGCCGAACTGGCGCTGCTGCCCCGGCCGCAAGTCGCGCGCGACAGCTGGGACCGCTATGGCACCATTATCGTGGTCGGCTCGCTGGATGAAGCGCCGGCGCTGGCCAACCGCATCGCCGCCGAACATGTCGAGATCGCGACCGATGATCCCGACGCGCTGTTTGCGCAAATTCGCCACGCCGGATCGGTATTCCTGGGCCGGATGACGCCGGAGGCGATCGGCGATTATGTCGCCGGGCCCAACCACGTGTTGCCCACCGGGCGCCGCGCGCGGTTTTCATCCGGCCTGTCGGTGCTGGATTTCATGAAACGCACGTCGTTCATCGCGCTGGGGGATGCTGCGCTGGCCGCGATCGGCCCCGCCGCAATCGAACTGGCCAATGCCGAAGGGCTGACCGCGCACGCGCGATCGATTGAAGTGAGATTTGAACCATGAGCCGCAATGACAGTCGCATCGAAGCGCGCGCGCGCTCTGCCGCGCGGCTGGCCGCCGTACAGGCGCTGTACCAGTACCAGATGGAATCGCCAGATCTCAACGCGCTGATCGATGAATTTCATCGGCATCGTCTGGGCCGCGAGATCGAGGATGTCGAATACATCGACGCCGATGTGGTGTTTTTCGATGACGTGGTGCGCGGCGCAGTGGCGCGGGCCGAAGAAATCGACACCCGGCTGACAGCGCGGCTGGCCGAAGGCTGGTCACTGGCGCGGCTGGACAAGACCATGCTGCAAATCCTGCGCGCCGCGACCTATGAACTGATCGCGCGCCCCGATGTGACCGTGGGCACGGTGATCAACGAATACCTGGACGTAACCCACGCGTTCTTTGACGCGCGCGAGGCGAAGTTTGTCAACGGCGTGCTGGATGCGGTGGCGAAGGACGTTCGGTAGAGGGGCTGTTGCGGCACCCGCGATCTGCGAATTGATCGATAAAACACCACGCCCGCTCGTCCGGAGCCTGTCGCAGGGCACGCGCTGACATTTGCCCCTTGACCAGAAACGCCCTGAATTCAACCGTATCGCGCATCCTTCGACAGGCTCAGGATGAGCGGGGGATGGGGGGTATAGTTGGCATTTGGGGGTGTAGCCGGCAATTGGCCCCCCTCACAACCGCGCGGCGTGCCAGCGGATGTGGTCTTCCATGAAGGTTGAGATGAAGTTGTAGCTGTGGTCGTAGCCCGGCTGCAGGCGCAGTGTCAGTTCGATGCCGGCCGTGTCCGCTGCGTCACGCAGCAGATCGGGGCGCAGCTGTTCGGCCAGGAAATTGTCTGCACCGCCCTGGTCGACCAGGATGTCGCCCGCCGGTCGGTGGCCATCGGTGATCAGCGCGACGGCGTCGTGCGCGCGCCACGCGGCCTGGTCATCACCCAGATAGCCGGCCAGCGCCTTGTGCCCCCAGGGTACCTGCCCCGGCGCGACGATCGGCGCGAAGGCTGACAGCGATTTGAAGCGGTCGGGATAAGTCAGCCCCAGCGTCAGCGCGCCATGGCCGCCCATCGAATGCCCGGTGATCCCGGCGCGCGCCGGATCGACGGGAAAATTGGCGGCGATCAGCGCGGGCAGTTCGTCGGCGATGTAATCCCACATGCGGTAATGCCGCGCAAACGGCGCGACCGTGGCGTTGACATAGAACCCCGCGCCCAGCCCGAAATCATAGGAACCGGCCGGATCATCGGCCACGCCATCGCCGCGCGGGGAGGTATCTGGCGCCACGAACACAATGCCCAGTTCGGCACAGGCGCGGCGGTATTCGCCCTTGTCGGTCACATTGGCGTGGGTGCAGGTCAGCCCCGACAAATAGAACAGCACCGGCAGCTTTGCACCCGCACTGGCCTGTGGCGGCACGAACACCGAAAACGTCATTTTCGTGCCCGTCGCGACCGAATCATGGCTGTGAACGCTCAGCGTGCCGCCGTGGGCCTTTGTGGTCGAAACCGTTTCCATGTCGTGTGTTCCTGCAGGGCGTGATCTGTATCGCGAAAAGCGCTGGGGCAGGATGCGCGGATGGTCAATCCCGCATCCTGCCCCAGCCAGCAGTTTTTCAGACCGGCGTTACGCGCCGATGACGTTCAGCGCGCACAGCTTGTTGCCGCTCGGATCGCGCAAGTATGCCAGGTAGTACGGGCTGCCTTCGCGCGGCCCCGGCGGATCTTCGCAGGCGGTGCCGCCAGCAGCCTGGCCGGCCGCCCACCAGGCATCGGCCTGTTCGGGGGTCATCGCAAAGCCGATCGTGCCACCGTTGGCACCGCAGGCCGGGTTGCCGTCGATCGGCTTGGTGACGATGAAAATGCCGCCGTTGTGCTGATAGACGACCCGGCCATAGGGGTCGACAAAGCCTTCCGGACCGCCGAACGCAGCAAACGTAGCATCATAGAACGTTTTGGCGGCGTCGATATCGGTCGCGCCGATCATAATGTGACTGAACATGCAGGCCCTCTCCCATAAAAGCATGGCCCGCACGGTGTGCCCGCTTGGCCGGGGTGTGGTCAAGGGGGTGTGGTCGAGACCGTTGCGACGGTTGTCTTGCCCATGGGGCCATGTTTGCCAAGCTGCCTTGACGATAATAAGCACTGCTATTATCATCACCGCATGACAGACAATGTGGCCTTTCTTGCGACCGACGTGGGGCGCCTGTTCCGCAAACGGTTCAACGTGGTGGCGCGCCAGTTGGGCGTGACCGGCGCGCAATGGCGCATGTTGGCGGCGATCCGCCGCACGCCGGGGATCAACCAGTGCGCAATTGCCGGCTGGCTGGAAGTGGAGGCGATTACCGCCGGGCGGATGATCGACCGGCTGGAAAAGGCCGGGCTGGTGGTGCGCCGCGACGATCCCGATGACCGGCGCAGCTGGCGGCTGTTCCTGACGGCAGAGGCCGATGGCCATATGGACCGGCTGGCCGGGTTTGCCGCCGGGGTGTTTGATGAAGCGCTGGCCGGGTTCAGCCCGGCTGAACACGCCACGCTGCTGGCGCTGCTGGACCGCGTGCGCGCCAATCTGTCCGCCAATATGCCCGATGACGCGGTTCTTACCCACGAAAGCATGGCCCATGGCTGAGGCCGATCCCTTTCGCGCCCAACCGGACGCCGCCACCACCCCCAGCCCCGCCGCGATGGCGGTGGCCGACCACGTGCAACGCACCCGCACCCGGCGCTGGCGGACGATCCTGATGCTGGCCGGGCCGGCACTGCTGATCGGCGGCGCGCTGTGGTACTGGTTTGGCCGGCCGGGCCAGGTCGATACCGACAACGCCTATGTCAAACAGGATATCGTGTCGATGGCGGCCGAACTGACCGGGGTGGTGACATCGGTGCGCGTGCATGAAAACCAGCATGTGCACGCCGGCGATGTGCTGTTCACGATCAACCCTGGCAATTTTGAGGCCAATGTCGATTCTGCCGATGCGCAGATCGCCTCGGCCCAGGCGCGCATCACCGCGTTGCAGGCCGAAGTCAGCGCCAACACGGTCGATATCGCCAGCGCGCGCGACGATCTGGCGCTGGCGCAGGCCAATTACGCGCGCGGCAAGGCGCTGATGGACCGTGGTTTCAACACCCGCGCCAGCATGGACGAGGCCGAACACGCGGTCGCCGCTGCGCGCGACAAAGTTGCCTCGCTGGAAGCGACGGTCACCAAATCGCGCGCCTTGCTGGCCACCGGGTCGCAAGTGCCCGGGCAAAACCCGGCAGTGGCCGCCGCGCGTGCTGCGCGCGCGCGCGCCGCGCTGGACCTGGCGCGCACCGTGATCCGCGCGCCGGCCGATGGCGTTGCCACCCAGCTTACCCGGTTGCAGGTGGGGCAGATGGCATTTGCCGGCGTGCCGATGGCGTCGCTGGTGAAGGATCAGGGCGCCCGCGTCGAAGCCAATTTCAAGGAAACCGATCTGGGCCAGATCCGCCCCGGGCAACGCGCCGAGGTGACCATCGATGCCTATCCCGGGCTGGTGCTGAAGGGTCATGTCGATTCGATCGGAGCGGGCACGGGATCGGAATTTTCGCTGCTGCCCGCGCAGAACGCCACCGGCAACTGGGTGAAAGTGGTGCAGCGCGTCCCGGTGCGCATCGCCATCGATGGCCAGGGCAACGGCAAGCCAGATCGCCCGCTGATCGCGGGATTGAGCTCCAACGTCACCGTCTATACCGGAACGCGATAGTCGTGGCAGGCGCCGGAACCGCAGCAATGCCCGGCAGGCCCGAAGTGCCTGCGCTGCTGGTAAAAAACCGGCCGCTGCTGCTGACCGGGGTCATGGCCGCCATGATCATGCAGACGCTGGATACGACGATTGCCAATGTCGCATTGCCGCACATGGCCGCGTCGCTGGGCGCGACCCGCGATACGATTTCTTGGGTGCTGACCAGTTACGTGCTGGCATCGGCGGTGGTGCTGCCGCTGGCCGGCTGGTTAGTCGACCGGATCGGCATCCGCACCATGCTGCTGGGGTCGGTCACGCTGTTCACGCTGGCATCGATGCTGTGCGGCGCGGCGCAAAGTCTGGACCAGATGGTGCTGTTCCGCGTGTTGCAGGGGATTGCCGGGGCATTTCTGGGGCCGCTGGCACAGACCGTGATCCTGGATAGCAGCACCACCGCCGAACGGCCGCGGATGATGTCGATCTATACGCAAGGGGTGATGATCGGGCCCATTTCTGGCCCGATCATCGGTGGTTACCTGACCGACAATTTCAGCTGGCGGTGGGTGTTCTATGTCAATCTGCCGGTGGGCATCGCCTGTGCGATCCTGCTGTGGCTCTATCTGCCGAAAACCCCCTTGCGCGAACGGCGGGTTGATCTGTTTGGCTGGCTGCTGATCGCAGGCACCGTCGCAGCCTTGCAACTGGTGCTCGATCGCGGGATGGACCGCGACTGGTTTTCTTCGGCCGAAATCGTGGTGGAGGCGATCGTGGCGGGATCGTGCGCGTGGATGGCGGTCGTCCATCTGACCACCACCGCCATGCCGCTGTTTCCCGCGGCCATGTTCCGCGACCGCAATTTTACCATCGGGCTGGTGTTTACCGCGCTGATCGGGCTGGTGATGATGTCGGTGATGGCGCTGCTGCCCGGGCTGCTGCAACAGATCTATGGCTATAGCCCGTTGCAGGCCGGGCTGTTGCTGGCGCCGCGCGGGATCGGCATGCTGTTGTCGATCACGCTGTTCGGGCGATGGATGAACCGGGTTGATCCGCGCCTGCAACTGGCAATCGGGCTGTGCCTGATGTCGCTGTCGTTGTGGCTGATGGCGCACTGGTCGATCGACATGCCGCGCGTGCCGATCGTGGTGAGCGGGATCATCCAGGGGGTCGGGCTGAGCTTTTCATTCATGCCGGTCAACCTGATTTCGTTTGCCACGTTGCCGCCGCGCTATCGCACCGATGCATCCGGTTTGACGATGCTGTTCCGCAATGTCGGGGCCTCGGTCGGGATTGCCAGCGGCACCGTGCTGCTGGCGCGCAATATCCAGATCAGCCATGCCGAAATCGGCAGCCATGTCACGCCAATGCTGATCCCGTTTGCCGGCGACATGAATTCCACCTTTGCGCCCGCCAGCGGTGCGGTGCTGGGGATTGCCGACGCCATGGTCAACCAGCAGGCGGCGATGATCGCCTATCTCGATGATTTTCTGCTGATGAGCGTGGGGTGCATCCTGGCGGTGCCGCTGTTGCTACTGGTCAGGACCGGCCAGCGTCCCACCGGCACCGACACAATGGCCGCCGCTGCCGAAGCGGCGCACTGATCTTCATACCCGCCACGCGCCGCTGTCAGGCGATGACCAGCCCAGCGCCTGGTACACCGCATCGACCAGACCCTGCCCGCGCGCATTGAGCAGGATGCCAGGTCCCATGCGGTTCATCGTATAGCCAAAGCCGATGCCCGCGGCAGGGTCGGCAAACCCCACGCTGCCACCCATGCCAACATGGCCAAACGCGCTTTCGCCGATCAGCAGGCTGTCGCCGCCGCTGGCCCGGTTGTCGATGCTGGCCATGAAACCCAGGCCAAACCGCATCGATTGCATCAACACGGCATCATCCAGCGTGGCGGCGCACACCCGGCCCAGACGGGCCACCGTGTCCGCACGCAGCACGCCGGCGCCGCCCCTGGCCAGCGGGGCATAGAGCCCGGCCAGGCCGCGCGCATTGGTCATGCCGTTGGCGCTGGCGATTTCGGCGGCATGGACGTCGCGCGCGTTGAAATCGGCGCCGCCCTGGTTGGTCAGAAACAGATTGGGCAGACTGCCCGATTCGCGCGTGGCGGCCTGAAAAAACCGCGAGGCGAAATTCACCTCGGCCCGATCGGGGGCAATCATCGGCGCAACGCGGCTTTCCAGCGCTGCGGGCAGACCAATATGGAAATCGAGCCCGAGCGGCCCGGCAATTTCGTCGGCGAAATAGCGCCCCAGCGGCTGGCCCGCGATCAGCCGCACCAGATTTCCGACCGTCCAGGCATACGTCAGTGCGTGATAGCCCTGGCGTGTGCCGGGCTGCCAGAACGCCGGTTCGGCGGCGACCCGATCGACCATATAGTCCCAATCGGTCAGCCCGCCGGCCGCGATCGGTTCGCGCAAATGCGGTACCGGCGACGTGTGGCACAGCATCATCGCCACCGTGGTCGCCGCTTTGCCGCCAACCGCAAACGCGGGCCAGATGTCGGCGACCAGATCGTCGTAACCGATTTTTCCCTGATCGATCAGGTGGTGCAAACACAGCGCCGCGGCGCCCTTGGTGCAGGAATAGACGATGCCAATGGTATCGTGGTGCCACGGCACCGGCGCGGCATCTGCAGTGCCGGCCTGCGCGATCCCGCCCCACAGATCGACCGGTGCATCATCGCCGCGCACCAGGCAGACGCTCGCCCCCACTTCGCCGCCGGTCAGAAAATTGGCGCGAAAGGCATCCAGCACGCCGGAAAATTCCGGCGCGCACACGCCCATGATCTGGCCCTGCGGGCCCAGATCTTCGTAAATCACGGTCATGTTATGGTGTAATCTTCCGGGGCGAAGGTGCGGGTCATCTGCCAATATTCGACCAGGCGATAGGGCAGCAACGCAAACACCCGGCCGTGATCGTTGCGATACCAGTTGGTCAGGCCCTTGTGGGTCCACACCATCCCGGCATGCAACCGGTCGACCTCGGCAATATGGTCGGCAAACACCGCCGGCTTTACATCGACCGATTGCGCGCCCTGTTCGATCACCTGCCGCAGCGCGCCCAGAATATAGCGCACCTGGCATTCGGTGATAAAGATCACGTTGCCGCCGTGGGCCAGCCCGGTGTTGGGCCCCATCAGCATGAAAAAATTGGGAAATCCCGGGACCATCGTGCCCAGATAGGCCGCCGCGTCATCCGGGCCCCAGAATGCGTGCAGGTCCTTGCCGCCGACCCCCGTGATGGTCATCGGTGCCAGCACTTTGCTCGCCTGGAACCCGGTGGCATAGATCAGTGCATCCAGCGCGATGTGCTGGCCATCGGCCATTTCAATGCCATCGGGCACGATGCGCGCGATGCGCCCGGTTTCCAGATCGACATTGTCGCGCTGCAACATTTCGAACCAGTTGTTGTCGATCAGGATGCGTTTGCCATAGGGCGGATAACCGGGCGTGACCTTGTCGATCAGCGGCGATCCTTCCCCCAGTTTGCTGCGCAGATAGCGCACCATGAATTCGCGGTGGCGCGCGTTTTTGGCATTGATCGACAGGCCGCCATCATCCCAGGCGGGATCAACCTTGAGCGTGGCGTGCAGGCCATCGGCAAAGGCCCAGAACAGCTGAAAACGGTACCACCGCGCAAAATAGGGAATATGCGCCAGCGCCCATTTCATCCCGTCGGACACTTCGGCAAAATAATTGGGGTTGGGTACGACCCAATGCGGCGAACGCTGAAAAATGGTCAGCTGCGCCACATCGGGTGCGATCGTCGGCCCGACCTGTTGCCCCGACGCGCCGGTGCCGATCAGCCCGACGCGTTTACCGCGCCAGTCAAAATCATTGTTCCACGCCGCCGTGTGCAGCGCTGGCCCGGCAAAGCTTTCGCGCCCCGGGATGTCGGGCAGTTTGGGACGATTGAGCACGCCCACTGCCGAAATCACCGCCTTTGCACGGATCTGTTCGTGCGTTCCATCGGCGCTGGCCAGCGTCAGCAGCCAATCGCTGTCACTGTCCGACCAGACCGCCGAAACCACCTCTGTGCCAAAGCGGATATGGTCGCGGATACCGAAACGATCCGCTGCCTGTTCAAAATAGGCCCACAATTCATCGCGTTTGGCGAAAAAATGCGACCAGTCATGGTTCAGGAAAAACGAATAGGAATAAAAATGGTTGGGGGTGTCAACGCCGCAACCGGGGTAGAAATTTTCATACCAGCTGCCGCCGACCGCCTGGTTCTTTTCCAGGATCACAAACGGCAGCCCCGCCTGTTTCAGGCGGATCGCGGCGCACAGCCCCGACATGCCGCCACCGATAATCGCCACCGGGAATTGCGCCAGACGCGCCGGATCGGGGGCGGCGCGCCAGACCATGCCGCGCGGATCAACCCCGGCCGGTTCCAGATCTTCGCGCATCATGGCGGTGTAATCTTCGGCCACATCCTCACCCGCCGCAGTGCTGAGCATGGCGCGCAGCGCATCGCCGGCGGGGATTGGCGGCAACGGGCGTCGCCCTTGCGCATAGTCGATCAGCACCGTGGCCAGCCGGTCGCGGATTTCGCTGCGCAGCACGTCCGGCATGGTTTCGTGGTAGTTCAGCGGGCCGGAAATATACGGTCTGGCGCGGTCGAGCAGATCGTGATCACCGGTAAACTGCACCAGCACCAGCAGCAGCGTCGCGGCATCCGCGCCATCGAGCGCCGCGCGCAACTGCACGGGATTGTGCGCCAGTTCGGCCAGGTCAGGGCCAAGATTGTCTGAAACCGGCCCGGCGGATGGCGTGACCTCACCGGGGTGGTCGGCCCTGCCCGTTGCCCTGTGCGTGTTCAATCCCACTCTCCGTCCTGCCCAAACCGTCAGCGGTGACGATTGCGACTTGCAAGCTACCTAAGATACAATATATCTACGCGATAGTATAAAAATGACGGCGCGGAAAAACGCGTTCGATCACTGGCGGGGGAGAACGATGATGGGGTTTTCGACAACGGGTGCGGCTTTGCGGGCGGCGGTTTCCTGGCATGGGCTGGTCGTAATGGGCCTGTCCGGCGCGGCGCTGATGGCCAACCCTGCCCAGGCGCAACAGGCGGCCAAAACGGATTCGGCCGCGCAACAGGGCCTGGGCGATATCGTCGTTACCGCCACGCGCAGTTCGTCTGCCTTGTCAAAGGTCGCAGCATCGGTCACCGCGGTTCAGGCCGGTGATCTTGGCGCGGGCAAGATCAAGGATGTCCAATCGCTGGCATCGTCGATCCCCAACCTGTCGGTGGGCGACCAGTTCGGGGTCAACCGCATCTTTATCCGCGGCATCGGCCTGACCAGCATCGATCTGGGCGCCGATGGCGGCGTCGCGTTTCTGCAGGACGGTGCGCAGATCCCGCGTCCGGCGGCACAGCTGGCCGGTTTTTACGATCTGGCCCAGGTCGAAGTGCTGCGCGGGCCGCAGGGCACGCTGTATGGCCGGGGCGCGACCGCTGGCGCGATCAACCTGATTACCAAGCGTCCGACCAGCGAAGCCGATGGTTATATGCGCGTCACGTATGGCAATTACAGCGCCGTGTCGGTCGAAGGCGCAGCCGGGGGTGCGCTGGTCAAAGACCGTGTGATGATCCGCGTTGCCGGCAAATATGACGTGCGCGACGGCTATGGCGTCAACGAATTTACCGGTAGCCAGATCGACAACCGCAACGCCTATGCCTTTCGCGGCAGCCTGCTGTTCAAACCGGCGACCGATGTCAGCATCCTGTTGTCGGCGGAAACCTTCCACGAAAGCGACAACAACTATGCGTTCCATTACTTTGGGCCAACGGTTGCGCCGGAAAACAAGCTGGGTGCGCTGCTGGGCGGGCAATCGATCTTTACGATCGCGGCGGCCAAGGGCGTAAAGGCCAATCTGCGCAATCTGTATTCAGGCACCGACCCGATCAACCACCGCAATGGCACCAGCGTGATTGGCACACTGGAATGGACCCCGGAAAACTGGTCGATCAAATCGATTTCATCGTATCACTATTTTGACCGGTTCAACCGCGACGATCTTAACGGTTCCAACGTCGACATATTTGGCCAGAACAATTACACCGAAACCAGCAAAAGCTACAGCCAGGAATTTGTCGGCAACTACAAGAAAGACCGCATCGATGCCGTGATTGGCGCGATGTATTTCCATGAAGACCTGTCGGGCGAAGTGCGCGTGCCCTTGACCAACCTGGGCATTCTGTTTGGCCTGCCGGCCGATACATTCAATGCGAAAAGTTATTTGCAGCAGGGCACCGTCAAAATCGATGCGATCGGGCTGTACGCGCAGGGGACTTATGCCTTCACCGACCAGTTGAAACTGACACTCGGCGGGCGGTTCAGCCATGAAAAACGCCAGGGCAGCGGCGTGTTCGATTTTCTGGCCACGCATGTGCCGACCGACAAGCAAAAGGCCTGGGACGCGTTCACCCCGACCGCAACGCTGAACTATCAGGTCGATCCCAACACGCTGATCTATGCAACGATCACGCGCGGGTTCAAATCCGGGGTGATCAACGTCGGTTCGGCCAACGCCGTGATCGATCCCGAATATGTCTGGAGCTATGAACTGGGGGTCAAGACCGCCGCGCTCAACAACCGGTTGCAGGCCAATCTGTCCGCCTTTTACATGAGCTATTCCAACCTGCAGGTCGGTTTCGTCAACGCCGCGAGCATTGTTTCAACCGTCAACGCCGCATCGGCGCGCAACTATGGGGTAGAGGCGGAATTGCGCGCGCGTCCGGCCACCGGGCTGACGCTGGAACTGTTCGGCACCTATCTCAATGCCAAATACCGCAAGTTCGAGAACGGCTATTACCGCGCAAACTTTGACCCGGTCAGCCTGGCCGGCAACACGCTGGACAATGCGCCGGAATTTTCGTTCCGGGCGGGCGCAAACTATGATCTGCCGATTGATATGCCGGGCAAGATCAACCTGCGCGGCGAAGTGAACTGGCAGGACCGGGTCTATTTCACCGAATTCAACAATGCCGACGCCACGCAGGCGCCCTATGCGCTGATCAACGCCGGGATCAGCTATACCTCGGCCGACAAACGCTGGAGCCTGGACATCTGGGGCCGCAACCTGACCAACCATTTCGTGTTTTCCAACAACATCATCACCGCCCCGCTGTACAACAGCGTGCGGGTTGGCACGGTCGCGCCGCCGCGCACCTATGGCGTTACAGTCGGCGTAAAGCTGTAACGGCCAGTTCAATCATGCTCCGGCGTCATGTGTAAACGCCGACAGGCATTGTAATACCAAAGTTCACTGACGTGAACTCATACCGCCCACCCCGCCTCCCCACCCGACCACCATAACCTACTGGTATCGTTGGTGGTCGGGTGGGGAGGCGGGGCGGGCGGTATGAGTCGCGCTTTGCGCGAGTTGGTGTAAGGCACTGAAACAAAAACCCTCCCCCTATGGGGGAGGGTTTTCAGGCTCTCCTCAATCCACTTTGATATCAGGACCGGCGTTACAGCTTTTCCTTGCGCAGCTTGATCCCGCTGGCTTCGCGATCCCAGGTTCCGGCATCGATGCCAACCTTGCGCAATTCTGCCTTCATGACTTTGGCGGTCGGTGTCTTGGGCAATTCGTCCAGCACGCGGATATAGCGCGGCACCATGAAATAGGGCAGCCGCGCGACCAGAAATTCCACGAGCTCAACCATTTCGATGGTCGATCCCGGCACTGCCGCCACCACCGCCATCACTTCATCTTCAGAATATTCGCTGGGTACGCCGATCACCGCCGCCTCACGCACCGCGGGGTGCGCCATGACCTGGCTTTCCACTTCGAATGACGAAATGTTTTCGCCACGGCGGCGAATGGCGTCCTTTACCCGGTCGACAAAATAGTAAAACCCGTCGGCATCGCTGCGAAAGGCATCGCCGGTGTGGAACCAGCCGTTGCGCCAGGCCCGCGCGGTCGCCTCGGGATTTTTGTAATAGCCGCTGTTCATCGTCCACGGCCGGTCGGTGCGCACGATCATTTCGCCCACGGTGCCCAGGGGAACTTCGCAATCGTTGCCATCCACCAGCCGCACTTCGACCCCGGCGCGCACCCGGCCACACGTGCCCGGTTTGACCGGGTTGGGTTCCGACACGATCGGTGACGAAATCTCCGTCATGTTGAAAATGGTATAAACATCAATGCCGAACCGGTCATGAAACGGCCCGGCATCGGGGGTCAGCGGCACCATGAAGGCCAGCCGCACGCCATGGTCGCGGTCGTCCGGCGCGGGCGGGCGCTTCATCAGGAATGTCGCCATCACCCCCAGCAGAAAGATCGCGGTGCAGCGGGTCTGCCGCACAAACGGCCAGAACCCTTCGGTCGAAAAATTTTCCATCACCGCGATCGAACCGCCGCGCGCCAGCATCACGAACGGAATGCCCAGCCCACCGATGTGAAAAATCGGCATATTGACCAGAAACCGGTCGTCGCCCGTGACAAAATGCCAGCTGTCGGGACCGGCATTGGTATAAAGGTGCAGGTACGATGCCAGCACACCCTTCGACGGGCCGGTGGTGCCAGAGGTATAGATGATCGCCTGGTTGTCCCACGGTTCGATCGGCCGGGTCAGCGGTTGCAGCGCACTTTCCGCGCCGATCACGGTGTCATAGGCGATAGCTTTGACCATGAGCGTATCGGTCAGGCCGTCGGGCATGTCACCCACCACCACCACGCGATCGATCAGCGCCAGTGCGATGCCCTGCAACCGTTCGATCAGCCCGGCATGCGCAATCAGCAGGCGGGCATCGGAATTGGCCAGCACATGTTCCAGGATCGCCCCGCGATAGGCAGTGTTGAACGGCACGAACACCGCACCCAGGTAATTGATCGCAAAAAACACCGTCAGCGCATCGCGGCCGCTGGGCAACCACACCGCGACGTGATCGCCCTGCCCGATGCCCAGCTGTTGCAGGCCCGCCGCCCGGGCAATCACCCGCGCGCGCAAGCCATCATAGGTCCAGCTTTCGCCGTCTTCGAACACCGCATAGACCGCATCGCCCTGCGCCGCCGCCCAATCGTCGATCAGATAGCGCAACACACACAGGCGGCGGTCGGGCAATGCCGTGCCGGCCAGCTCAGCCACGAAACGGGCGCCCCGGCGCGACCATTTTCATCACCATGGTCAGCGCATCCATCACCACTTCGGTTTCTGACCAGCTGCCGCCTTCATGATACCACAGCGCGATCCACGTCAGCAGACCGCTGACCCAGATCGCCGCGCGCGACGGGTCCTGAATGCCGAATTCCCCCGCCTTGCAGCCCTTTTCCAGCAGATCGCCCAGCAGTTCGTCAAAATGATGGCGCATCACGCGAATGGCGCGCGCGTCTTCGGGTTCCAGACTCTTTTCCTCACGCAGATAGATGCTGATATAGCGCTGGTTTTCGATGATGATCCGCGCCACCCGCTCCACCACGGCTTTAAGCTTGTCGGTGGCCGATCCTTCGACTGCCAGCGACTGTTCCAGCACCGACAGCGACAGCCGGATTCCGGTCTGGCAGATTTCGTAAAGCAGCTCACCCTTGTTCTTGTAATAGCTGTAAATAAATGGTTTTGACACGTTGAGCCGATCCGCCACGGCGTCCAGCGTGGTGGTTTCATAGCCCTCGGTGAAGAACAGGTAACTGGCCTCTTCCAGGATCCGCCGGCGTTTAAAGGCGGCGATTTCCTCTTTCAGCTGAACCGGCCGCTTTCCGGAAATTCTGGCTGGCACGTGTGGTTCCCCGATCAAGACGGCGGCGGATGCGCGTCGGCTGGTCTTGCGTCAGCCCAGCGCGGTGCGCAAGATGGCCATGACATCGTCGGCGCAGGTGATCGGGCGCGGGTTGGTCCGCCCCCAGATATCTTCCAGCGTATATTCGGCAATCTGCTGCAATTGCGCCTCGCCCACGCCCACCTCTTTCAGCGATCGCGGCATGCCCAGCCCGCGGATCAACCCGTCCAGCAGTTCCGACGCCGGGCGTGACGCATCGCCCAGGCAGGCGCTGATCCGCGTTTGGCGATCGGCATTCACGACCAGGTTATAGGCCTGCACGAACGGCGACATCACGCACGAGGTGTAGCCATGCGGCACATCGCATGTGCCGCCCAGCGTATGGCCGATGGCATGGCTGGCGCCCATCGGCACCCCGGCAATGATCGGGATCATCGATTGCCACGCGCCAACCTGGCATTTCAGCCGGGCATCCAGGTTTGACGGGTCGGCCTTTACCTGTGGCAGCCCTTCGGCCAACAGCCGCAGCGCCGAATCCGCCAGGCCATCGGCAAAATAGTTCGACTGGAACGACGCCAGTGTTTCGGTGGCATGATCGACCGAACGCACCCCGGTCGACAGCCACAGCCATTCCGGCGTGTGCACGGTGATGGCGGGATCGAGCACCACCATCACCGGCACCATCAGCCGCTGGGTATAGGCCTGCTTCTGCTTGTTGCGCTGATCGGTGGCACCCGACAGCGGGTTGAATTCACCGCCCGACAGCGTGGTCGGCACGCACACGCAGCGGATATCCGGCGCGGCATACTGCGGGATCACCATGTTGCCGGCATCGTCCACGCGCACGCGGTAATCATCAAAGTCTTCAACCGTGGTGATATTGTGCTTCAGGCAGATCAGCATGATCTTGCCCGCGTCGGTGACCGAACCACCGCCCACCGTCACCACCAGATCGGCGTCCACCGCGCGCGCGGCCGCCGCCGCGGTCAACACGTCTTCGCGCGGGGCATGCGGTTGCACGCCATCATGCGTGGCCGCATGGCGCGCGCCCAGCGCCGCTTCGATCCGGCGGATTTCATCGGTGTTGCGGTTGAGATGGCTGCTGGCCAGAATGAACACCCGGCGCGCATCGTGTTGCGCGGCCAGGCCTGCCACTGCCTCTGCCGCCGGCACTCCGAGCGACACCGCCTCGGTTGCGGTCAACACCACTTGTGTACCCTGGGTCACGATATCTCTCCCGCCTGGACGCTACCGCCCTTATCTACCCAACGGTAGCACGGGCATTTTGCGGGTCAAGTTTTCTGCCCGAAATTGCCAGGGCCGCCACAGGACTGCAGTCAGCCGGCCTTCAGCCTGACAGTACGGATTTCTGCGGGCTTCAATGATGCTGGTGGATGCCGGTGGACGGCAAGGTGGTGAAGGGAAGCCAATCCATTAATCAACGCTATGAAATTTTTAAGATATTATCCATTTTGGCCAGTAGTGGCCCCCAATCTGGCCCCCGAATGGATCGGGTGTCTGTGGAAAACCTCGGATTGTGTGGAGCAGCCGTCTGAAACGGGTAATCGTTCAGAAATCGGCCGATCACCTTATGCCGTCATCGGAATATTTTGCCAGATAATGATCGAGATTCTCCTCAGAACGTGAATGAGCTGACATCAGCGCACTCATAGCAACTCGCGCAAAGCGGGTGCGCCAATTGATCGCATTGCCCCGGATCGCGTGATCCGGGGCGAGGGCGTGCTATTTCCAGAAAACACCCGACCGCCCGATGTGCTTTCGCCTGCGGAACATGTCGAAATACATCCACATGCCAGAGACTGAAAAGAACAGCATGGCCGCGCCAAGCAGTGCGGAAATCACTTTGCCGACCGGGCCGAAGTAATTGCCCGAGTGCAGGTCGATAATGAGGTGATAGAGGTCCGGGGGGCCGCCATGGTGTCCGGGAGGTCCGTTGTGATCACCTTCACCCAACGGCGGCCCCTGGAGCTTTGGTATACCGGGCGCTGCGCCAGGCGGTGGGCCTTCGTGGTGTTCGCCACCTGCCAGGCTTACGGCTTGGCCGACCAGACCGGTCGCCGCGACCCAGACCAGGAATACACCGGTAAAAATGACCAGCCAGCGATGCCATTTGCGCATCAATCGGTCTCCCTTTGTGGCCGCACATTGCGCACCACCAGCGCGAGCGGCACCGCGAAAAACAGATGCGACATCACGCCACCGATCATCACATTGGGATCAAGATAGTTCGGGTGTTCATGACCGGCGAGCGTAATCGCGGCATGCATCACCACCCACAACACCAACGCAAAGGGCAGCGCCAGCGTGGTCGCCTCCCACCCGCGCCGCGCGAACGGCGGCCAGATCGCGGCGAAGCCGATGCCCCACACCACGGCAAAACCGAAATGGGTCAACGTGCCAAGCACGCTCGCCCATATCCCCAGCCCCTGCTGGACAGTCTTACCAAACATCAGCCCCGTGGCATTGGCTGGGATCGCGGCGAGCGGCAGCAGGTGCTGCACGCCGGCCCAGACCACCGCCTCATAGACCCAGATACACGCCCCGCCGGCCAGACCGCCGGCCAATCCGGCCCGGACGATCCTGTGCAACGGGTAGTGTGCGATCATGGCCGCGCGCCAGCCCAGTCGCTGATCCCGTTCACCGGTGCCGGGGTCACCGCGCGAAAGCTGGCGGCGTCATCCACCGGGCCAGACCCTGCGTATTGTGCGATAGCAGGATAGGCAAAGACCGGGCGACTGCGCGGGCCAAGCTGCGCCAATTCGGCCGCGTGCGCGCGCATTCCGGCAATCATTTCCGGCGGTGGGCCATCGTGGGCACTGGCGGGACCGGGAGGAGGCCCCATCGGTTTCGGCGTGGTGCGATGCGCCACGAACACCGCCGGCGCGGTGCCGCCTTGGACCCATGCCATCAGCCCGGCCAGCAGCGGAAACGCGCTCGGTCCGTCGCCGCCGCCACAATGGCCCATGCCGGGCAGCAGGAACATGCGCACGAAACCGTCGCGCGTGGTGCTGCCCATCTTGCGGCCGACGCGTTCGTAATAGTCTATCGTGTTGAGCGGGCTGATGTGCGGGTCCGACCAGCCGTGATAGAGGATCAGCTTGCCCCCATGGCCGGCAAAAGCGCCCAGATCGGGATTGTCGGCGCTGTAGAGCGCGCGCGCGGGTTCTTCGCTGGCCAACATGTCCTCTGTGAACGGAAAGCTGGCGATGGTGTAGCTGCGGTTGGGCGTGAACAGCAGGTTGTTGATGGTATCGAGCGCCATGCCCTCGCTGCCGATCCGCCCGGTCTTTTCGCGCGGCACGAACACGCCGATCCATTCCATTTCACTGCCCGGCTGCAACGGCCCGACTTCGAGCCGTTTGCCGGATGGGCTGCGCGCGCCATCGTAAATCGCACGCACGGCGGCGATCTGCGGCGCGGTCAGGCATTCGCCGGGGCGATAGTCGCTCTTGCATGCCAGCACGACCGGATCGAAATGACAGGTGCGCGGGTCGGTAATCTGGCCATCGACCAGCCCGTCCGCCCCGTCGCAGGCGGCCAGCACGGCAGTATGAAGCGGCTTGATATCGATAGCGGACAGGATCGCATGGCCATCGGCGCCGGTGTTGACCCGGGCCAGCCAGCCATGGTGGAACGAATTCTGCACGGTGAAATTCAGCGCCGGCGCACCGGCGGCAATCCCGTCAAAGTCAGCGGGATACCGCTGCGCCGCGATCAGCGCCTCACGCCCGCCATCAGAACAGCCAGAAAAATAGGCATACCGCTGCGGCTGGCCATAAAAAGCCCTGATCAGCGCCTTGGCCGCCAAAGTGGTGGCATGGTTGCCGCGATACGCGAAATCGATGCGCTGAGCGGCATCTGCGCCCCAGCCGCCGCCCATGCCGTGATGGCCCATGTCATCGCTGGCCAGCACGATGCTGCCATCGGTCACGGGCGTACAGCCTTCGTCATTGTCGGTATGGATTTGCAGATTGCCGCACAGCCCGCCGCAGCCGGTCTGCAGGAACCGCTGCGTCCAGCCTGTCAGCGGCAGGCGGACTTCGAAATGGATGTCGCGCGCGATCGTGCCGGTCACCTGGCAATAGGAATGATCGCCGGCAACCTCGCTGGCCACTTGCGTGGTCGGGCTGCCGACCGCGCCCGACAGATCGACCGTCGCCAGACTGGCGCACGATACCACCGGGGAAACCGGCGCAAGCGCGGCAAGCGCGGCAAGCCCGGCTGCCGGACCGGTCTGCGCCAGCGCCGGACCAGAGCCAAGCGCACCCAGCAAACCCACAATCGCAATCAGCAGATGTTTCAGCATGGCTCATTCCGTTTCATGGTTCAGGGCTATCATCAGCGAATCGGGTTCACTTCGCGTGACCTGCGCCGGCAAACGCCTGTCGCAGAAAGGTCGTCATGATCGCGAGATTAGCGGGCGCATCAAACGCGCTGTCAGCATGGACGGCGCCTTCGCGAAACTGCAGCACGGCGCGGCCCGGTGCCACGGCATTGACCCGGTCGGCCAGGATGCGGCTTTGCAGCGGGGGTACAATGCAATCGGCGGTCCCATGCTGAAGCAGCAGCGGCGGCGTGGCGGCGCTGGCATAAGCCAGCGGGTTGGCCCTTGCCACAGTTGCCGGGATCGTGGTGATATGCGCGCCCAGATAGCGCGATTCCGGGCTGTCGGCGGCGTTATGCGTTTGCGCCGATGCCCCGCAACCGGCCACACCCAGTTGCGCATCCATCGCCAGAAAATCGGTCGGACCATACATCGACACCACCGCGCTGACATGATCATCGGCGCCGGGGGCAATGGCGGCGGGATCATTGAACAGTGCAACCCCCGGGCTCATGCCGGTCACCAGCGCGATGTTCGCCCCCGCCGATTGACCCCACAGCGCGACCCTGGCCGGATCGATACGGTACTCTGCCGCATTGGCCCTGACAAAGCGCAGCGCCGATTTCATGTCTTGCACTGCGGCGAGAAACTTCGCCTCTCCGCTCAGCCGGTAATCGATGCTGACCAGCGCGATGCCTGCCGCGTTGAACGCGGTGACAGCATTGCGCAATCCGCTGCCCATCCCGCGCTTGTCACCAAACGCAAAGGCGCCGCCATGGGCAAACAGCACCACCGGGAACGGCCCGGCCCCGTGCGGCACATAGATGTCGAGATGCTGGCTAGGCGAAGTGCGGCCATAGGCCACATCGGCAAAATCGGGTGCACGCGCCGCCTGCAGCCAGGACCAGCCCAGCGCCCCCAGCCCCGCCAGCAGCACCAGCGGCAAAACAATGCGAATGGTCCGCACGATCATGTCAACACGCCCTTGTTCAGCCGCACGGCCATCGCGGCACAGCCGGTGGCCAGCATCGGCACGCAGAATATTCCGAATACGATGACCAGCGGCAGCCCCGCGCTCATCGCCCATCCGCCAATCAACGGCCCGAGCAACGCGCCGATCCGGCCAATGCCCATCGCCCAGCCCAGCCCGGTGGCGCGCATTTCGGCGGGGTAGATGGCTGCAGCCAGCGGATAGTTGCCGTTGACGCCGCCCTGCAAGGTCACGCCGATGAAAAAACACACCCACAACAGCGGTGTCAGCCCCATGTGCACGCCGCCAAACACCACGAACAGCGCGCTGGCGATGGCCAGATTGGCAAACACCAGTTTGCGCAAATCGATGCGCATAGCGGCAAAGCTGATCAGGATCGTGCCGACGCAAGATCCGACCGAATAGATCGCGCTGGCAATGATCGCCTGGCCTTGCGGCAAACCCGCAGCGATGGCCAGTTTGGTGATCCAGCTGGCAATGAAATAGAGCGCCATGAACCCGCCCACGGTCGCCACCCACAGCAGAAGCGTATTGCGCCGCCGCCCGCCGCCGATCGTTTGCGCAATCGAGTGATGCGCACGCTGGGCCGTTTCTGGCGCCTCTGGCAGCAGAAACCAGCACACCGGAACCAGCAACAAAGTAAGATAGCCGGCAGTGGTAAACACCGCCGCCCAGCCATGCCCCGGCAGTGCCCAGGCCGTGGCAAAGCCGGCAATCGTCGCCCCGATCGGATAGCCCGCCTGCGGCACGCCCGTCGCGACATGGCGCCAGCGTTCGGGGGCAAAACCGGCCGACAGCGCGGTAATGCTGGCCAGCACCGTGCCGATGCCCAGCCCGACCAGCAGCCGGATTGCCGCCAGGCTCCAGATATCGGGCGCATGGGCGCTGGCAATCATCGCGCCGGCCATCAGCGCCAGCGCCAACAGGATTACCGGACGGCGCCCCAGCCGGTCGGCCAGCGGCGCCAGGAACAGCCCGCCCAGCCCCATGCCAACCAGGCCTGCGCTGAACACCACCGAAAAATGCGCGGCATCGGTGCCGAAATGCTGCTGCAGCACGGGCGCGACATAGGTCAGCGTGAAAATGTTCACCCCGTCGAACATGTTGAGCACGAAGCACAGCGCCATCACGGCGATGCCGCGTGCGTCGTAGGTCTCGTCTGGCAGAACCCGCTTGATATCCATTGCTCAGCCATCAAAACGATGGCCCGCCGTACGTGGGGCACGGCGGGCCATTCAGGGAGGGAACGGAAATGGGTTGTCTTTAGAACTTGGCGCCGAGCCGCACACCAAAGAAGCGCGGCGTGTTGACACCAAAGGAAACCGAATTCGGGATCGTTTCGGTTGTCGGCACAAAATTGCCGTTGGTGCCGCCATAGCCACCGGCATAATTGTTCGGCCCGCTGGTCTTTTGCAGTTTGTTTTCGATGTTTTCGACAAATGCCTGAACGGTAATGCGATCACCCGCGGTCGCATAGGTGATGCTGGCATCGCTGCGGGTGTACGAGCTTTGCTTGAACTGCACCACGTTTGACAAATCGCTGATCAGATAGCTGGAGCTGTATTTGATCAGACCGCGCAATTTGATTTTAGCACCATTACCGATTTCAAAGGCGTGATTGATCACGCCCGTCGCCGTGAATTCGGGGCTGCGGTCGATCGGCTGGCCCGCATACTGAAACTGCGACGTGCTGACCCGGCCCGTCAGGAGATCTCCGACCTTGGAATGGCCGACCGTGAAGTTGCCGCTGATGCTGGTGGTTGGCGCCACCTGATAGCTGAATTCGTTTTCCCAGCCATATATCTTGGACTTGCCGATCGCGGTGTAGAGCACGCCGGGGGGCGTTCCGCCTGGCCCGAAAAACACCAGCGAATTGAACTGCTGCTTGGAATAATCGTAATAATAGACATCGCTGCTGAAGGTCAGGCCGGGCAGCGGCTTGCCCTTGTAGCCGATTTCATACGCCGTCAGCGTTTCCGGGCCATACGGCGCGGTTGCACCGGTTTTGGGATCAAAGTCGTTGAAACCACCGGCCTTGAAACCGGTCGATACCGAAACAAACAGCAGGTCCCTGGGCGTGATCTGATAGTTCACGCCCACGCGCCAGGTGACTTTGCTGTCACTTTCGTTGCCGTTGTTGGGGTTGCCCACGCAGTCGTTGGGATAGTGGCAAGGCTGGCCGGCGGGATCGAGCCAATAGGTCGCCGGCGAAAAGGGTGAACCCAGCGCAGGATTGAAAAAGGGCACCGCAAAGGTCCCGACCCGCACAGTCTTGTCGTTGGAATAGCGAGCACCGGCCACAATCGCGAGTTCCGGCGAAACATGATACGTGCCTTGGGCAAAGAACCCATAGGATTTGTGGCTGGTGGTGTTCAACGGATCGATGCCGTTTTGCCAGGTCGCGGTATTGGCATAGCTTCCCACCGGCGCGTTCCAGTTGTGGTCGCTCTCGTGGGTCTTTTCAAAATAGTAGTTGGCCCCCACCACGTAATCGAACGCGCCCGGATTGACGTTGGAGAGCCGTGCCTCCATCTGCGTGGTGTTGAATACCGCCTGATAATCGGCAAGCGTGAAGGCCGAACTGCCGGGAAACACCGGGCTGGGCCCCGCGCCCGTGGACGTTACCAGCGGATTGCTGGTTCCGGTTGTCTGCGTGTGATCCTTGAAGTGCTGGTGGCTGCCCAGCAGGTCAAACTGTGTACCGCCGAATTTGACATTCAGCGTGCCCACGAAATTCTGGAAATTGGTATCGACAAAGGCCGGGACCGGATTGGCCGGAATGTTGAACTGGGCCGAGCCGCCGGCATTGAGCGAATCGAGCACTGCCGCGCCAGGGCCGGTGCCACCCTGATGGCCGATCGTGGCGATGCCCGTAAACGTCACATCATCCGAAGGCTTGATCAGGATCGAAAAACGACCGGTTTGATCGGACTGATCGTTCTTGGCCTTTTGCGAGCCCGGCGTGAACGTATAGCTGCTGGTGGGCGGTACCGCGTTGGTATCGATGATGCTGAAGCCCGTCGGTTTCAGATACCCGTCGCGGCTGTTGGCATTGCCGGCAATGCGAATGGCGATAGCGCTGCTGATCGGAATATTGATCGCCGCTTCACCGCGCACGGCATTGTAATTGCCATATTCGAACTTGCCGTAACCCTCGAGCTTGCCGATCACCGGCTTCCGGCTGATCACGTTGATCGCGCCGCCGGTGGACGAACGTCCATAGAGCGTGCCTTGCGGCCCGCGCAGCACTTCGACCCGTTCGATATCGAAATACGACAATCCCTGTTCCTGGCCCCGACCGACAAACGCGCCATCAACGTTGTAGGCAATGCCAAGCTCGCCCTTGCTGGTCTGGTCGGTCGAAGTGATGCCGCGAATGCTGATATTGGTTCCGAAACCGCCAGTGCCAATGTTCAGACCGGGCACCAGGTTTTGCAGATCGATCACGCTGTTGACGCCAACGGTTTTCAGATCGCCACCACCGATCACCGACAAGGCCGCCGGCACCTTCAGCGACGATTCAGCCTTTTTCATCGCGGTCACAATGATTTCGCCGGTACCGGCATCAGCTGGCGGGCTGACGGCAGACGTCGCAGCCTGCGCATACGCTATGGCAGGCATCAGAAGCGCCAATACCGAGCTCGCGCTCAAGGCACGCAGCCGCATTGCGGTGTTCGAATTCAGCATGATTTCCCCCTTCATCATCCATCCCGGATGGTCCGGTTTTGACCGGCTCTCGCATCCAATACCTTCGGCCACCGGCAAAAGCGCCTAGACGTACGTCGAGCCGGGGCGGCTTGCCCACATCTCCCGGTACGGTATGGTTCGCCCGGTGCGAAAAACTGGAAATGGCAGGGGATGATGCGGGTTCTGCTGGTCGATGATCATCCGCTGTTTCGGCAGGCTTTGGCGGCAACGGTCAGCCAGATCGGCGTCAATGTGCAAATCGAACAATGCGATACACTGGCTGCGCTGCGCGAACGTCTAACCGACATTCCAGCGGCGGCGCTTGTGCTGCTTGATCTCAACCTGCCCGACAGCGCCGGGATTGGCGGGCTGCTAGCCATAAAGGCGCATTACCCGCGGCTCGCCGTGGCGATTGTTTCGGCGATCGACGATGCCGAAACCGTGGCGACCGCGCAGGCCTGCGGCGCGGCGGGATTTATCTCCAAGGCGGCGGGGATTGAAGAACTCTCAGCCGCCGTGCTCGCCCTGATCGGCGGCGAGACCTGGTTTCCCGAGGCCGATCCCGACGAGGCCCGCAACGGTCTGACACACACGCAGGCGCGCATCATGGATGGTGTGCACCGGGGCCTGATGAACAAGCAGATTGCCTATGAGCTTGGCCTGTCCGAAGCCACGGTCAAATATCACCTGACCGGCCTGTTCCGCAAAATGGGCGTGCAGACCCGCGCTCAATTGTTGGCGCTGGCGCGCGATCGATCGGCCTGATCGGGGCGTGTCAGCGAAAGGGCCGCCTCTGCCAGTACGGCACGCAGGGCCAGCGGCGCGACGGGTTTGTTGAACAGGCCGATCCCTTCTGTCGCCAGAGATTCTGCCCAGTCTTCTTCGCTGGTTGCGGTCACCAACAACCGCAATTTTGCACGCCCCGCCAATGCGCGCAGCGCAGCAAGGCCATCGCTGCCGCCAAGATGATAGTCAGCAAGTGCAACATCCCATATCCCGTCGGGCACGCCCTCAGCACTTTCAGCGGGGGTCACCATGCCGCCCCACCGCTCGATCAGCGCAGTGGTTCCCAAAAGTACATCGGCTTCATCATCGATGCAGAGCACGCGGAGCCCCGCCAGATCGACCGACGGACTGATCAGGCGCGGGCGCTGCGCAACCGACGGGGTGCTGCCGACAATCACGCAAAACGTGCTGCCCGCCCCGGGCCGCGAACGCACCGTTAGCGGGTGATCGAGCATCTGCGCGATCCGCGCCACGATCGATAGCCCCAGACCAGCACCTTCGGCCAGACGGCGGCCCTCGGGCAGCCGGCTGTATTCACCGAACGCCGCCGGCAGTTTATCGGGCGCGATGCCGACACCGCTGTCGCGCACTTCAATCCGGACGCATTCACCCATCGGGCGCACCGCCATAACTACCCGTCCGCTCGGGGTGTAGCGCAAGGCATTGACCAAAAGGTTTTGCAACATGGACCGCAGCAGATCGCGATCGCTCAGCACCCATGCTTTGGTTGGCAACACGATCAGTTCCAGCCCGCGTGAAACAGCCTGCCCGATAAATTCCTGTCCGAGCGACGCCAGCAAAGCGCCCACATCGACCGACTCCATACGCGGTTTAAGCGCGCCGGTTTCAAGTTGCGACAGGTTGAGCAGCGCGCGCAAAAGGCGGTGCGCGCCCTCCACTGCCTGATCGGCGCGTTCGAGCAGACCAACTTGCCCCGGATCCGCCTCTGCCCCGACCAGGGCATTGCCGATAAACAGGCGTGCAGCGTGAAGCGGCTGGACCAGATCGTGGCTGGCGGCAGCGACAAATCGCTTTTGCGCGCCGGTGGCTTGCTCGGCCAGATGCCGCGCCGCCGTGAGTTCGGCGGTGCGTTCGCTGACCAGAGCTTCAAGTTCCTCATTGCTGCGCGCCAGCACCTGTGCCGCGGCCTTGGCATCGGTGACATCGGCCAAAGTGATGAGATAGTCGGTCTGACCGAGCAACCGGCCTGCTACCTGTAATGTACGCCCGTCGACATTGCCGTGAATTTCATCGAGCAACGGCCGGCCCGATCCGATCGCATCCAGCCTGCTGGCCAGATGTGCGCGAAGCCCGGCATGTTGCGCCGTGCTGCCAATCAACGCGGATAACGACTTGCCGATATGCACATCGCTTTGCCCCAGACCCATCAGTTGCAGCCAGCGCGTATTCCAGGCGACCAGTTGCAGATCGCTGTCAACCACGCTGACCCCTTGCGCCAGACTGTCGAGCGTGGTCTGCAGCAACTCGCGGCTGAAATGCACGGCATGACCTGCCTCATCGAGGATGCGGCTGATATCGCCTGCATCCTGGCTGTCTGCGGCCAGTGCGATCGCTACCACATTGCGCGCCGATGGCGCCCCGATCACGCCTGCGAGCAGACGTTCGGCTGAACGGGCCAACGTCGGGCTGACCGGCGCGGATTCGGACAGTTCACCGGCGCGGGTCGAAATGCGGTAGTCGAGCAGTGCCTTGTCGGCCTCTGCCGCTCCCAGGAACTGTGCCAGCAAGTGCCGTAGATCGCCAATCGTCGCGCTGATTCGGCGTGATGCTGCCAGCGGCGTCGGCGCGGCACTCGCGACAAAAGTATTGGCCTGAATCGTGTCAATCAGCCGCGCCTGAGAACGCCAGGAAACCAGGACGAACAACGCGGTGTTGATGGCAAGGCTGGCCAGCACCGCGCCATACGGCATGAACCGACCAGTGTTGGGCCACAGCCCGTTGATGCCCGCTCCACCCCCGCCGCGTGCAAAGATCAGATCGGGGCCTGCCAATGTGAGTGCCCACACCGCCATACCCGCCACGATCCCGGCAATCGCGCCCCGCGCGTGCCCGCGCCGCCAATAGATTCCGCCAAGCAGCGCCGGGCTGAGCTGGGCAAAGGCCGTCAGCGCCGTCAGGCCAAGCTGCATCGTGCCTTCAAGTTCGCGGATACCAAGAAAATAGAGCCACGCCAGCAAGGCAATGCACAAAGTCGTCACGCGCCGGATTGTCAGGATGGCGCGGCCAAGATCGGCCCCTGGCGTGCCTGTACGCATCCACCTGCCGAACAGCGGCAGCACGATCTCGTTCGATACCATCGCGGCAATCGCGGTTGTTTCGACGATCACCATCCCGCCCCCCGCCGAGAGACCCCCAATCAAGGCCGCCATCGCCAGTAGCGGCCCGCCCCGATGCATCGGCACTGCCAGCACTTGCAGATGGGTTTCGACATCCGCCGCCCCGAAACCGGCGCGAATAGCGGTGGCGATGACCAGCGTGGCCACCACCCAACAGCCGAAATAGACTGGCACCGCCAGCGCTGCGACGCGGATGTCGGACACATCCTCAAGCGTCACAAAGCCAAGATGAAACTGGCGCGGCAGAGTAAAGGCAGTGACTGTGCAAAGCAGGATCAGCGTCAGGAACGACAGATCAAGGTCCCTGTCCACTGGTGGAACCGCCTGAATTGCTGCACTGGGCAGCCCGGGCAAACGCATTAACAGCACCCCGCACAGCACTGCCACGCCAAGCAAACCCGCCAGTTTGACACAAGATTCGAGCGCAATGATGCCGACAAAGCCGCGGCTGTGCTGAGTCAAGCTCGGCCGACGCGCGCCAAACACGATAGCCACACCGACCAGCACGAGCATCATGGCCAACGCTGTACCGGCGCCCGCCGTGCCGCTGGCGATTGCCGCAGGCCCCCGTACTGTGCCGCCGATCGAAAAATTCCAGGCGCTGGTCAGCACTTTCAACTGTAACGCCAGATAAGGCAGCGCACCCAGACTGGAAACGCATGTAGCCAGAATGCCCAGCGCCCGGCTCTTGCCATAGCGCGCTGCCAGAAAGTCGGCGAGCGACCCGACATTTTCCTGCTTTGACAGCACCGCGATCCGGCGCCAGACGGGATACAACAGGGTAACCGCCAGGATCGGCCCCATGGCGTTGGCCGCAAACAGCCAGCTGCCCTGGCTGGCATCGCCAACCCCGCCAAAATAGGTCCACGCCGAACACAGCGTGGCCAGCGATAGTCCATAGCGAAGCCCGCGCCAGCGCGGCGACGCCTTGCCACCACGCCGTTCCGCCCGCCAGCCGACATGGATCAGCAGCGCCAGATAGACAGTGACCGATGCCAGAATGAGCGTTGGACCGAGCATCGCGCAAGGCTAGGCGATTAATACAAGGATGTCAGCAGCCACCCGGCGTAACCGGATCATCGGCTGATTTTCGGATCAGGCAAGGCAATGGACGAGGCCCGGTTCCCGGCTCAATTGCCTCTCGACCGGTCCGCCGCAGCGGGCCACGGCAATCCCTCGATCCGGATTGCTTGCGGGCACCCGCTGGGTCCCTGCCGGACCGGCAGCAGCCCTCCGTTCCACTTTCTGCATTCCCCCAACAGTACTCCCCCGATCAAGGGATAACCGAAGATCGCGATGACCGCCTGCGCTACTGCCCGGCCGCTAGAGCGCGATATGAAAAGCGCGCGTCCGGCCAGCAGCGCTATCCTCGGAACCCACAACCACGTGCTGGGCACGATCTCAACCAAACCGGCAAACTGGTCCGTATGCTATGCGCAGTTGCGAATTAGCCGGGTTTGCGGATCAGGGCTTGGCCATCTGTATCACGGACGGGCGCGGAGCCTCCCGTCAGGCCCAACGGACGGATGACGCCTAGCCTGAGCCACCCGGCAAGCCGCTTGCGGCGCGACGGCGCGGACCTGTCCGCGGGTACGCCACCAGGCTCCGCTTAAAGCGGCTGGAGCGGGTAAAGGGAATCGAACCAACCAGCGGAGCGGCTTGCCGCGAAGCGCCACAAAACACTCGAGGGGTTCCATGCCGATGGGCAAAACCCATCGCAAGTGCCAAACCTCGCAGAAAAACTGGAGCGGGTGAAGGGAATCGAACCCTCGTCGTAAGCTTGGGAAGCTTCTGCTCTACCATTGAGCTACACCCGCAAACCGTTGTGCAATCAGGGTTTCCTGATCTGGCTTGCGATTGGTTTTCAGGGGGGTTTGCACCATTCCCGCAACGCAGCCGGCAACTGCCACAGCTGCATGACTTTGGTCAATGGATGTTTTGCGATTGTTGGCTGTGGTTATCGGCGCAGGGCTGTTGCTGGTCCCTTCATCCTGCCAGCGTGGCCAGACGCGCCACGGTTACCGGGTCGCCAGCGCCATCATCGTCCAGCGTGTCGCACACCAGCGCGGCGCCGGTGAAGTCATGCGCGGCGGTATAGTGCGATCGCGTGATCACCGTGGCGATGCCGCAGGCGCGCGCGGCAGTGAGGCCGGCGTGTGAATCCTCGATCGCCACACACGCAGCCGGTTGCAACGACAGGTTGGCCAGGACCTGCCGATACACCGCCGGATCGGGCTTTTTGGCGGACACATCCTCACCCGTGACCATGGCCGCAAACCAGCCCGCCGCGCCGGGTGCGAACGTATGATCCAGCAGGGCGATCAGGTTGGCGCGGCTGGTGGTGGTGGCGATGGCCATGGTCACGCGGCTGTCGCGGCATGCCTGCATCAGGCGGGTGACGCCCGGACGCGGCGCGATCGCGCCGGCGGCCACGGATTGTGCGTAAAGCGCGTTTTTGCGCCGGTGCAGCGCCTCCACCGCCGCTGGATCAGCGGGCAGGCCCAATTCCATCCTGTACCGCGCGATCCGTTCGCGACCACCCGTGGTGGTCAGCAGCGCGGCATAGTCGCGGTCTGACCAGTGCCAGGGCTGGCCCGCCTCCGCAAAGGCCTGGTTGAACGCGCGGCGGTGCGCCTGTTCGGTTTCGGCAAGCGTGCCATCAACGTCGAAAATGATTGCGCGCAAGGCCATGGTGGCAGACCGGTGTGTCAGGCGGACGGTTCGGCCGGATCGGCAAAGACCCGGCTGGCGCGAATATCCTCAGCCTCGATCGTAGACAGCTGGTCGGCGGTCACCACGCCATCATCGCGGTCGAACAGCCGCACCGCCTGGCGCAGCCGCGCCCGGTCCAGCGCATTGCGGATCGACCGGGCATTGGCGAAATGCGGCTGAGACCGCCGCCGCGCGACATAATCGCCCAGCGCGACTTGCGCGCCCGTGGACAGCCGATAGCCCATCTGCCCCAGCAGCGTACCGGCGATCGTCACCAGTTCACCATCATCATAATCGGGAAAATCGATGTGATGCGCGATGCGGCTGCGAAAACCCGGGTTGCTGGAAAAAAACGTGTCCATACGATCGGCATAACCGGCCAGGATCACCACCAGATCATCACGCTGGTTTTCCATGATCTGCAACAGGATTTCGATCGCTTCCTGCCCGTAATCGCGTTCGTTTTCCGGGCGGTACAGATAATAGGCCTCATCGATGAACAGCACGCCGCCCATCGCCTTTTTCAGCACGTCGCGCGTCTTTGGCGCGGTATGGCCGATATATTGCCCGACCAGATCATCGCGCGTGACCGACACCAGATGCCCGCGCCGGACATAGCCCAATTTGTGCAGGATGCCCGCCATGCGCAGCGCGACGGTGGTCTTGCCGGTGCCGGGGTTGCCGGTAAAGCTCATGTGCAGGGTGGGCGGTTCAGTCGCCAGCCCCAGCGTTTGCCGGGCGCGATCGACCAGCAGCAGCGCAGCAATTTCGCGGATGCGGCGCTTGACCGGCGCCAGCCCGACCAGATCGCGGTCAAGCTGCGCCAGTTCCGCATCCAGGCCGCTGCTGGCAAAATCGCGTTTCAGGTCGATCGCACCGGACATATCAGCATCCATATCAGCCGGAATACCGTTCACCTTCCGGCTTCATCGCCGAATAGGCGCGGGTGGTATAGGCAATCTGGCGGCCATTGCGTTCCTGCCGTTCCAGCGCAAAGCCGGGTTCATTCGCCGGCCGATCGGTGATGAACGACAGCCGCAGCGATTCCCAGCCATAGCTGCTGTCGAACGCCGACATCCGGATATAGTTCGATCCGGCATGGGCCTTGCGGCATTCGGCCAGCGCCAGCATCACGCCAGCCGCATCGGGCACATCGAACATCGGGATGCCCCACATTTCCCAATAGGTGTTCCGCGGGTGCGGGTCGTCGGTATATTCGATGTTCACGGCCCAGCCGTGATCCAGGCAATATTGCACCTGGGCGATGATCTGCTCGTCGGTCAGATCGGGCAGGAACGAAAATGTCCCCTGGGTGATACGCATGGCGGATATCCTTCAGGCAGCGGTCGGGGTGGGGACGAAATCGGCGGTGTCGGTGCTGGCATAATTGAACGACACATCTTTCCAGGTGTCGATCGCGGCGCGCAGCGGCCCGCACCAGCGCGCGGCGGCGGCCAGGATGTCGGGACCTTCGGCCAGATAGTCGCGGCCTTCGTTGCGGGCCTGGATCATCGCTTCGAGCGCGACGCGGTTGGCGGTGGCGCCGGCCTGAATGCCCTGCGGATGGCCGATCGTACCGCCGCCGAACTGCAGCACCACGTCTTCGCCCAGATAGTGGATCAGCTGGTGCATCTGGCCCGCATGGATGCCGCCTGATGCCACCGGCATGACCTTGTTGAGCGAAGCCCAGTCCTGATCAAAGAACAGCCCGTGTTCCAGGTTCATCGGCGTGCGCCCTTCGCGCAGGGTGTCATAGAACCCGGCGATCATCAGCGGGTCGCCCTCCAGCTTGCCCACCACGGTGCCGGCATGGATGTGATCGACCCCGGCCATGCGCATCCATTTGCAGATCACGCGGAAATTCATGCCGTGGTTTTTCTGGCGCGAATAGGTCGAATTGCCGGCGCGGTGCAGGTGCAGCATCATGTCGTTGCGGCGCGCCCATTTGGCCATCGACTGGATCGCGGTATAGCCGATGACCAGGTCGATCATGATGATGCATGACCCCAGTTCCTTGGCAAATTCGGCGCGTTCGTACATTTCCTCCATCGTCCCGGCGGTGACGTTGAGGTAGTGGCCCTTGACCTCACCGGTCGCGGCCTGCGCCTTGTTGACCGCCTCCATCACATAGAGGAACCGGTCGCGCCAGTGCATGAACGGCTGCGAATTGATGTTTTCGTCATCCTTGACGAAATCCAGCCCGCCCTTCAGCGCTTCATACACCACGCGGCCATAATTGCGGCCCGACAGGCCCAGCTTTGGCTTGGTGGTCGCGCCCAGCAGCGGCCGGCCGAATTTGTCCAGCCGTTCGCGTTCGACCACGATGCCGGTCGCCGGCCCCTGAAAGGTTTTGAGATAGGCGACCGGGATGCGCATGTCTTCCAGTCGCAGCGCCTTCAACGCCTTGAACCCGAACACATTGCCGATGATCGATGCGGTCAGGTTGGCGATCGATCCGCCTTCGAACAGATCGAGGTCATAGGCGATCCACGCAAAGAACTGCCCCGGGGTGCCCGGCACCGGATCAACGCGATAGGCCTTGGCGCGATAGAGTTCGCACGCGGTCAGCCGGTCGGTCCACACCACGGTCCACGTCGCGGTAGAGCTTTCGCCGGCTACCGCGGCGGCGGCCTCTACCTCATCCACGCCGTCCTGCGGGCTGATGCGGAACAGCGCGATGACATCGGTATCCTTGGGCACGTAATCCGGTTCCCAATAGCCCATCTTGGCATATTCCATCACGCCCGCGGCGTAACGCTGTTTGGGGTCGATCATCGGTTCCATGGTCATGGCGGTGGCTCCTGATTTCAAGCGGCGGCAAGAATGGCGGGCTGCGAATCCAGCGCGCCCGATGCGTAACGTTTCGCCATGTCGGCGATCGGGATGACTTTGATGGCGGCGGCGTGGCCGGCGGTGCCAAACGCCTCGAACCGGGCGCGGCAGATCGCCGCCATCGCATCCATCGATGGTTTCAGGAATTTGCGCGGGTCGAATTCGGCCGGCTGGGTCACCGCAATCCGGCGAAATTCGGCCGCGGCGGCCAGGCGCAGATCGGTATCGATGTTGACCTTGCGCACGCCCATTTTGATGCCCTTGACGATCTCCTCCACCGGCACGCCATAGGTTTCGCGCATTTCGCCGCCGTATTTGTTGAACAGGTCCTGCCATTCTTCGGGCACCGACGATGACCCGTGCATGACGATATGGGTATTGGGCAGCCGCGCGTGGATGCGTTCGATCACGTCCATCGCCAGGATATCACCGGTCGGCTTGCGGCTGAATTTGTACGCGCCGTGGCTGGTGCCCAGCGCGATCGCCAGCGCATCGACTTTGGTCAGCGCCACAAACCGTTCCGCCTCTTCCGGGTCGGTCAGCAGCATGGCGTGGTCAAGCGCGCCTTCGAAACCGTGGCCATCCTCGGCCTCACCCTGGCCGGTTTCCAGGCTGCCCAGGCACCCCAGTTCGCCCTCTACCGATGCGCCGACCATGTGCGCCAGCCGCGCAACCTCTGCCGTGATGCCGGCGTTATAGGCAAAATCGGCGGGGGTCTTGGCGTCTTCGCGCAACGATCCATCCATCATCACGCTGGTGAAACCGTGCTGGATCGCGCTCATGCAGGTGGCGACATTGTTGCCGTGATCCTGATGGATGCAGATCGGGATGGCGGGAAACATGGCCTCCAGCGCCTCCATCATCTTGGCCAGCATGATGTCGCCGGCATAGCTGCGCGCGCCGCGGCTGGCCTGCAGGATTACCGGCGCGTCGCAGGCCTGCGCCGCCTGCATGATCGCCAGGCCCTGTTCCATATTGTTGATGTTGAACGCGGGCACGCCGTAATCATGCTCCGCCGCATGGTCGAGCAATTGTCGCAGGGTGATCCGGGCCATTGGACTGTCCTCATCCTCAAACAAAACAATATGAAATTACATCAATCGCTTCTTGCGCTCGATCAGCTGCAGGATCAGCGGGGTGAGGATCAGCTGCATCGCCAGGTCCAGCTTGTTGCCCGGCATCACGATCGAATTGGGCCGCGACATGAACGATTGCGGCACCATCGACAGCAGATAGGGAAAATCGATCCCGCGCGGATTGGCAAAGCGGATCACCAGCATCGATTCATCGGGGGTGGGAATCCACCGCGCCACAAACGGATTGGACGTGTCGACAATCGGCACTCGTTGAAAATTGATGTCGGTCAGCGAAAACTGCGGGGTGATAAACCGCACGTAATCGGGCATCCGGCGCAGGATGGTATCCATCACCGCCTCTGCCGAATAGCCGCGAGTGGCGCGGTCGCGGTGGATTTTCTGGATCCATTCCAGATTGATGACCGGGACCACCCCGATCTTCAGATCGGCATGCCGCGCCACATTGACCGTGTCGGTCACCACGCAGCCATGCAGCCCTTCGTAAAACAGCACATCGCACGGATCGAAATCGACCCACGGGGTGAAATTGCCCGCGGCCATGTTGTGCTGCGTGGCCTCTGCCTCATCGTGGATATAGGTGCGCGTCTGGCCGGTCCCGGTTTCGCCGAATTGCGCAAACACCGCCTCCAGCCGTTCCAGTTCATTGGCGTCGGCATGGAAATGGGTGAAGTTGGGATTGCCCAGCCGCTGTTCTTCGGCGACTTTGGCGGCCATGTCGGCGCGGTTGTAGCGGTGGAACGCGTCACCTTCGATATAGGCGGCCTCGACCCGTTCGCGCCGGAAAATCTGTTCGAAGATCCGTTTGACCGAGGTTGTCCCCGCGCCCGAAGATCCGGTGATCGAAATGATGGGATGGCGTGCAGACATCGGCGTCAGGCCCGGAACAGGCCGCGCTTGCCAAACAGTGGCGCGCGGTCAGCCATTTCGCCAGGCAGGGCGTTGTATCGCCCGATCCGCGCGACTTCGTTGGCAGAACCAAACACCAGCGGCGTGCGCTGGTGCAGCTCTTTGGCGGCAATATCCAGGATCGGCTGGGTGCAATCGGTGGCCGTACCCCCGGCCTGAACCACCAGCATGGCAATCGGGTGCGCCTCATACACCAGCCGCAGCCGGCCCTGGGCATAGCCGCGCCGGCGATCACCGGGATACAGAAACACCCCGCCGCGCACCAGGATACGGTGCGCCTCTGCCACCAGCGATGCGATCCAGCGCATGTTGAATTCACCCTCTCGCGGGCCGTGCCCGCCTTTGATGCAATCGTCGAAATACAACCGGATGCCTTCGTCCCAATGCCGATGATTGGACGCGTTGATGGCGAATTCGCGGGTCTTTGGGGAAATGGCGACGCCGGGCATCACGCAATGGAATCCATCCCGCGCAGGCGAATAGACAAACACATGTGTCCCTGCCCCCAGCGTGATCACCAACGCGGTCTGTGGCCCGTAAATCAGGTAACCGGCGGCAATCTGGTCGTGCCCTGGGCCCAGAAAACTGCCCAGCGGGTCTGCCACCGGGTCGCCGATGATCGGCCGGATCGAAAAGATCGTGCCGATCGGCACGTTGGTATCGATGTTGGAAGACCCATCGAGCGGATCGATCGCGAGCGCCAGCGGCCGATCGACACCGATCAGCACCGGATCGGCCAGTTCTTCCGACGCATAGAGCCCCACCGGTGAATTGGCCGCCGCTGCCAGAAACAGTTCATCGGTCAGCAGGTCAAGCCCGCGCTGGCTGTCACCGTCGCTGTTGGTCGCCCCCACTTTATCCGCCAGCGCACCGCCGAACGCGCCTTCGGCAATCGTGCGGGCGATGGTTATGCCGGTTTGTGCCAGCAGTGCGATTGTCGCAGCAACCTCATGCGCATGGCGTGCGCCAGAGGCTGCATGACGTGCGAGATGCGCGTCAAGACCACGCTCGGTCATTCCACTCTCCCCACCGTCGCCGTCATCAGCGCTCTGTGGGATCAGAAAAGCCACTACGAGGACATTTGGTAAAGTTCATTAAGTTGACATTCGAAATAAAATTAATTTACTTTGCTGAATGATGCACATCACGCTCCGACAGTTTCACGCGGTGCTGGCGGTCAACCGGCTGGGCAAGATCAACCTGGCCGCGCGCGAACTCGGGCTGACCCCGTCGGCGGTTACGTTGCAGATTCAGCAGGTTGAGGCAGAGCTGAAGTCTGCGCTGTTTGACCGCACGCGCGACGGGTTTCGCGCCACCGCTGCCGGCCTGGCAGTGGTGGCGGCGGCACAGGCGATCGACGCGCGGATGAACCAGCTGGCCGATGATCTGACCGGTCTTCGCGAATCCGGGCGGGGAATCCTGCGGTTTGGCGCGGTTTCGACGGCAAAATATTTCGCGCCCGCGTTGACGGCGGCGTTCATGGCCGAATTTCCGGGGATCGAGGTATCGTTGCGCATTGGCAATCGCGCGGCGATCAGCGCCGATCTGGCCGAACGCAATGTCGATGTCGCACTGATGGGCCGCCCCCCGTGGCAGGTCGCGGTGCAATCGTTTCTGCTGGGCGAACACCCGCTGGTGATCATCGCCGCACCGGGCCATGCCCTGGCCACGGCACAGCGCATTTCGAAATGGCGGATTGCGCAGGAAACCTTTCTGGTGCGCGAACACGGTTCGGGCACGCGCAGTTCGCTGGAACTGTTCTTTGCCGATATCCCCGGACGCACCGACCGGCTGGGCCCCGAATTCGGATCAAACGAATCGATCAAACAGGCGGTGATGGCCAATCTGGGCGTCGCGTTCATTTCGGCGCACACCATCGCGACCGAGGTCGAACTGGGCCGGCTGGTCATCCTGGATGTGATCGATACACCGGTACGGCGCCAATGGTTTGCCGTGAACCTGCTGGACCGCACCCCATCGCCGGCGGCGCTGGCGTTCCGGGATTTCATCGTTCGTCGCGGCGCCGAATTCCTGCCGACGGTGGCACGGATGGAACAGCCCTTGATCACGCCAGCGTGATGGTGGTTTGTCTGACCAGACACTGTCGCGTCGGGTCAGGCGTTCAGGTCCGCGATCGGCGCTGTTCGATCAACCCGGCCAGCCGGATACTGGTCCCGACCGCGCTCAACCGCGCGTGATCGGCGGAAACCGACGGCGCGGTTGCCGCCGCTTCGGCAAACAGGCGGCCACCGACCGACACCACCAGCAGTTCGTCAGGCGAAGCGGCGCGGCACTTTTCAACGGTTTCCGCCAGGCGCATCAGCGCGTGATGGCGCGGCACGGCGTCTGACAATGCGATATCGACCGCATCGGGGCGTTGGCTGCGCAACTGGTCCGCCAGCTGTTCGTTGGTTTCGGGAAACGCGATATCGACCGACCATCCGGCATTGTTGAACAGGTCGCCCAGCAGGCTGGGGCCCAGCAGATGGCGTTCGCCCGGCGCGGTGACCAGCAGGATGCTGTACCGGCTTTTGCGGATGCTTTCGGCGCACGTTCGCGAATGGACGGCATGGCCGGCCAGCTGCAACATGCTGAGCGCGATGGTCAGATCGACCTCGCTGCACTCTTCGGCCAGCCAGGCATCCCCCAGCACGCGCGCCGTCGGTTCCAGCAGGTTTCTGACTAGGGCATTGCCCACCCACCCTTGTGCCACCAGATCACCGATCAGCGCGTTCAACTGCCGGTCATCGCCATTCATGGCAAAGCGGGCGGTGGCGGGAATGTGTTCGATCAGCGGCGCGCGTACCGTCGCGTTGACAGGCCCGGCGTCGGCAAGCATGCCCGCGGCCCGCGCCTGGCGGTGCTGCCCGGCGCGTTCGTCGACCAGCTGCATGTCCCAGCCCGAAAACAGCCGGGATGGCACGATGTGCTGGCTCAGAATTTCGATCCGACCGTGCCGCGGGTCACGCTGTATCGATGACCACACCAGTTCGACCGCTTCTGGTGGGCCTTCGATCGTTTGCAGATAGCGGCCGTCATCATACAGCAGCATGCCGGTCACGCCCATCGTGCGGTTGCGTCCGCGCGCAGATGTGACCATCGATTGCAGATCAGCCGGCGACGGCGCCACCGCTGCCTCACTGCGGTAGGTCAGGCTGGCCAGCCATTCGGACTGCATGGCTCCGTTCGATTCCGCGTGTGCCTGCATCGCATCACCCTTGCTGTGTTCATGGGCGGCCGGGGCAACGCGCAACCGGCAACCAAGGCTGCCACCGCAACGCATACCCGCAGGGTTGCCCCATCGCAGATTGCACTTTAAACGATTAACCCTGCGCCGCGGATTGCGAGCCGTCATACCGCCCGGACCCCGCCGACACATTTTGTCGGAGCATCTCTTACCCAGTAACCGCATCTGGCAGGCGTTGGCGTCAGGCCGTTGCCGGCGATCACCCATCGTCATCCATCAACAGTTTGCCGCCGTTCTTCCACGGCGTTAACCCCCGCATTTTTCCGGCAAGCTGAACGCCGGCTGACTGCAGGCCGTAACATTCCCTGATGTTTTACGGCGCGTCAAGCACGAATCCGACAGGCTGGCAGCACGCCCGGGCCCGCCGCGACGGCTTCACCACTGGGCAATGGCTTGACTCGCAGCGCCCTCCTATGCTGTCACGTGGCAGGGTTCAAAACATCCGGAAACGCTGGCTGCGTGCGGCAAGCGGCCCAATTGTTTGGATATCTTGAACACAAACAGGATTGGACAATTCGTTTTTGCGGAGTGATAATATTCCTCCCGCAAAGAGGACCTCAGTGGAGAGAACATGATGATGCGATCTGGTTCGAAGGCTCATTTTGGTCGGTTGGTGCTGTGCCTGGCGGTATCCGGGCTGGCGCTGTCGGCCTGTGCGAAAAAGGACGAATCCGCGACGACCGACACCACCACCACCACCAGCAGCACAACAACCGAAGGTGGCGCCCAGACCGCAGACAGCGCAGCAGCCCCTGCCGCTGCAGCGTCCGCACCCGCCGCGGACAACACCGACACCCTGACCGGCGTAAAGCTGGCCGCGTACACCGGTGATGCGACCGCCGGCAAAGCGGTGTTCACCACCTGCCAGACCTGCCACGCGATCGAAGTGGGCGTGAACAAGATCGGACCGTCGCTGCACGGTGTGGTCGGCCGCGCTGCCGGATCGATTGCCGGTTTCACCTATTCCGCGGCCAACAAGGGCAGCGGCATCACCTGGACCCCGGAAAAGCTGTTCCAGTATCTGGAAAAGCCGCAGCGCGTCGTTCCCGGCACCAAGATGAGCTACCCCGGGCTGACCGACCCGCAAAAGCGCGCCGATGTCATCGCCTATCTGAAAAGCGAAAGCTGATCAGCGCCAGCAATGGTGTTATGACGATAAGGCCCGGCGGTTTCGAACCGCCGGGCCTTATCGTTTGTCCCGCGTGCGCAGCACCAGATCGGCCAGGTTGAGGGGGAACGACGCCAGCAACAGCAGCGCGATCCAGCGCCAGTCCAGCCCGGTCAATGCCGCGCGCAGCGCCAGCAGCATCAGCGCGCCCGGCCCCAGGCACAGGCCTGCCCGCAGCATGGTCCAGCCGGCGCGCAGCACCAGCCAACCCATCTCGATGCCGATGACCAGCAGCACGATATCGATCGCATGGCCGCTGGAAAACAGCCAGGACATGGTAGCGGAAACCCCGGCAGACCCCATTTTCAGCCAAACGGGCCATTCAGATGAACAATCGTCATGTTGAGATAGCCCGCAAACGTGGCCCACAGCAAATAGGGCACCAGCAGCACCGCGCCGGTCATTGACCGCGGCCAGATCGCCACGATCAGCGCCGCCACCGACAGCCACAGTCCGATCGCCTCGATCATGGCCCAATCCGGACGATGCAGCTGAAAAAACAGCACGCTCCACATCGTGTTGAGAAAGCCGTTGATCGCAAACAGCCCGATCAGCCATTCGCGTTCACGCCGATTGGGCGTGGCCAGCCAGGCGTAAACCCCGGCGATCGCGGTAAAGGCATAGATTGCCATCCAGGCCACGCCATACAGCGCATCGGGCGGTGCCCAGCGCGGCTGGTTCAGCGCGTGGTACCAGGGCCCGATGTCGGTGATGGTTGCCCCCACCACGGCCACCAGCGTTGCCGCGATCGAGGCGATGAGAATCGGAAACAGCCCGGCGCGACTCATTTGCCGGCACCCGCAGTTTGCAGCAAGTGGCGCATATCCTTGAAAAAAATACGCAGGTAGGCCAGCGGATTGGAATAGACGAGCTGCTTGTTCATATAGGCAGGCCAAAGCATGTTCTGCACGTCCCGATCGTCACACATCGTCACGAAACGTTCGCGGCGGCGGTCATTGTGATACCAGAAATATTGCATGACCCCAAGAATCCAGAATACCGGGCCATGCGCCCGCATGAAGCGGCGGCGGGCCTGGCCCAGCGCCCGTGGATTGCCCGACACCAGGAATGCCCCGACCGCACGCGCGGCTTCGCGCCCGGCCAGCATTGCATAGAAAATGCCTTCGCCCGATGCCGGCGCGACCACCCCGGCCGCGTCACCGGTCACCAGCACATCGCGGCCATTGTCCCATTTGCGCAACGGCCGCAGCGGGATCGGCGCGCCTTCGGACCGGATGGTTTCGCATTGTTCCAGGCCTTCGCGCGCGCGCAGCTGGCTGACCGCGTTGCGCAGGCCAAAGCCCTTTTGGGCACTGCCGACCCCGATGCTGGCGGTATCGCCATGCGGGAACACCCAGGCATAGAAATCGGGGGACAATGCTTCCTGAAAGAACACGTCGCAGCGGTCACGATCGAACCGGGGGTGCGACAGCGCGGGCGACCGGATCACCTCGTGATAGGCGAACACGCATGGCATTTTTGCCGCATCGGGCAGCGTCGCGCGTGCCACGCGCGACCGCGCGCCATCGGCACCGATCACGCATCGTGCCGGCACACGGTGTTCGGCGCCAGTGTCGATCGCGGTATAGACCACCACCGCACCGCCCTGGTCATCGCGATCGATCCGTTCAAAGCGGCCGGTGCGGCGGTCGGCGCGTGCCGACGCAGCCCGTTCGCGCAGCCATTCGTCAAAGCTGTCGCGGTCGACCATCCCGACATAGGCCTCTCCGCCGCCGCGGTTGACCGGCATATCGACCTCATGGTCGGATGGCGCGATCATCCGCGCATTGGTCACCCGGCCCACGATCAGGTGGTCGGGAATGGCAAAATCCCGAATCAGCTTTGGCGGGATGGCGCCGCCGCAGGGCTTGATCCGCCCCGCGCGGTCGAGCAGCAGCACGCGATGCCCGGCCTGCGCCAGCTCGGTAGCGGCGGTTGCGCCGGCCGGTCCACCGCCGACCACCACGCAGTCATAGCCAGCCTGGGCAGCGGTCTGGCTCATGCGATCGACGGCACCGATTGCGCGCGCCGCGATACCCCGCGCAGCGCCAGCGATGCCGCGACCAGAAACAGCAGCGCCTGCAGCCCGAACACGATCATGAACGTGCGCGGGGTCGATCCGATCAGCGCGCGGCCCAGATCCAGCCCGACCGCGCCGGCCAGCCCGCCGCAGGCAAAGGCAATCGCCTGCGCGGCGCCCCATACCCCCATGCGAATGCCTTCACGGTTGCCGCCATCGGCCCCCGCCAGCCCCATCATCGTGCCGATTGCGGCCACCGCGAACACGCCATTGGCCAGGCCGAGCACAGCGATATTCGCAGTCAACGGCCAGCCCGGCCCGTTGGCCGACGCCGCCACCAGCCCGGCCAGCGCCAGCGCGGAACCGATGCAGCCACCAACGATCCACAACCGCATGCTTTCGATCGTGCGTTTGCCCAGCGTGCTGCCGCCAACGCCGACCACGATCATCCCGGCCAGCACCCCGGCATGCAATATACCACCCAGTTTGGTCGACTGGCCCGGGGTAAACGCGAACAACAGCCCGGCAAACGGTTCCAGAATCAGTTCCTGCATCGAATAGGCAAACATCGACAGGAACACGAACACGGTAAAACGCCGCGCATCATCATCGGCCATCATCTGGCGCAGTGCGGCGCTGAACTTTGGCGCGGCCGCCTTTTCGCTGGTGGCCGGGGCGATGGGCGCGTGGCCCTCGATCCCCCACACCCCCAGCATGGCGATCACGAACGCGGCGGAGGCCACGCCGCCCGCCACTTTCGCCAGCCGGGGCAGCGAATAGGGATCGATCAGCGCGCCGGCGATGCCCGCGGTGATAACGATGCCGGATATCATCATGATCCAGGTGATCGACGCCGCCGCCGCGCGCCGTTCCGGCCGGACCCGCGTGGCCAGCAGCGCCAGCAGCGATGTGCCCGCCGCGCCGACACCGCCGCCGATCATCGAAAACGCCAGTATCGCCAGCACGATGCCCCAGGGCGAATGGATCGCCAGCAGGCCGAGCGCGGCAATCGCCAGCATCGCGCCAGTGCCCAGCAGGGCCATGCCCATCACGATCCACGGCGTGCGGCGCTGGCCGCGATCAGACCCGTGTCCCCACACCGGGCGCGACAGCTGCGCGGCATAATGCCACGCCACCAGGCCCGCAGGCAGCGCAGCCGGCAGCGCATATTCCACCACCATCACGCGGTTGAGCAAAGACGTGACCAGCATCACGATCGCCCCGATCGCGGATTGCACCAGCCCCAGCCGCACGATCCCGAACCAGCCCAGAGTCTTTGAAATTTGGGGGTTTGTCGACAATGCTGCGGAATTCACAGTCCCGAAACTCCACCCAGCCCGAACGCCGACGCCAGCATGCCAAACACATACAGCGTCGTGCCGGTTGCGTTGTACCATGGGGTATGTTTGCGCGGATCGCTCAGCAGCCGGCGCATCAGCACCAGTTGCCCGACCAGCAGCAGCGCCACCACGCCCGGCGCGATGCGGTGACCCCAATGCACCAGCAGCGCGACCACGATGATTTGCGGCGCGGCCATCACCACGCAGGCCAGCCGCGCCGCCGGGCCGACCCCCAACACCACCGGCAACGACCGCAGGCCAGTGGCGCGATCGCCCTCCACCGCCTTGAAATCATTCAGCGTCATGATGCCGTGCGCGCCAAAGCTGTACAGCGCCAGGATGATCAGCACATGCACCGCCGGCAGTGCGCCGGCCATCACGCTGGCGCCGGTGAACCACGTCAGCCCTTCATACGTCAGCGCGACCACCGCCGGGCCCCAGATCCCGCTGACCTTGAACCGGAACGGTGGCGCGCTGTAGCCCCAGGCGCAGATCAGCCCCAGGCTGGTCGCGGCCACCACCCATGGTCCGGTGGTCCACGCCACCAGCAGCGACAGCACCGTGCCGATCACCGCAATCCACAGCCCCCAACGACCGGCGATCCGGCCAGAGGGAATCGGACGTTCGGGTTGGTTGATGGCATCGACATGGCGGTCGAACCAGTCGTTGACCGCCTGGCTGGTGCCACACACCAGCGGACCAGTGAGCAGGATTCCGGCGATCAGAAACGGCCAGCGATGCGCGATCGGCACCCCCGATGACACGACGCCGCACATGAACGCCCACATCGGTGGAAACCACGTAACCGGCTTCAGCAATTCCAGCACGTCACGCGGGTTGGGCAACGGGGTCGCTGGTCTGGAGGTGTCCGAAAAAGCCATGTGTGTCAGGCTAATCAACACACCCTGATGCGTCAAATCGAATTTACAGTGCGCACTTTGTCCAAATTTCAGGAATCGCCAACGCCCTGATTGCTCAGCCCGTGGCGGTGCAGTTTGGAATAGAGGCTCTGCCGGCTGACACCCAGAATTTCCGCGGCCGAGGCGCGGTTGTTGGAGGTATATTCCAGCGCCGCCTCGATACACAGCCGCTCGATCATATCGGTGCTTTCGCGCACGATTTCCTTAAGCGACATGCGCCCGACCAGTTCGGTCAGCTGGTCAACCGAACGCGGCACATCGCGTGCCTCGACCGGGGTGTCGCGCAGGCGGCGGGCGACATTGCGGATGGTAAAGCCGTAACAGTCCTTGCCACCCATGGCGGCGATCACACCCGAAATTTCGATCTCTTCCTCGGCGCCGGCGGCGCCGCGCAAAATCGTCGCAACATTGCGCACCGATCCATGTTCGCGCAACTGGCTGACGATCAGTTCCAGATCAATGCCCGGACGACCCAGCCACGAACCAAGCCGCATCCCGACGATGCGGTCGGTCGATGGCATTTCGGCCAGTTCGACAAACGCAGCATTCGCGGTCAGCACGTTCAGGTCGCGATCGACCAGCACAAAGGCGTCGGGCATCCGTTCCAGCACATCGCTCAACGTGGCGTCATAGCGGTGCGCCGCAACATCGGTGGCGGTCGGTTCGATCCGCACGATCAGCATGGGCGTGCGCGACTGGCGGAACAGGCGCGCGGAAAACCGCGCTTCGCCGCGCCGGTCGCTCAATTCCAGCACCACCGGATCGATGTCATCGGCGGCTTCGGCAGCACCCAGATAGGCGACCAGATCGTCACGCTGTTCGCTAGCCACGACCACGCTGGCGGGTGCGCCGACCAGCGCCCCTTCGCGCAGATCGAGCAGGCGATGGGCCGCAGGATTGGCCTCGCTGATACGGCGGGTCTGACCATCGATGATCAGCACCGGTTCCGATGCCATATCGAACAGCAACCGGTAGCGTGTTTCCGCTTGGCGCAGCCGGATATAATCGCGCTCCAGCGATTGTTGCGTCTGCAACAACCGTTGCTGCATCGCAGCAGCCGCGCGCATGTCGCGGCCGACCGCAATCAGGCGTTCGCTGTCACCCAGCGCCATGACCATGTAACGGACCGGAACATCGCCGCCGGCCACCGTGTGATTCACCTGGCGCCAGCGCAAGGGCCCGCCGGTACGCGCAGATTGCAGCATTTCGATGGCCTTGGAACGGCTTTCCACCGTCATGGCATCGACCCAGGATTCACCGACCCAGGCGGAAAATCCGTGGTTGGCCAGATCGCCCTGCGGCACCGCAACATCCAGGATTGTGCCGTCGTCGGTCAGGATAAAGGTAATGTCGCCAACCGCTGCCAGCAATGACGCTGCCACGCCCGCAGGCAACAACCCCGGCAAAACGCCAGGGGTCGAAAAGGCCGTGTTCCGGGACGGGGCAACATGCTGGGTCATCGACGAGCGACGCACTCCATTGAAAAATCAACTAAATGGTGCGTTGGCTCGTTCGCGTTCGCGGACAAGTTCATCAGCAACCTTCGGCGCTAATTTGGCATCCCGTGCGGTGCCATCGGCACCGACACGCATGGCGAGATCAGGATCCTCGCTAAAAATTCTTCCCCCGACCATCACACAGACCCGGGGGTTTCGAGAAACACTCCGCACTGCAGCAATGGTCGAACGCAGTGGCCCAATATGGCAGTCACAACTGACGGTCAATCCGATTATGTCGAACCAGTCATGCTCCACCCGTTTCAGCAGTTCAGACGTATCCGCCATGCCAATCCGATCGGTCTGCCATCCGTCGCGCCGAAAAATATCTTCAATCATGACTGCGCCGAAACTGTGCTGATCGCCTGGCATAGGGGAAAACAATGCGCGCCGACCGCCATTGGGGCCCGACCGCATGGCTGGCAGGCGTACCGAAATTTCGTGCACCACTTCCTGCAGCCGCCACAGCCCCATCGTCACATCGACAAAATCACAGATCTCTTCGTTCCAGAATTCGCCCAGCCGGCGCGCGGTCGGCGCCAGCAGATCGACCAGCACCGTTTCAAACGACACCCCGCGGGCCAGTACTGCTTCGACATGGGCCAGCAACGCGTCTGCCTCTACCTGCATGACCAGCGGGGCAAATGCCTCAACCTCGTCAGCACCGATTGCGCCATAAGGTCCATGCGCAATCGGCGCCGGCATGCCGGTCGCATGCGCCACCATCAGCCGCGGAATGATTTCGCTTTCGATCAGCGTGGTCAGCGACCGCGCGTAATCGGCATCGACATGGGCGCGAAACGCCGCGAGACTGGCCGGGTCGGGGGCGAACGTGCGTGCCCCGTTGCGGTTGTCACCTGAAACCGTGTGTGCGTCGTATTGCAGCATCGATGCCACCTCCGGCTCTCCCAGCCTGATCGACATTATAGTCATTATTGTTCTGTCGCGCCGGACCATTTCGGGTCTTTTGCGAATCACAGCGTATGCCGCTTGGCACAATGTGGCAACAGCCAACCGTGTGCAGCAGGCCAAATGTGTAATCTTTTTTGGACGTCAAATCTTGTTGACACTCTGCGAAGGCGGGCTAATCTTCCCTCATGTGGTCAACGGGGCAGGAATCGATGCGGGCGATAAACCCCAATTTCTCAATCAGCTTAACTGACAAATCGCTCGATTTGTCGCCGCCGCTTTACACGCCCGCAGAACGCGCGCGCCGCGACTCGACAGTCTGGACACTGGTGCAGGGCATCCTGGCGCCGATCCAGTTCCTGGTCTTCCTTGTCAGCATGGGCCTGGTGCTGCGCTATCTGGCGACCGGCCACGGTGCGACCGCCGCGACAGTGTCGATCATCGTCAAGACCTTTACGCTCTACACGATCATGATTACCGGCTCGATCTGGGAAAAGGTCGTGTTCGGCAAATGGCTGTTTGTCCCGGCGTTCTACTGGGAAGACGTGTTCAGCATGCTCGTGCTGGCGCTGCACACTGCCTATCTGGTGGCGCTGATCGGCAGCTATGGCACCGAACGCGGGCGCATGCTGCTGGCGCTGGCGGCCTATGCCACGTACGCCATCAATGCGACGCAATTCGTGCTGAAACTGCGGGCGGCCCGGCTGCAGGCCGCAAAGGATGCGCCGATCGCCACCGCACCGAACGCCGCCGTACCGAACGCCGCCGTACCGAACGCCGCCGTACCGAACGCCAACGTGGCCGCGAACAAAATCGCCGCCAATGCGGCCCCCCATTTGAACGATGCCATGGCGGTGGCAGGATGACCCCCGCAGCGCCCGCAGCAGCACCGACCGCGCTGGCGGGCTGCGCAACCGCGCCGGTATTGCGCGAACGCGGGCAGCGCGAAGTGTTTTGCGGCCTGACCGGGATCATCTGGCTGCACCGCAAGGTTCAGGACGCGTTTTTCCTGGTGGTCGGATCGCGCACTTGCGCCCATTTGCTGCAATCTGCGGCGGGCGTGATGGTGTTTGCCGAACCGCGTTTCGGCACCGCGATCATCGAAGAACGCGATCTGGCCGGGATGGCGGATTGCAACGAAGAGCTCGACCGCGTGGTCGACCGGCTGCTGGCGCGGCGCCCCGATATCAAGCTGCTGTTTCTGGTCGGATCGTGCCCGTCCGAAGTGATCAAGCTGGACCTGTCGCGCGCTGCCGCCCGGCTGTCGGTCAAGCATGCCGGTGCGACCAAAATCCTCAACTATTCGGGTTCGGGCATCGAAACCACGTTCACCGAGGGTGAGGACGCCTGCCTGGCAGCGCTCGTCCCGGAATTGCCTGCCGACCGGTCGGGCCGGCCCAGCCTGATGATCGTGGGCACCCTGCCCGATGTCGTCGAAGACCAGTTTTTGCGCCTGTTTGCCGAAATCGGCATCACCACCGTGCATTCGCTGCCCGCGCGCCGGTCCGATGCGATGCCGCCGGTCGGGCCCGACACGCTGTTCCTGCTGGCGCAGCCGTTTCTGGGCGAAACTGCACGCGTGCTCGAAGATCGCGGTGCGACGCGGCTGGATGCACTGTTCCCGTTCGGCGCCGAAGGCACCACCAGCTGGCTGCACGCTGCGGCGCAGGCCTTTGGCATCGACGAAATGCATTTCCGCAGCGTGATTGCACCCGGTCGCGAACGCGCCAAGCGCGCGATCGCCCACAGCCGCACCCGGCTGGAAGGCAAGCGCATCACCTTTTTGCCGGATTCGCAGCTGGAAGTGCCGCTGGCACGGTTCCTGTCCAACGAACTGGGCATGCTGCCGGTCGAGGTGGGATCACCCTATCTGCACCGCCGCCACCTGGCGCAGGAACTGGCGCTGCTGCCCGCCGGCACACTGATCAGCGAAGGCCAGGATGTCGATCTGCAGCTGGACCGGGTGCGCGCCGCGCGGCCCGATCTGACCGTCTGCGGCCTGGGTCTGGCCAACCCGCTGGAAGCCGAAGGGCTGACCACCAAGTGGGCGATCGAACTGGTTTTTTCGCCCATCCATGGTTTCGACCAGGCGGGTGATCTGGCCGAACTGTTTGCCCGTCCGCTGCGGCGGCGTGATGTGTTGAGGGTCTGATGCAGCTGACCGTCTGGACATATGAGGGCCCCCCGCATGTTGGCGCGATGCGCATCGCCACGGCGATGGAGGGCGTGCATTACGTGCTCCACGCGCCGCAGGGCGATACTTATGCCGACCTGCTGTTCACCATGATCGAACGGCGCAACAAACGCCCGCCGGTGACGTACACCACGTTCCAGGCGCGCGACCTGGGCACCGACACTGCGCAACTGTTTCAAAAGGCAGCGCGCGATGCCTATAACCGCTTTGCCCCGCAGGCGATGCTGGTGGGCGCATCGTGCACGGCAGAGCTGATCCAGGATGATCCGGCCGGGCTGATCGAGGCAATGGGCCTGCCCTGCCCGGTGGTCGCGCTGGAACTGCCCAGCTATCAGCGCAAGGAAAACTGGGGCGCAGCCGAAACGTTTTACCAGCTGGTGCGCAAGCTTTGCACCGGTACCACCCCCGCTCCCAAGGGCGATCGCACCCAGCCGCTGGTCAATATCCTGGGCCCCACCGCGCTCGGGTTTCGCCACCGCGACGACGTGATCGAAATTACCCGCCTGCTCACCACGCTGGGCATTGCCGTCAATGTCACCGCGCCGCTGGGTGCGACCCCGGCCGATCTGGCGCGGCTGGGCGATGCCGATTTCAACATCTGCCTCTATCCCGAAATCGCCGATACCGCCTGCCGCTGGCTGGAACGCACATTTGGGCAGAAAACCGTGCGTACCGTGCCGATCGGCCATGCCGCGACGCGCGATTTCATCACCGAAGTCGCAACGCTGGCCGGGATCGATGCCACCGCCGCGCTCAATACCTCAAACCTGCCGTGGTGGAGCCGGTCGGTCGATTCGACCTATCTGACGGGCAAGCGCGTGTTCATTTTCGGTGACGCCACGCATGCCGTGGCGGCTGCCCGGGTGGCGCGTGACGAGCTGGGTTTCGAAGTGGTCGGCCTGGGCTGCTACAACCGCGAATTCGCGCGCGATGTGCGCGATGCCGCGAAGCTGTATGGCATCGAACCGCTGATCACCGACGATTATCTGGAAGTTGAAGACGCGATCCAGGCGCTGCAGCCCGAACTGGTGCTGGGCACGCAGATGGAACGCCACATCGCCAAACGGCTGCGCATTCCCTGCGCGGTGATTTCCGCGCCGGTGCATGTGCAGGATTTCCCCGCGCGCTATTCGCCACAAATGGGTTTCGAAGGCGCCAACGTGCTGTTCGACACCTGGGTCCACCCGCTGGTGATGGGGCTGGAGGAACATCTGCTGACGATGTTCCGCGACGATTTCGAATTCAGCGATTCGGCCGGCGCATCGCATCTGGGTCACGGTTCGGCGCCGGCCCACAACGTGCCCGCCAATGATCTTCAGCCAGAGCCGATCGCCGCAGTGGCAACCTTGGCCGAAAGCGCCGCCGAGCCAGCCGGCTGGTCGGCCGAGGCTGAAAAGGAACTGATGAAAATCCCTTTCTTCGTGCGTGGGAAAGCACGACGGAACACCGAGCGCTATGCCACCGAGCAGGGCATAGCCGCCATAACGCTCGCCACGCTCTATGACGCGAAGGCGCATTATGCCCGTTAAATCTGCCTCAAGCGCCCGCTCCACTCCGGTCAGAGTCGTGATCATCACGCTCGACAATCACCTGTCGGGTGCGGTTGCCCGCGCGCAGGAACAGTTTACCCGCAGCTACCCCGGCGTCACGATCGGCTTTCACGCTGCGGCCGACTGGGAAGAACAGCCCCACGCGCTGGAAGCGGCGCGCGCCGATATCGCGCGTGGCGACATCATCCTGATGACCATGCTGTTTCTCGAAGACCACATCCGCGCCGTGCTGCCGCAGCTGACCGCGCGGCAAAACGATTGCGATGCGATGATCGGGCTGATGTCGGCCGGCGATATCGTAAAACTGACGCGCATGGGCGATTACCGCATGGACAAGCCCGCCAGCGGCGTGCTGGCCATCATCAAGAAACTGCGCGGCACCAACAAGGCCGGCGCCAGTTCGGGCGCAGGCCAGATGGCCATGCTGCGCCGCCTGCCGAAACTGCTGAAATTCGTGCCCGGCACCGCCCAGGATGTGCGCGCCTATTTCCTGACCATGCAATATTGGCTGGCCGCGTCGGACGACAACGTGGTCGACATGATCCGCGCGCTGGTCGATCGTTATGCCGATGGCGAACGCCGCCATCTGCGTGGCACCATGAAGGCGGTGCCGCCGCGCGACTATCCTGAAGTCGGCGTGTACCACCCCGCGCTGGCGCAGCGCATGGCCCACACCGTGACCGAACTGCCGCGCCGCCGTGACGCGCGCGGCACCGTCGGGCTGCTGATGCTGCGGTCCTATGTGCTGGCCAAGGATGCGGCGCATTACGATGGCGTGATCGCCGCGATGGAGGCACGCGGGCTGGACGTGATCCCGGCATTTGCCGGTGGTCTGGACGGCCGCCCGGCGATTGAGGCGCTGTTCATGAAGGACGGCGTGCCCACCGTCGATGCAGTGGTCAACCTGACCGGTTTTAGCCTGGTCGGCGGCCCGGCCTATAACGACACCGCCGCGGCAGAGGCCATTCTGTCCAAGCTGGACCGGCCTTATATTGCCGCACATCCGGTGGAATTTCAGACGCTGCAGGCGTGGGGCGCCAACCGCCAGGGTCTGCTGCCGCTGGAATCGACGATCATGATCGCGATCCCCGAACTGGATGGCGGCACCGTACCGATGGTGTTTGGCGGGCGTTCCGACGGTTCGTCGACGCCCTGCACCGGGTGCCAGCGCGGTTGCACCTTCCCGGCAACCGGCGCAGTCCGGGCCATGGAATCCTGCGCCGAACGCGCCGAAATGCTGGCCGCACGCGTGCTGAAAATTGTCGAACTGCGCAAGGCTGCCAATGCTGACAAACGCATCGCCGCAGTCCTGTTCAACTTTCCGCCCAACGCCGGCGCGGCGGGCACGGCGCAATTCCTGGCCGTGTTCGAATCGCTGTTCGCCACGCTGCAGCGGCTCGATCGTGAAGGCTATACGGTCGAAGTGCCAGCCTCGGTCGATGTCTTGCGGACACGCATCCTGGGCGGCAACGCGGCGCGTTACGGCACAGAGGCCAATGTTCACGCGCGTGTCAGCGCCGATACCATCGTGAGCCGCGAAACCTGGCTGCGCGAAATCGAGGCGGCATGGGGCCCGGCGCCTGGCAAATTGCAGGCCGACGGCACCTCGGTGCAGATCCTGGGCGCACAATTCGGCAATGTGTTCATCGGCATCCAGCCGGCGCTGGGCTATGAAGGCGATCCGATGCGCCTGCTGTTTGAGGGCCGGTTTGCCCCGACGCATGCCTTCGCAGCGTTCTACCGCTGGCTGAAAGAGGATTTCCGCGCGCATGCGGTGCTGCATTTCGGCACTCATGGCAGCCTGGAATTCATGCCGGGCAAACAGACCGGCCTCAGCGCCGAATGCTGGCCCGACCGCCTGATCGGCGATCTGCCCAACATCTATCTCTATGCCGCCAACAACCCGTCCGAAGGCGTGCTGGCCAAACGCCGTTCGGGCGCCACGCTGGTCAGCTATCTGACCCCGGCGCTGACCAATTCCGGCGTTTACAAGGGCCTCGCCAATCTGAAGGCATCGGTCGATCGCTGGCGCCAGGCTGAGCCGGGCAGCGACGAATTGGCGGATCTGGCCATTGTGATCGAGGATCAGGCCAGTGCGCTCGATCTGGATGGCACCGACATCACCGCACTCGCCGCCAAGCTTTACGAAATCGAACGCGAACTGATCCCCCAGGGGCTGCATGTCGCCGGTGCCGCCGCGACCCGCGAAGAACGCATCGACATGATCGCCGCGTCTGCCAATGCGCGTGGCGAAGCGCTGTCGCCGATCGTGATCGAAGGTATCGTCGATGGCACGATCAAGCTCGACACGCCGCTGTTGAAAGAGATGGCCGCGCTGAACACCGCGCTGTCGTCGAATGCCGAAATCGACGGCATCGTGCGCGCGCTCAATGCGCAATATATCCACCCGGTCAGCGGCGGCGATCTGCTGCGCACACCCGAAATCCTGCCCACCGGGCGCAACATCCACGGGTTTGACCCGTTCCGCCTGCCATCGGCCTATGCGGTGAAGGACGGCGCGGCACAGGCGCAACGGCTGATCGATCGCAGCATGGCGGATTCGGGCCATATCCCCGAAACCGTGGCGATGGTGCTGTGGGGCACCGACAACCTGAAAAGCGAAGGCGCGCAGATCGCCCAGGCGCTGGCGCTGATGGGCGCGCGGCCCCGGTTTGACAGCTATAACCGGCTCGCCGGCGCCGAACTGATCAGCCTGGAAGAGCTGGGCCGTCCGCGGATTGACGTGGTGGTCACGTTGTCGGGCGTGTTCCGCGATCTGCTGCCCTTGCAGACGCGGATGATGGCAGAGGCCGCGCTGCTGGCATCGCAGGCCGATGAACCGGTGGAGCTCAATTTCATCCGCCGCCACAGCCTGGCACACCAGGCCGAACATGGCTGCGAACTGGAAATTGCGGCATTGCGTGTGTTTTCCAATGCCGAAGGCGCCTATGGCGCCAATGTCAATCTGATGATCGACAATGGCGGCTGGACCGATCCCGACGAACTGGCCGACAGCTTTGAACGGCAAAAGGGCTATGCCTATGGCGTAAAGGGCACGCCCGTGCGCCAGAGCGCGCTGCTGGCATCGGCGCTGAAAACCGTCGATTGCGCCTATCAGAACCTGGAAAGCGTCGAACTGGGGATCACCACGATCGACCAGTATGTCGATGCGCTGGGCGGCATCAGCCGCGCCGTGACCCGTGCCAAGGGCGGCCAGACCGCACCGGTGTACATCGGCGACCAGACGCAAGGATCGGGCAAAGTCCGTTCGTTGCAGGAACAGGTCGCGCTGGAAACCCGTACCCGCGTGCTCAACCCGGTCTGGACCGAGGCGCTGTTGCGCCACGGTTACGAAGGCGTGCGCCAGATCGAGGGTACCGTGACCACCACCATGGGCTGGTCCGCCACCACCGGCGAAGTTGACCCCTGGGTCTATCAGCGGATCGGCGAGACGTATGTGCTCGACGCCGAAATGCGCGAACGGATCGCCACACTCAATCCCCGGGCGGCGGCACGCGTCGCCAACCGGCTGATCGAGGCGAGCGACCGCAATTACTGGCAACCGGACGCGGCGACACTCGCCGCTCTCCATGCCGCCAGCGATGAGCTCGAGGATCGTCTCGAGGGTGTCGTTGCGGTGGCGGCATAAAGGAATTGATGATGGCCCTGTTTGATCCCCCCGCCCGCACCCGTGACCGTATTGGCCTGGATGGAGAGGGCAGCGTGCAAGTTGCGCTCGATCCCCAAGACATGATCGAAACCGCCAAAGTGTTTGCCGTCTATGGCAAGGGCGGCATCGGCAAATCGACCACATCGTCCAACCTGTCGGCGGCGTTTTCGCTGCTGGGCAAACGCGTGCTGCAGATCGGCTGCGACCCGAAGCATGACAGCACCTTTACCCTCACCAAAAAGCTGATGCCGACGGTGATCGACGTGCTGGAAACGGTCGAATTCCACAGTGAGGAACTGCGGCCCGAAGATTACATGTTCGAAGGGTACAACGGCGTGATGTGTGTAGAGGCGGGCGGTCCGCCGGCCGGCACCGGTTGCGGCGGCTATGTCGTGGGCCAGACGGTCAAACTGCTGAAACAGCACCATCTGCTCGAAGAGACCGACGTGGTGATTTTCGACGTGCTGGGCGATGTGGTGTGCGGCGGGTTTGCCGCCCCGCTGCAGCATGCCGAACGCGCGGTGGTGGTTGCGGCCAACGATTTCGACAGCATCTTTGCGATGAACCGGATCATGGCGGCGATCCAGGCCAAGGCCAAGAATTACAACGTGCGGATGGCGGGCATGATCGCCAACCGCTCTGCCGCCACCGACGAGATCGACCGTTTCAATGCCGCGACCGGGCTGAAGCGGCTGGCACATTTCCCCGACCTGGATGCGATCCGGCGTTCGCGGCTGAAAAAATGCACGTTGTTTGAAATGGATTCGACCCCTGAAGTCGATGCCGCCTGCCTGGAATACAAACGCCTGGCCGCGCAACTGTGGGCCGGGTGCGAGCCGCTGGACGCCCTGCCGATGAAGGATCGCGAGATCTTTGAATTCCTGGGGTTTGAATGACATGGCAACGGCAACTTACGACCGGTATCGCGGCAATCTTGAAACCTATTTTGACCGCACTGCGGCCAAGGCCTGGGAACAGCTGACATCGGACGCGCCGGTCAGCGGCATCCGCGCCACGGTCCGCGCCGGTCGCACTGAAATGCGCAACACGCTGTTGTCCTGGTTGCCGGCAGACATGCACGGCGTACGCCTGCTTGATGCCGGATGCGGCACCGGCGCGCTGGCGGTCGAAGCAGCGCTGCGCGGTGCCGAAGTCGTCGCGATCGATGTGGCGGGCAGCCTGGTTGCGATCGGCCGCGATCGTGCCCCCGCAGGCCTGAACATCGATTGGCGCGTGGGTGACATGCTTGATCCCGCGCTGGGCCATTTCGACCATGTCGTGGCAATGGATTCGCTCATTCATTATAAAGCAGACGATATCGTCGCTGCGGTAACACGGCTGGCGGGCAACACGCGTGGGTCGATCGCGCTGACCTTTGCCCCGCGCACCCCGCTGTTGATGGCCATGCTGGGCATGGGCCGGCTGTTTCCGCGCGCAGACAAATCGCCGGCGATCCTGCCCGTGCGCGACCGCCATCTGCGCGATCTGATCGGCCAGGCGATGCCGCAGGCCCGCATCGGGCGCGACCGCCGCATCTCCGCCAGTTTTTACACCAGCCATGCCCTGGAGGTGATGACCAGATGAGCTATCTCCCCGCCCTGAAGGCATCTTTGGCACGGCAACCCGGCGCACCTGCGGCCGGCCGTATCGAAAGCCTGAAGACCGGTGCGTTCTGGAACCGTGTGGGCACGCGCTTTTTGCCGTTTGCCGATGCCGCGACCGCAGAACTGCCGCTGGGGCGGTTGTTGCGGCTGTCGCTGTTCCAGGTGTCGGTGGGGATGGCGGCAGTGCTGCTGACCGGCACGCTCAACCGGGTGATGATTGTCGAATTGGGCATGTCGGCCAGCCTGGTCGCGCTGATGGTATCGCTGCCACTGCTATTTGCGCCGCTACGCACGCTGATCGGGTTCAAGTCGGATCACCATGCCTCGCTGCTGGGGTGGAAGCGCGTGCCCTATATCTGGTTTGGCACGCTGATGCAGTTTGGCGGGCTGGCGATTCTGCCGTTCGCGCTGCTGGTGATGACCGGCGGCGGCCGGGGACCCGCGTTTGTGGGCGAACTGGGCGCGGTCGCAGCGTTTTTGCTGGTGGGTGCGGGCATGCATACCACCCAGACCGCCGGGCTGGCGCTGGCCACCGATCTGGCGCCCGATGATGCGCGCCCGCGCGTGGTCGCGCTGCTGTATGTCATGCTGCTGATCGGCACGATGATCAGCGCGCTGGTGATCGGGCGCCTGCTGGCCGATTTCACCCCGACCAAGCTGGTGCAGATTGTCCAAAGCGCGGCGGCGCTGACCATGGTGCTGAACGTCATCGCGCTGTGGAAACAGGAACCGCGCGATCGCCGGCCCCGCGCCAGCCGCGAAGCACAACCGTCGTTCAGCGAAGTATGGGCGATTTTCATCGCGCGGCCAAAGACGATGCGTCTGCTGGTTTCGGTCGGGCTGGGCGCGGCCGCGTTCACCATGCAGGACGTCCTGCTGGAACCCTATGGCGGGCAAGTGCTCGGGCTTTCGGTGGGTGCCACCACCTCGCTGACAGCGCTGTGGGCGGTGGGCATGCTGGCCGGCTTTGCCTATGCTGCGCGCCGTCTGGGCGATGGCGCAGAACCGCACCGGCTGGCGGGATTTGGCGGCGTTGCCGGGATCGGCGCGTTTTTGCTGGTGCTGTTTGCCGGGCCACTGCGGTCGGTGCCGCTGCTGGAACTGGGGGCAACGCTGATCGGGCTGGGCGGCGGGCTGTTTTCGGTCGGTACGCTGACCGCGGCGATGGCCATTTCCGATACCGAAGAGCTTGAAGGCCGCACCGGGCTGGCACTTGGCGCCTGGGGCGCGGTGCAGGCCACGTGCGCGGGCCTTGCCATCGCCATTGGCGCGTTCGCGCGCGATCTCGTCTCCAGCGCCGCCGTGTCGGGGCGTCTGGGTCACACGCTGGCCGATGCGTCGACCGGCTATGCCTTTGTCTACAGTTTTGAAATCCTACTGCTTTTGGCCACACTTGTCGCACTGGGGCCGCTCGTTCGGAGCGATCACAGGCATACCGTTCCTGGCGGCACGCGCTTTGGCCTGACGGAATTTCCGATATGAAAGGGGAAATCTCATGCATCCCAATGTGACCGCCGGGATCGATGTCGCTCTGCTGGTGTTCTATGCCTTTGTGCTGTTTTTCATCAGCCTGGTGTTTTACCTCCGCCGCGAAGATCGCCGCGAAGGCTATCCACTTGAAGACGAAATGAGCGGCCGGGTCGATACGCTCGGCGGGGTGCTGAGCACTGCCTCGCCCAAGTTTTTCAAGCTGCCGTTTGGCCATGGCACGGTTACTGCGCCGGTCGGCCGGACCGAAGGCCGTGAACCGGTGAACATTGCCGCACGGCGCTTTGAAAACCACGGCGGTTCGCCATATATCCCAACCGGCAATCCACTGGCCGATGGTGTTGGACCGGCCGCCTGGGCCAACCGCGCCAAGCGCCCCGATCTGGACATGGAAGGTCATCCGCGCATTGTGCCGCTGAGCACCGCGACCGGGTTCAGCGTTGCGCGTGAAGATTCCGATCTGGCCGGCTGGCCGGTGGTGGGCGCCGATGGCGCCGTGGCCGGGCATGTCAGCGATCTGTGGATCGACAAGGCCGACCGGCTGGTCCGCTATATCCAGATTGCCGGCGAAGGCGGACCGCTGCTGGCACCGATCATGATGGCATCGGTCCAGCGCAGCCGCCGCCGGGTGGTGATCGACGCGCTGAACGCGGCGCAATTTGCCGGCGTGCCCCGGCTTGAGGCAACCGACCAGATCACGCTGTATGAAGAAGAACGCGTGCAGGCCTATTTCGGCGGTGGCTATCTGTATGCCAACGCCGAACGCCAGGAGCCAATCCTGTGACCGAATATGACGACGAGCCAATCCGGGGCCTGCCCGGCATGCTGCCGGCAGGGGAAGAAATCCTGTGGCAGGGCGCGCCCGACTGGCGGGTACTGGCCCGCACCGCGTTCAGCACGCGGCTGGTCATCGCCTATTTTGCGGCCCTGTCCGCATGGGCCCTGGCATCGGCATTGACCACCAACGTGGGCTTTCTCGGTGTCGAAATGACCGTCGGGCTGGGCGCTGTCAGTGTCGTGCTGTTGCACGTGCTGGCCTATGCCTCGGCGAAATCGACGGTCTATACGCTGACCAACCGGCGCATCGTGCTGCGTGTCGGCATTGCGGTGCCCAAATGCATCAACCTGCCGTTGCGGATGATCGGTTCGGTTGACCTGGCCCAGCGCGCCGATGGCACGGGTGACGTTCCACTGGTGATTGCCGGTCCGGCAAAGCTGGGAATGATGGCGCTGTGGCCGCACGCGCGGCCATGGAAGATCGTCACGCCGCAACCGATGCTGCGCGCGATCCCCGATGCGCAGGCCGTGGCGGCGCTGGTCGCGCGGACTTGTGCTGCACAAAACCCCGAAGGCCGTATCACGATCACGCCGACCGTGCCGCAAGGCGCCGGCCAGCGCGGGCCCACCTTTGCCGAAGGAGTGGCAGCATGACCGCACACAGCCACGCCGACATGCTGCCACGCGGCACGCTGATCACCGCCGGGGCATTGGTGCTGTTCGCGCTGACCGCCGCGGCGACAGTGCGGATCGCGCATATCCCCGCAGAGGCATCGCCACTGGCGATGCGCCAGACGAACCATGTGACCGCGGTCGCATCGCGCAGCCTGCGCTTTACCGATCGCGCCGACGGGGCAGTGGTGATTATCGATGCCGACAAGGGCGACGATGCATCGATCATCCAGCCCGGGCAGAAAACCGGGTTTATCCGGGGTGTGATGCGCGGCCTGGCACGTGAACGGCGCGCACGCGGGATTGGCAATCAACCGCCGTTTACGCTGTCGCTGTGGGGCGATGGCGAATTGACGCTGACCGACAGCGTGACCGGACGGTCGATCGAAATGACCGCCTTTGGTTCCACCAACCGTGCATCATTCCTGGCGCTGTTGCCCAATGCCGCGGCGCCGGTTGCGTCGGTGCCCAGCGCCCCGCAGCACAACGACCAGGTGGCCAGCGGTCATCCGGCAAAGGGCCAGACATCGTGATGGCATTCCGCACCACCCGGTTTGATACGCCATGCACGATTGAAATCGAACATAGCGACACCGCGTTGTGCGCGCATGTCGAACTGGCAGGCGACGTCGCGGTGGGCCCGGGTGACCGGGTGCAGGTCCATGGCGCGCCGATCACCGTGCGCTTTGGCGAACGCCGCGTGCTGGAACGCATGGCCACGGTCGAACGCGCGAGCGCCGTCGGGCGGTTGTGGACAAAATTCATCGGCCATTTTGATCTGGCCGAACTCTATGAAGTCAGTTTTACCAACAGGACGATGCCATGAACGCGATCTCTTCGATCAAAGCTGCGCCAAACCGCGAAACGCTGGCCGCGGCTACCTCTGACACCGTTCTGGCCCCGCGGTTCTACACCACCGACTTTGCGGCGATGGACCGCATCGACGTGTCACCGGTGCGGCGCGAATGGGATGCGCTGATCGCCGAAATGGTGCGCGACCCCAACAAGCTGCATTTCAAGCGGACGCAATCGTTCGACGGCGTGATCGAGGCACTGCCCGATGGCCTCCGCGAAGAATTCATCGATTTTCTGGTCAGCTCGCTCACTTCCGAATTTTCGGGCTGCATCCTCTATGCCGAAATCGCCAAGCGGGTGACCAATCCCGATATCAAACAGCTGTTCAAACTGTTGAGCCGCGACGAAAGCCGCCACGCCGGCTTTATCAACGAAACGCTGAAGGACGCCGGGATCGGCATCGACCTCAGCTTTCTGACGCGTGCCAAGAAATACACCTATTTCCGGCCGAAGTTCATCTTTTACGCGGTCTATCTCAGCGAAAAGATCGGCTATGCGCGCTATATCGCGATCTTCCGCCATCTGGCGAAGCACCCGGAGCTGCGCTTCCACCCGATTTTCAACTGGTTTGAACAGTGGTGCAACGACGAATTCCGCCATGGCGAAGCGTTTGCCATCCTGCTGCGCACCGATCCCAAGCTGCTGACCGGGGTCAACAAGCTGTGGATCCGCTTCTTCCTCGTTTCGGTCTATGCCACGATGTATGTGCGCGATCACAACCGCCCGGCATTTCACAAGGCGCTGGGGATCGACCCGACCGAATATGACCACCGTGTGTTCCAGATCTGTTCGGACATCACGCGCCAGGTTTTCCCGGTCGTGCTCAATTCGGATGCGACGGCGTTCCGGCGCGGGCTGGAACAGTTGCGCCAGGTCTCTGCCCGGATGGACGCAGCACGGGCGCAGGGCGGGGTGATCGGTGCGATCAAGCGCGTGGGCCTGATGGGTGCGGCGGGCCTGGCGTTTGCGCGGCTGTACTTCACCCCGGTGCAGGCGAACGTTGCGCCGGCCAACGTGCGCATGGTCCCGGCCTGGTGAACACTCTGGTCAACCATATGGTGATCATTCCGCCGCTCGTCTTCGCATTCCTGATGTGGTTTGCGGGTACGGCCGCCATCGTCTGGCTGGACAGCCGATCGCGCGCGACTTACGCGACCAGCCTGACCCTGGCCGGGCTGGTGGCGATCTCCGCCACCGCGCTGGTGTGGAATATCCGCGATGATGCCAGTGCGGCGGGCGCCTATGTGGGCTTTGCCGCCGCGATCGTGGTCTGGGGCTGGCACGAAATGAGCTTTCTGATGGGCATGGTCGCCGGGCCGAACCACGCGGAATGCCCGGCCGATGCCACCGGTTGGCGGCGGTTCAGCGCGGCCACCGCCACGGTCATCCACCATGAACTGGCCATTGCCGCCACCGCCATCGTGCTGTTTGCGGTGACCTGGGGCGCGCCCAACCAGGCCGCGCCACTGACCTTTCTGCTGCTGTTCGTGTTCCGGCTGTCGGCCAAATTCAACCTCTACCTGGGTGTGCCCAACCTTAGCGATGAGGTGTTCCCGGAACATCTCGCCTATCTCAAAAGCTATTTTCGCAAAGCACGCTGCAATGCGCTGTTCCCGTTTTCGATCGTGCTGGGCAGTGCGCTGACCGCGTGGGCCTGGATGGCGGCGCAGGCCGCACCGGCCGGCAGCGGCGTGGCAGCGTCGGGCACCTTGCTCGCCGGGCTTGCCGCGCTGGGCGTTGTCGAGCATCTGTTTTTGGTATTGCCATTGCGCGATGCCAAAATGTGGCAATGGGCCTCTTCATCCTCAACCAGAACGGCAAAAGCCGCCGTCATTTTCGAGCAAGCGGGGAAGATCAAATGAATTTCGAAGCATTTTTTGAGACCGAACTGGCAACGCTCAAAGATGATGGCCGCTATCGCGTTTTTGCTGAACTGGAACGCCGCGCCGGCGCCTTTCCCGCGGCCGAACAGTTCGTTGACGAAGGGACCCGCCCGGTCACCGTATGGTGTTCAAACGACTATCTTGGCATGGGTCAGCACCCCAAGGTGCTCGAAGCGATCCACGAAACGCTTGATCGCTGTGGCGCCGGTGCCGGTGGCACGCGCAACATTTCGGGCACCACGCACAGCCATGTTCAGCTGGAGGCCGAACTGGCCGACCTGCATGGCAAACAATCCGCACTGCTGTTCACATCGGGCTATGTGTCGAACTGGGCGGCGCTGGGCACGCTGGGCGCGCGCATTCCCGGCTGCGTCATTCTGTCCGACGCGCTCAACCACGCATCGATGATCGAGGGTATTCGCCACAGCCGCGCCCCGGTGCACAAATTCGCGCACAATTCGCCCGAAGATCTTGATCGCCGGCTGGCCGCGCTCGACCCAGCCCTGCCCAAACTGGTGGCATTTGAAAGCGTCTATTCGATGGACGGGGATATCGCCCCGATCGCCGAAATTCTGGACGTCTGCGAAAAGCACGGCGCGATGTCGTACCTTGATGAAGTGCATGGCGTCGGGCTGTACGGCCCGCGCGGCGGCGGCGTTGCCGAACGCGAAGGGCTGATGGACCGGGTCACCGTGATCGAAGGGACCCTGGGCAAGGCGTTTGGCGTGATGGGCGGCTACATCGCTTCATCAACCGCGCTGTGTGATTTTGTCCGCAGCTTTGCCAGCGGGTTTATTTTCACCACCGCGCTGCCACCTGCGCTGGCGGCGGGCGCCACCGCCAGCATCCGCCATCTGAAGGCCAGCAATGTCGAACGCGAACGCCACCGCGACCGCGTGGCCCAGGTCCGTCGCCGGCTGCACGCGATGGGCATTCCCACCATCGACAACCCCAGCCACATCATCCCGATCATGGTTGGCGATGCGCACAAGTGCAAACGCATCAGCGACTGGTTGCTGGAACACCACGGCATCTATTTGCAGCCCATCAACTATCCGACGGTTCCGGTGGGCACCGAACGGCTGCGGCTGACCCCATCGCCCGTGCATACCGATGGCGATATCGACCGCCTGGTCACCTCGCTCAGCGAAATCTGGTCGATGTGTGAACTGGCCCGTCACGCGATGGCGGCATAATTCCTATGCGGGGCGGCGGGCCTGTGCGCCCGCGCCCCCGTTTTTCGCGGGCCAGTCCTTTGGGCCACCTTGCATGATCGCAAAATTCCACGCATCGCGCTGGCGAGATGTGTGGAGATTAAGCGTATGTCGGACAAAACAGCGGTTGTGATCGGGTCGGGCATTGGCGGATTGGCCTGTGCGATCCGTTTGCAAAGCCTGGGTTTTGCCACCACGGTTGTCGAAAAGCTGGATGATGCCGGCGGCCGTGCCTATGTGCGGCGCGAACAGGGCTTTACCTTTGACATGGGCCCGACCGTGTTGACGGTCCCGCATTTCATCGAAGAGCTGTTTGCGCTGGAACCTGGCAACGCGATGCTCGATGCTGCGGATTTTCCCGCGGAGGTTGTGGCCAGCCCGCGCATTACCAGCGGCATCAGCGGGGGCCCGCATACCAGTCGCTATCTGACCATGGTACCGATCCTGCCGTTTTACCGCATCTATTTCGACGATGGCACGTGGTTCGATTACGACGGTGATCCGGACAGCGTGCGCGCACAGATTGCCAAACTCGCACCCGAAGACATTGGCAGCTATGACCGTTTCCACGATGCCGCGCAGGCCATCTTTCAGCGCGGCTTTCTGGAACTGGGATATACCTATTTCGGCAATATCGGCGCGATGGTGCGCGTGGTGCCCGATCTGCTGCGGCTGGGGGCGGTGCAACCGCTGTTCTCGCTGGTGAAAAAATACTTCAAAAGCGACAAGATGCGCCAGGTATTCAGCTTTGAGCCCTTGCTGGTCGGTGGCAACCCCATGAATGTGCCGGCTATTTATGCCATGATCCATTTTGTCGAAAAGACCTGGGGCGTGCATTTTGCCATGGGTGGTACCGGCGCACTGATCGCCGCACTGGTGCGCAAATTTGAAGAACTGGGCGGTACCATCCGCTTCAATGCCGAAGTGGCACAGATCAACGTGGCCAAATCTGGCCGCCAGCGTGTCGCCACCGGGATCACGCTGGCCAGCGGTGACGTGCTGGCCGCCGATGTGGTGGTGTCAAACGCCGATTATGCCACGACGTATCTTAAACTGGTGGACAAGGCGTTCCGCCGCATCAACCGCGATTCTGTGGTGAAGTTCCGCAAGCACAGCATGTCGATCATGGTGATCTATTTCGGGTACAGCATGCGCGAAGGCGACCCCGATCTGCAACACCACAACATCATCCTGGGGCCCCGTTACGAAGACCTGTTGAACGATATTTTTGAACGCAAGATCCTGGCCGACGATTTTTCGCAATATCTGCACATCCCGACCCTGACCGACCCGAGCCTGGCACCCGCGGGCCATCACGCGGCCTATACCCTGATCCCGGTGCCCAATACGCTGGGCAATATCGACTGGGACGTGGTGGGTGAGGGCTATGCCGACAAGATCATCACGTTCCTGGACGAGCGCGGTTATATTCCCGATCTGCGCGAACGCATCGTCTATCGCAGCTTTGTCACGCCGGACTATTTCGAACAGACGCTTGGCTCATACGCCGGCAACGGGTTCGGGGTGGAGCCGCGCCTGACCCAGACTGCGTTTTTCCGCCCGCACAACCGCAGCGAAGATATCGCGCAGCTGTATCTGGTCGGCCAGGGCACCCAGCCGGGCGGTGGCACGCCATCGGTGATGATGTCGGCCAAGATGACTGCACGCGAAGTCGCCCGGGATTTCGGCCTGGCGTTTGGCAGCCTGCCCGACGCACCAGCCGCTTTGGCTGGTTGAGGCGGTCACACGCTATTGCAGAACGTGGCGTCGCATCCAGTAGAGCCCGGATGCGACGCTGACCAGGATGACCGGCACGGTAATCGCCATCGCCAGTTCGTGCGGGACGATGGTGACCGCGCCGAGCACATGGCCGATCAGTGCCACCAGGTAATAGCTGATCGCGACCACTGACAGGCCCTCAACCGTTTGTTGCAGGCGCAATTGCAAATGTGTGCGTTGGTCCATCGATGCCAGCAGATCGCGGTTCTGGCGGGCCAGCGCGATATCGATGCGCGTGCGCAACAGATCGCTGGTCCACGCTGCACGTCGAGAAAGATCGTCCAGCCGCGCCGAAAACGAATCACACGTGCGCACCGCCGGCATCAACCGCCGCTCGGTAAAATCATCAAGCGTCTGGTACCCGCGCACCGCGCCGATATCGAGCCGGCCAAGGCGGTCGACACTGACCTGGGCATAGGCCCGCGTCGCACTCATCCGGTAACGGGTTTCGGCCACCAGGCGCGCAAGTTCTGCCGACAGGAAGCTCAATTCATCAAGCAGGCCGTCATCCTGCGAAGAACGTTCGGACACCGCATGCGTCAATTCCGCCAGCCGCGCTTCCAGCCTGCTGACAGCGGGTGTCAGCCGTTGGGCCAGGGGCAACCCCAGCAGCGCCATGTTGCGATAATTGCCCAGTTCCTGCATGCGCAGGACCAGTTGCCCGGCCTCATCATGCAACAGACCACGATCGTGGATCAGCAAGCGGCCATAGCCATCGGCATTGAGCCGAAAATCGGACGCGATCCGCGCCAGGCCGCCGGCGACATCGCAAACAACGGTCGCTTCATCGGTAAACCAGCGTCGCAGATCGAGCGCGGCGGGGTCCCAGGCCTCACCCGCCACCAGCGCGATCTGGGTTGAACGGATGATTTCACCGGGCATATCGGCGTACAGCACGCCGCGCACCGGATCAAAATCACCGGGATCGAACAGTTCGGTGGTGTCCCCGGGACGCACCAGCGTATAGGTCGCGAATTCGGTGTGGCGTTCCCACACCAGGGTTATCCCGTCGATCAGCAGCACCGCATATTTGGCCGACAGCGGCACGATGACGGTCGCCAGCCGCTTCAGCGCCTCAATATGCGCGCGCGCCGCATCGGTGCCGGTTTCGCCCATTACCGTCACGACCTGCATCATGCGGCAGGGCGCCTGTAGCCGGGGCAGGCGGCGGACGTGCATTTCCGCCGAAAGGGCGCCGCGCAGAGGATGATCATGGATCGTCATGCGCGCATCGCCGGGAATGGACAGTTGCCCGCGCCGCCACTGTCGGCGGCGCGGGCAGTGGTCATTTGTGGCCGATCATGGCCGGCGCAACATTGTACGCCAGCGGAACCGGGCCAGCGCCAGTGGATGCCGCGGGATCTTCCTGCGGGCGGGCGGCCGGTGCTGCTGCCGGCGCGGGCATCGATGCCGGCGTCGGGCCCCACAGCGCAGGTGCCTGGTCCATCATGCTCTGCCCCGCCAGCGGCTTTGACTGGCCCTGGTGGCAGGTGGTGCAGTTGACCTTGTACGGGTCACCCTGTGGTCCCTTGCGATAGGCCGGGAACACCGACTGCAGCGTACCGATATAGTTCACGTTGGTGTCGCGAACCATGCGGATGCCGTACCAGGCCGTTGCGCGCTGCGGACGGCTGAGGTTCCAGGCGCGGAACGACTGGGTGTTGTGGCAATACGTGCAATTGACCCCCAGCGCGGTGCTGAGATGCATCATCAGACCATAGGTCTTTTCCGCTGTCTTGATCGACACCACGTGGTTGGCCGAGGGATGTTCGTCATCCGAAGCAACGCGGATATTGTTCCCGCCGTTCAGATAATCTGCATACATGTTTGATGGCAGTGAGGCATAGGCCACCTCTGGATTGGGGGTATTCTGCCCAAACTTGTTGCCCAGGATCGAATTCGGGTGCGGCGTATCGGGCAGATTGGCCCATTTGTTGGCCGGCACCGCATTGCCGCGATGGCAGGTATAGCACGTGACGCCGACCTGTTTGACGTGCGCAGACCATTTCGAATTGATGTTCTGCGTCATCTGCAACATTTTGCGCGCGACGACCTTGGTATATTTTTCGTCCGACGCCATATTTTCAGGGTTGTGGCAATAATTGCACCCCTGTTCGGGTGGCGCGATCCACTGGTTGATTTCCGCCATCAGGTGGTTGAACCGTTCGGTGCTGACCCCGCCCAGGACCTGCACGTTCTTGTACGATTCACTCGCCTTGGGTCCGCCATCGGCGGGCAGCGGATAGGGTGCCGGCGGGATCGCAGCGGTTTTGACCATGTGCCGGACATCGACAATCTGGTCGAGACCGGCGCCCCGATAACCGACTTGCGTGGTCTGCTTGTGTCCCGGCTCGCAGCCACCGAGCAGGGCAATGCCCAAAACCCCGATCGAACCAACCGTGACGCGTGCGGCGAAGTGTGTGATGAAGCGGCTCATTTTGGCGCCCCCGGCAAAGTTGCGGGATCGATGACACCGGTGCCGGGATAGCCAGGCGCATAATGGTGCATCACAGCCCAAAGATACCAATTGTCGACCACGGTGCCGGTCAGCAGGATGCCGATCGCGCCGGTCAGCGGGGTCAGCACGGCGAACCACCAGGCCCAGCGATGGATCGATTCCATCGTGGCGTTGAAACCCATCGTCCAGCGCCAGAACAGCGCGGCGCGTTCAGATGCGGTACCACGATCGGTAATCTGTTCGATTTCGCGTTCGCCGCCATAGCGACCAACCGCCAGGATCGTCGCGCCGTGCATCGCAAACAGCAGCGTCGATCCGTACAGGAACACGATCGAAAGACAGTGGAACGGGTTGTAGAACAGATTGCCATATCGGATCGAGAACGCCGCGGTCCAGTCAAGGTGCGGGAAAATGCCGAATGGCACCGCTTCTGCCCAACTGCCCATCAGCATCGGCCGGATGAAACCCAGCGTGATGATCAGGAAAATGCCGGCAAGAAAGGCCCAGGCGACGTGCGTGCCCATCCCGAGCGACCGTGCGCGGCGCAGGGTGCGCAGGAACCACAGGATCAGCGAACTGGTCATGCAAAACCCGGCGATGATCCACCAGCCACCCTTGGCCAGCGGCACGAACGGTGAAAAGCCATATTCCGGCCCCGGCGGTTCCAGCGCCAGCCACGGCAATTGCCGGACGAACTGGACCGGATTCCAGTTCACGCTGGCTGCCATGTTCAGCCCGATGATTTCGAAGGACAGAAAGGCGAGCATCAATGATGCCATGCCCAGCGTCCCAAGATAGATCGGGCCGATCTGGGCATTGCCGAACTTGCCCATCCAGTAGTTGTAGAATCCCGTGCCGGTGCGGGTAAAGGTGGCATCGCGCAGGGGGGGGCCAGCCTCAAGCGGCCCACGCAACTGCACCTGGGTAAACATGTTTTGATAGCGAGCCATGGCGCGCGTCCCTCCTTATGACCAGATCGGCAGGTTGAGCCACCACGTCCACCATTCCGGCCAGCCGCGTGTCCACAACGGGCCAGAGATGATGATGCAGATGGCGCTCCAGAAACCCGCGGACAACGCCAGAAACAGGCCGAGGCGATGGATCCCCAGCGTGCCGACCGAATAACCGATCGTATCGCGGAAGAAGCCGTCTTCGTACTCGGGTGACTTCACGTCTTCGCCTGGCGCCGGATTGACCGACGACAGCACCAGCGCGCCGTGAAAGGCGAGCGCACCACCGGTGGTGAAGAAGAAGCTGACTGCAAGCATGTGAGCGGGGTTGTAGTGGAAGTGCAGGTATTGATAGCCCGTGTTGGAAACCCAATCGAGATGGCTGAAGATGCCATAAGGGAAACCAAAGCCCCAGGCGCCGAGCAGAAACGGCCGGATCACTTCCAGGGAGACATAGGCAAAGATGGCAAAACCATAAGCAAACGGCACGTGATAGCCGATGCCCAGTTTGCGGCAGATCTCAACCTCTCGCAAAGCCCACGATACGAACGCGGCAATCGCGCAGATCGTGATAATCTGCCAGAAACCGCCTTCGCGCAACGGTGCAAGCGCCAGGCCGTAACTGATGTCTGGTGGCGCGATGCTGATCAACCAAGGGTTCCACGTCGGCCCGAGCGAGGCGGCGTAAAAGATCAACAACGTACCCAGGGTTGCGGATATCGCCGTCGTGACGCCGAAGAACCCGACATAGAAAGGGCCGACCCAAAAGTCGAACAGGTCACCGCCGATCAGCGTGCCCCCCCTCACCCGATATTTTCGCTCGAAGCTCAGCAGCGCCATAGCAATTCTCCGCATTTCCCGCAGTCCTGGCATGCGCCAGGAATTGTTCTTATGCCCCGGCTAGCGCCGGGAATTGTTCTTATGTCCCGGCGAGTGCCGGGAATCGTTCACGCCAGCATTGTAACGAGCGACGAGCCCGGGCAAGAAGTCCGGCCTCGTCCGCCCGCAATCGCGCGACAGCGCGACAATCAAACCAACTGGCAAACCAACTGGCAAACCAGCTGGACCACCCAGTCAGGTGCCCGCTGGTCCCGCCATAGCAGCCGCCACCGGCTTCTTGTGCGGGCCATCGAGCCAGTTGAACCGATCGGTGCTGAGCAGGATGAAATGAATCAGCAGTGCCAGCACAAACAGGAAGACTGCCAAGGCGACCAGCGCGCGGCGCGGATCGAATACCAACCAAATTCTCCACATAGCGTGGCTCCTTATCAATTATAGCCCATGTTCCGGGTGATCTACCCGGACGCCGGATATCAAAACCAGGGACGCCAGTTCCAGACCAGCACGTGGGCAATAACCGCCACAACGGTGAACAGCAGGAAGCTGGTCATGAACAGTTTGTGGAATTCCTTGGCTTCATCGGGGGTCAGGTAGGTGCCTGGTCCCATCTTTTCGTTTGGATCGCTCATTTTATCGTCTCCATTGTTCCCACGTGGACAGGAGCGCACAGCGCACTACCCGGCGGTATCCGCGCGGGCATGACGCCCGTGAGGATTGGTGAACCCGCGACCCGTGGGGATCAGAGCGGGAAAGGCTGACCGCGGTCATTGATCGCGGCTTTCTGTAATGGCGAGCGCCAGGCGCTCGGGAGTAACCGATGTTTCGCCGGCCCGGCGCGCGGCGCGTTCGGCCGCATCGCGGATGCGTTTGGCCATCGAAATGCGCACCAGCACCGGCGCACGTTCGACCACCGCATCCAGTTCGGACTTTGCCGCTTCTTCCCACAGCAGTTCGCGCAGGATGCGGGCGGGTGTTGCCTCTGCCTTGTCGAGCTGGCCGGCGAGCGGCAGGATGTGGAACAGCGCGTCGAACAATGCGTTGCACACTTCCTGCACCAGATACGTCGCGCCGGAATAGCCCATGAACGGCGTACCGGTGTGGCGGCGGATGACTGCGCCGGGAAAGCTGGCCGGGATATAAACGCTGCGCCCGCCGCATTCGGCCATGTACATGCGTTCGTTAAAGCTGCCGAACAGGATCAGCGGCGGATTGGTGGCGATCATGTCCTTGATCGCCTGGTTGTCGGTCTTGGTCCCCGCGCTGCGCGATACGCTGAAATTGCAGGGCAATCCCATGTCATCTTCCAGAAATTTGCGAATCCCGCGCGCATAAGTGTCGGTGGCAACGATGCCAAAGCTGGCGGTGCCAAAGAAATCCTGCGTGACCGAACGCCACAGATCCCACAGCGGTTTGATCGTCGTGTGTTTTTCGCGGGTGATGAACGGTTCGGGATCAAGCCCGGTCAGTTCACCCAGTTTGCGCAGGAACAGCGTGGTCGATTCCAGCCCGATCGGCGCCTGCAGAAAGGGGCGTTCCAGCGCTTCGCACAGGCCACGGCCAAATTCGCGGTACATGCACACGTTGACGTGGGCGTTGGCCAATTTGCGCACGTCGGCCAGATGGCTGCCCAGCGGGAAGACCATGTTGACCTCTGCGCCCACGCCTTCGATCAGCCGGCGGATTTCCGCGAGGTCGGACGGCATGTTGAACGTGCCGTACATTGGCCCGATGATGTTGACGCGCGGTTTTTCGCCGTCTTTCAGCGGGCGCAGCGCCGGCACTTTCTTGGGCCCGAACTGGGTCCACAGCCAGGTCAGCGCGCGATCGCCCGATTGCCACTGATCCTCGTCGATCGTGCGCGGCAAAAAGCGCTGTATGTTGGTACCTTCGGGGGTGACCCCGCCACCGATCATTTCGGCGATCGATCCGGTCACGACGACCGCAGGCAGATCGGGATCAAGTGTTTTCCAGGCGCGTTTCATTGCGCCTTCGGTACCGTCGCGCCCCAGTTCCTGTTCACCCAGGCCCGTGACTACGATTGGCAATTCATGCGGCGGCAGGCCATCGGTGTAATGCAGGACCGAGGTTACCGGCAGATTTTCGCAGCCCACCGGGCCATCGATGATCACCTGCAGGCCCTTGATGGCGGTGAACGCATAGACCGCGCCCCAATAGCCGCCGGCCCGGTCATGATCGAGGATCAGCGTCATGAGCCAACGCTTTCTTCGGCCTTGGCCGCAGCGATGCGTTTGGCGGCGTAGCGCGCCTTGAATTCTGGGTGATCGACCGGCGTGTCTTCCCACACGCCGGCGGTGGCACCGCTGCCAACCCCATCGAAAAATGCGGTCATGCGATCAAACCGGTGCTGGTTGGCCAGCGCGGCATTGACCACCATCGCCAGGCTGCCGGCACCGGCCGGGCCCATCAGCGGGCGCGCCGAGATCAGGTTGGTGAAATAGAGCGACGGGATCGATTTCTGTTTGGCATATTGCACCACCGGGGTGGTGCCGATTGCCAGCGCCGGGCCGAATTCTTCAACCGCAGCAATGTCCTGTTCCAGGCTGGCGCGATATTGCACGCGCGCGCCATGCGCCTCCAGCCATTCGCGGTCGGGATCGGACCACACCGTGCGCGGGCAGGCCGTGCCCACATAAGGGACATTGGCGCCGCTTTCGATCAGCAACCGCGCGACCAGCAATTCCGACCCTTCATAGCCCGATACGGTAATCCGGCCGTTGATCGGCCGTGCCGCCAGCGCCGCCGCGATCGCCGGCAGGAAGCGGTTTTTGGATTCGTCGATCTTGCTTTGCGCGATGCCACAGGCATGGCCGATGGCATCGAGCCAGGCCGCCGTGCCATCACGCCCCACCGGTGCGGAGCCGACCACAGTGCGCCCGGCCGCCTGGAATTCGCGGACGCTGGCGGTATAAAACGGGTGGATCGCGCCCACCACCGCGCAATCGAGCGCGGAATAGAGCTCACGCCATTCGCGCGTCGGCACCACTGGCCCGGCAGCCAGGCCGAGCGGCGCCAGCATCAGGCCAATGCCGGGCGGATCAGCCGGAAACATTTCGCCCAGCAGGGTGACAGTCGGCCGGTCGGGGCGTTCTTTCGGCGCGGCAACCGGCCCCAATTCGGCCTCTTTGCGCGCGTAATTGAGCATCGCGCCGGCCAGTACATCCTTCGCCTCTGCATGGGTGGGCACGCCAAAGCCGGGCACATCGATGCCGATCACGCGCACGCCGTTGATCTGGTCGGGCAGCAATTGCAGCGGTACGCCCGATGCGGTGGGCACACACAGATTGGTGACGATGATCGTGTCGTACAGCGCCGGATCGGCCAGGCCTTCGACCGCTTCCTTGATGTCTTCAAACAGTTTGCCGGTCACCAGCGTTTCGGAACTGAACGGCACATAACCCACGGTGCGCTTGGCGCCGTAAAAGTGCGAGGTGAACGTCAGCCCGTAAACACAGCAGGCAGAGCCCGACAGCACGCTGGCAGTGCGGCGCATGCGCAGACCCACCCGCAACGACCCGAATGCCGGGCACATCGATTGCGGCTGATCATGCGGCCCGACCGGATAATCGGCGGCATAGCGCGCCAGCACGCCGGATTTGCCCGCCTGTTCGGCGGCGCTGCGCATGGTATCCTTTGATCCGCAGCCACCCTCGACCGGCGCCGCCGCGATCGGCGGCGCCATCAGGTCGATCCGGTCACGCGGCCGGTCCAGGCTGGGTGTTTCTGCGGTCATACGGTGTCGTACACAACTTCGAGGCTGGGCTTCGTCACATAGGCCGCACCGCGCATGTCGGCCTGGGTCGCCGGCTTCAGCGAATAATCGGCACCCGTCACATCGGCGCTGAACAGGCCCAACAGGCCATCCTGGTCCAGCGGGGTGGGCCGCAGTGGCGGCGCAGTGGCCACGTTGATCGCCAGTTCTTCAAACAGCGATGCCCATTGCCCGCCCGGTTTGCCGATGATCTGGTAATTGGCGCTCTTCTTGCGGATATCCTCGTTGGCGGGGATCGCGGTCAGCACCGGGATGCCGACGGCCGCGGCAAAGGCGTTCGCTTCGCCCGTGCCGTCATCCTTGTTCAGGATCATGCCCGCCACGCCGACATTGCCGCCCATTTTGCGGAAATATTCGACCGCCTTGCACACGTTGTTGGCGACATACAGCGATTGCAGGTCGTTCGATGCGACCACGATCACCTTTTGGCACATGTCGCGCGCGATCGGCAGGCCGAACCCGCCGCACACCACGTCACCCAGGAAATCGAGCAGGACGTAATCAAAGCCCCATTCGTGGAAGCCCAGCTTTTCCAGCGTTTCGAAACCGTGGATAATCCCGCGCCCGCCGCAACCGCGGCCGACCTCCGGCCCGCCGAGCTCCATCGCGAACACGCCATCGCGCTGAAAACACACGTCCTCGATGCCGATTTCTTCACCGGCCAGTTTCTTGCGCGACGATGTTTCGATGATCGTCGGCGTCGATTTGCCGCCGAACAGCAGGCTGGTGGTATCCGATTTGGGATCGCATCCGATCAGCAGCACGCGTTTGCCCTGCTGCGCCATCATGTAGCTGAGATTGGCGAGCGCAAACGATTTGCCGCTGCCGCCTTTGCCATAAATGGCAATGATCTGCGTTTCCTTGGTGATCGGCCCGGTGTGCACGGGATCGGGCTCTTCATGCGCTTCATCGCGCAGCGGTCCGTTATCGAGCATACTCATATTGCACTCCAATCAAGGACCATTTTCAGACAGGCGGGGTCGGTAAATGCCTGGGGATAGGCCTCCGCCGCCTGGGTCGCCGGCCGCACGTGGCTGATCAGCCCGTCCAGCCGCAGTGCGCCGTCCGCGATCAGCGTCTTGATCGCGCTGATGTCCGCCGGCGTGAATTCGGCAGCAATCCGCAAACGCGCTTCACGCATGAAGGCCGGCGGAAAGGCAAACGACAGGCGGTCATAGAAACCGGCCAGGACAATCTCGCCACCTTTGGCCAGTCGCGGGATCAGCATGTCGAGCACATCGCCCGCGCCGCTCGCGTCGCAGATCGTGCGGTAATCGCGCCGTTCATCGGTGGTCGGGTCGATGACCTGATAGCCATCTGCATCGCGGCGCGCCGGGTTAACCTCCCACACCGTGGGCGGTGTACCGCCCAGGGCAACCACTTCGCGCGCGATCAACCGGCCAAGAATGCCGTGGCCGATGATCAGATCGGGCAGCGCCCCGCCCGCAACTGCGTGATACGCGGTGGCCGCCAGCGCCAGCAGGATGCCGTCGCGGCCCAGCGATTCGTCGATCGGCACGGCGCGTGCGGCGGGCATGATGACCGTGCGTGCGGTCCCGCCAAACAGGCCGCGTGCATCCTGGTAACAATTGGCGCCGGGCACAAACACCCATTCGCCGATCCGTTCGCGAACATCGGCCCCGGCATCGACGATCCGGCCAACCGATTCGTAACCGGGCACCAGCGGATAGCCCATGCCCGGGAAATTGGGCATGCGGCCGGTCCACAGCAGTTTTTCGGTGCCGGAGGAAATGCCGCTCCAGTCGATCTCCACGCGGACATCGCTGGCGGCCATCGGGTTCAGCACGAGCTGCCGCAGCGATAGCTGTTCTGGCGCCTCCATGATGACCGCGATCGCCTTCAACTGCTTTCCCCCGCGTTCCAGATTCTGTTGGAACCTGTGACTACGACTGTCTTTGTATCTGGACAGATTTGGTTGTCAACAAAATTGGACAGTCGAATTAACGCGTCGCAACCATAACCCTTGCCGTCAGCGGCACTGCCGTCGGAACCAACCGCGAACGCGAAAATCCTGCTGCACGCAGCATCGCCGCAATCTCATCCGGGCTGCGCGGACGGCCCGATCCCATGGCCAGCAAATAGAACCCGAAATAGGCGTCACCGGCGGGTTCGGCGCCGGGCGTGCACGCCATCGGTTCGGCAATGAACAGCGTTCCGCCAGGCGGCAGCGCGGCATGAATGTTGCGCAGCAACACCATCGCCGGCGCGTCATCATGGTCGTGCAACACGCGGATCAGCGAAATGATATCGCACCCCGCCGGCAGCGAATCGGTCAGAAAATTGCCGCCGTGAACGGTCGCCCGGTCGGCCAGGCCAGCCGTTACGAATCGGGCACGGGCGCGGTCGCACACCGCGGGCAGATCAAACAGCGCCAGCTCGATCGCGGGCACGCTGGCACCGACCGCGCTCAAGAATGCGCCTTCACCGCCGCCCACATCCAACAGGCGCCGGTGACGATGAAACGGATAGGCGGCGATCGCCTGCGCCGCGACCATCGGCTGCGAAGCGGCCATCAACGCCGAATACGCGCTGACAGCGGCACTATCCCCCAGCCCTGGCGATTCGGCATAACGCCATAGATCGGACAGGCGCCCACCACCGCCGCCACGCCGCAACAGCGCGACCGGGTCGGCCAGATCGGCATAGAGCAAGTGGTGGTGCGCCACCATTTCGACAATCCCGCGATTGCCCAGCAGGGCCGCGCCGTCGCTGCCCAGCGCCCAGCAGGTGCCCAGCGGCTCCACCAGCCCCAACGCCGCCGCCGCCCGCAACAGGCAACGCGTACCATCGATCGGCAGATCGCACCGAGTCGCGATCGTCGCGGTATCGAGCGGTCCATCGGCCAGCAGTTGCAGCAGCCGGGTTTCGACAACCGCAGCCAGGATCTGCGAATAGGTGAACCCGGCGACCAGATCGAACAGCGCGCGTGCGCGACGCCGCGCGACCGGCCTGGTCAGCGCAAAGCGCGTGGCAAAACTTTGAAAGCGCGGGCTCATCATCACGCGGTTGCGCCACGCGATCCAGCGTCCCCGCCAGCCAAAATCATCTTTTGTGTACGAAACCATGTGTCAATCATATTGGACACGTGATAGCCTTCCGTCAACGAATGGTTGCAGGTGGTGCCGAACCAACCCGCGGTCGTTGTCTGGGCCGGCATGGGTGACGACGACGGATTGACCCCAAAGGAGATCGAAACATGCACCCGGCAGATGCTGACACAGGATTCGCGAGCGGGAGTTTCGCGGGCGGGGCTTTTGCGCGATCGGGCGGAACCGACGGCGGTGACGGCCTCGTCCGGTTGCGGCAGCCGGTGTCGGTCGACGGGTGGAGCCCGTTGTGGACCGGCCTTGCACGGGTGGGCGGCATGCTTCCCCCGGCGGCCCAGCCGGACACCGATCCCTGGGCCTTGTTGCGCGGGCGTCCCGATGGCCGCGCGTTTCGGCCGACCAGCCGCCGCCTGCCTGCCCAGGGACCGCGCTTTGACGTGGCGGTGGCACCCAATGGATACGCCTGGTGGTATATCGACGCCACCAGCGCAGACGGTGCCTATGGGCTGACCATCATCGCCTTTGTCGGCAGTGTGTTTTCGCCGTATTACAAGTTGAGCGGACGCGGACGTCCCGACAATCACTGTGCCATCAATATTTCGCTGAATGGCCCGCGCGGTTCGGCCTGGGCGATGACCGAACGCCGCGAAACCAGCGTTACCCGCAGCGCCGACCACTTTGTCGCCGGCCCCAGCGCAATGCATTGGGATGGCAATGCGCTGGTGATCGACATTGCCGAAATTTCTGCGCCGCTGCCCTATAAAGTGCGCGGGACCGTGCGGGTCATTCCCGAAATGATCGGCACCACGGCATTCGCGCTCGATCCCGCGGGCCGCCACCGCTGGCACCCGGTGGCGCCGCGCGCGCATGTAGAGGTAGAGATGACCCACCCCGGCGTGCGTTGGTCAGGATCGGGCTATTTCGATTCGAACTTTGGCGATGAAGCGCTGGAAGACGGGTTTGACGATTGGCACTGGTCGCGCGCGCATCTGAAAAACGATGTTGCCGTACTGTACGAAGGCCAGCGGCGCGATGGCACCCCGTTCGATCTGGCCGTAAAGCTGGACCGGCAGGGCAACTGGCACGATGTGATCCAGCCCGCCCCCGCCGCGCTGCCGCGCACCGGCTGGATGATCAAACGCGCGACCCGCGCCGATGCGGGATCAACGCCAAAGGTTGTCAAAACCTGGGTCGATGCGCCGTTCTATGCGCGGTCGAAACTGTCCACGCGGCTGTTTGGCGAAAATGTCCATGCCGTGCACGAAAGCCTGTCGCTGGGCCGGTTCCGGTCACCCATCGTGCAGGGCATGCTGCCCTTTCGAATGCCGCGCGCGATCCGGTAGGTTATGGTTGAGACGAATCTGCACTGACGTGCAGTCATACCTCCCGCCCCGCCTCCCGCGACGAAGAGCACGAAAACGTCCGGGGGACGTTTTCGCTGAGGAGCCGACCACCAATGATACCATCATGCTGTGGTGGTCGGGCTCGCGAGGCGGGGCGGGAGGTATGAGTCGCGCTTAGCGCGACCCGGTATGATCATCGGCCTGCGCCTCGCGCGCGGCCCTGGCGGCTTTGTCACGCGCGATTTCACGGTTGACCGAAACGAGTTGCCACACCCCGAACAATATCGCCGGGATGCCGGTAATCGCCATGTCGAACAGGCTCATATACTGCATGCTCATCAGCATACCTCCGTTGCAAATTCCGTGATCAGCGCCGCCACATCGGCCGCGCGTTCTTCATGCACCAGATGGCCCAGTCCCGCCAGTGACACCACCCGCGCGGTGGGGATGATCGTCGCCGTTTCATGCGCATGGGCCAGCGGGATCGCGGCATCGGCGGCACCGTGGATCAGCAGCACTGGCACCGGCACGCGCCCCAGATCGCGCCGCAGCGCGGGCAGATCCCAATCGGCCATCATGGTGATCGCGCCGGCGCAATGCCCCGCGGTCGCAAACAGGCGTTCATAGGCGGAAACCCCGGTGGCATCGATGCGCGAAGCGGTGCTGCGCGCCAGAAACCGCCCGGTTTCGCCGGGCACACGCGCCATCCGCGCAAACAGATGCGGCGCCAGCGGATTGACGAACAGCATCCGCGCCAGCGTGGGAAAGAGCACCCCGGCCAGCCCGGGGATGGGCAGCAGCGCGGCACCAAGACCCACGACCGCGCGCGGCGCCGCCAGCCCGTCCAGCACCATGCGCAACCCGATCGCCGCCCCCGCCGAATGGCCGACAATCAGCGCCGGTGCCATGCCCAGCACACCCAGCAGATCGGCCACCGCGCGCGCCATCGCCGCCATGGTCAGGCCGGCAGCCGGGCGCCCGCGCGTAAAACCGTGGCCCGGCAGATCGCACGCGACAACCCTGAACCGTGTCGCCAGCAAAGGCGCCAGATCGCGCCAGCTGTGCGTTGCTGCGCCGGTGCCGTGGATCAGCAGCAGGACGGGCGCATTTTCCGGCCCCATGGTTTGCACATGCCAGCGGACCCGCCCAACCTCCACAAACCGGCTGTCCGCGCGGTTGGGCCAGCCCTGCCCTTCGACATCCCAGCGCGGGGCGCTGCTCATCCTTTTTGCGCCTGGCTGATCGCGGCGTGCATCACGGTTGAATCCGCGCGCGGCAGCGGCAGATAGCGCGCGCCCATCGCCGCGGCCAGCGCGGCGCCTTCGGGTCGGGGCCGGGCCGAGGTATCGACGAACGCGGCACGGATACCGGCCGCGCGAATCGCCCTGGCCTCGGCCATGGCGTCGGCTTCGGCCTGGCTGCGCACCGCGCGGCCATCGGCGGCGATGTTGGCACGGCCATCGGTCAGAATGATCACGAACGGCGTGCGCCCGCGCCCGCGCGCCGCTTCGGCCAGGTCACGCGCCGCCGCCAGACCGGCCGCGAGCGGCGTACCGCCGCCGCCGGGCAGATCGGCCAGCATCCGCCGCGCCCGCGTCAACGACCGCGTCGGCGGCAGCAGCAGTTCTGCGCCAGTCCCGCGAAACGCCACCAGCGCGACCTGCGCGCGCTTCACATAGGCCTCTGCCAGCAGCAGTTCGACCGCGCCCTTGGCCTCGGCCAGCCGCGCAAACGCCGATGATCCCGATGCGTCCACCGCGAAAATAGTCAGCACTTCGGAACGCGTTTCAAACCGGCGCACGCGCAGATCGTCGCGGCGGATTTCCACGGTGCGATGGCCGTTGCGCAGTTTCTGCCAGGGTGCGGCGGCACGCAGCGTGTCGATCAGGCTCAACCGGCGGCCACCACCAGGCATGCCCGCCAGCGTTCCCATCGGCCGGCCACGGACACCCGATTTGCGGCGTTGCCCGGCGCCGCCCGGCGCATTGGCGCGTGTGCGCTGCGCGCCGCCTTCGGCAATCCGCGCCAGCAGGTCGCGCGGCAGCGCGGCCATCACGGCGGCCAGCACGATGTCTTCGACCGGGCCGGGATCGCTGGTCTCGTCCTCGCCCTGGTCACCGTCGGACGGCGGCGGCGGCGGGCTGTCGGCGGGCGGTTCTGGCTCCGGCGCGGTGGGATCGGCGGGAACGCGGGTGGCGCGCGGCGCCAGCACCATGCGCGCGGCAAAGGTGACGTCATCGATCGTCATGCCTTCACGGCCCGCCAGCTGCGCCCGCGCGCGCGCCGCGCGCAGGGCAAACAGCGGCGCGCGCGCAGAATCGATACCCAGTGCGCCGGCGGTCGCGGCGATGGTGGTGATGACCTCTGTCAGCGGCACGATGTCAGCGGGCCCGTCCTGCGCGACCGGATAGGGCGCATCGGGCTGGCACAATTGCGACAGGTCGATCCAGAATGCCGCGCGTTCGCGCAGCGCGGCACCTGCGCGTTCTTCGGGTTCGACGCCGTCATCCAGCGCGGCAAACACGAACTGTGCCGGCCGGCGCAGCGCCATGCCATCGCGTTCCACCACCAGTTCGCCGGTATCGATCACCGCGGCAATGCGCCCGGCAATCGCATCGGACAGCCGTTCGGCCATCGGCACCACGATCATGCCGCCATCGGCCTCTGCCAGCAGGCCGACGCGCGAAACCGCCTGCCCGCGCGCCAGTGTCGCGGTCAGATCGATCCCGCCCAACAGCCGTTCGTCATCAATGTGCGAGGGCACCCGGCGCACCGGGGCATTTTCGGGCAGGCCATCGCGCAATTCGGCCACCACTGCGTCGCGCCAGTCACCGCCGCCGCGCAGGATCATGCCGCCCAGCAGCGGATCGATCGCGCACAGCTGTGCCGCAATCAGCGCATCGGTCAATTGTTCGGGCTGGCGCTCTCGCATTCTGGTGCCGGTCACGCTGCGGCCGCCAGCTCCTCCATCGCCCGCTCTATGCGCGCGGTCGATCCGGTTTCATCCAGCACGTTGCGGCGCAGGCGGTGGCGCAGCGCCATCGGCGCGACCATGGTGATATGATCGCCGGTCACCACCTCGGCGCCCAGCAGCGCCGCCTGCGCACGCGCCGCGCGCATCAGCGTCAATTCCCCGCGCAGACCATCGGCGCCAACCGCGATGCACAGGCGCGACGCCTGCATCAGCATGGCATCGGGCATGACCACATTGGGCAGCGCGGCGCGCCCGCGGGCGATCTGTTTCAGCGTCTTGCGTTCTTCACGGCGCCAGGTTTCGGCAAACGCCTCGGGCATGCGTTCGAACGCGTCGCAGCGTTTCAGGATTTCGACGCGTTGCTTCAGGTCCTGCGGCGTGCGCACTTCGACCGACAGCCCGAACCGGTCGAGCAATTGCGGGCGCAATTCACCCTCTTCGGGGTTGCCGCTGCCGACCAGCACGAATCGCGCCGGATGGCGCACGCTCAGCCCTTCACGCTCGACCACGTTTTCGCCCGACGCGGCCACATCCAGCAACAGATCAACAATGTGATCTTCCAGCAGATTGACCTCATCAATATACAGAAACCCGCCGTGCGCGCGCGCCAGCAGGCCGGGTTCGAACGCCTTGACCCCGGCGCTGAGCGCACGTTCCAGATCGAGCGCGCCGACCACGCGGTCCTCGGTCGCGCCCAGCGGCAGATCGATAAACGGCACCGGAATGGTCGCGCCGGCGCGGCCTTTCGGCGGGCTGCCGTCCTGATAGCCGCCTTGCGACGCCGGAATCGGTGGCAGCAATGCGGCCAGCGCGCGCACCGCAGTCGATTTGCCGGTGCCGCGATCGCCGAACACCATCACCCCGCCGATGCGCGCGTCAACCGCCGCCAACAGCAGCGCCCGCTTCATTTCATCCTGGCCGACGATGGCAGAAAAGGGGAACGACACACGCACGCCGAACGTGTAACACGTGTTGGACACTCTGCAAGATGGACAACGCAACTATGTGGGCACCGACAATCGTTGCCGTGGCCACTGCCGTCGCGCTGGGTGGCCTGGGCGGGCTGAGCACGCCGATCGGGCCATGGTACGCGAACTTGCGCAAACCCCGGCTGCAACCGCCCAACTGGCTGTTCGGCCCGGCCTGGGGCGTGATCCTGAGCCTGGCGGCCTGGTCGGCAATTCTGGCGTGGAATGCGGCGGACAGCCCGGCCGCGCGCACGCACGTGGTGATCCTGTTCGCCACCAACGCGGTGTTCCATGCGCTGTGGAGCCCGCTGTTCTTTCGGTTGCGGCGGCCCGACTGGGCGCTGATCGAGGTGGTGTTTCTGTGGGCATCGCTGGTGGCGCTGGTGGTCGGGCTGTGGCCGATCTCGCACCAGGCCAGCGCGCTGATTGTGCCCTATCTGCTGTGGGTCAGCTTTGCGTCGTGGCTTAACGCGATGATCGTGCGGCTGAATCCGCCGTTTGATCAGGCAGCGACCCAGGGCGGGACCGGCTGATACAGATCGCGCAGGTAATCGATGAACGCGGTCACCCGGCGCGGCAGATTGGGATTGCGTGGCCACGCGGCATGGATCTGCACATCGGTCACCCCTTCATAGCGGTCGAGCACGCGCACCAGCCGCCCGCTGGTCAGGTCGGCCGTGACATCCCACAGTGACCGCAGCGCAATGCCCATCCCGGCCAGCGCCAGTTCGCGCACCACTTCGCTGGAATTGGTGCGCACCTGCGGCCGGGGATCAAACGTGACCGCACCATCGGGGCCGGACAGCCGCCATGGCGTTTGCCCCTGGGCGGCCAGCGTCTGGTGCTGGGCCAGGTCCTTCAGCGTGGCCGGCATGCCCCGCCGCGCCAGATAATCGGGCGCGGCGCACAAGATGCGGTGGTTGGGCGCCAGCACGCAAGTATCCAGCGGCGCCGCGTCGATCGGCGCGATCCGCACCGCCACGTCCACGCCCAGATGGAACAGATCGACCATTTCATCAGTCAGGTTGATATCGATATCGACCTGCGGGTGCCGGTCGATAAAGCGCCGCAGATAGGGCGCCAGGTGCAGGCGCCCGAACGAAGTCGGCGCCGAAATGCGAATTGGCCCCGACAGGCCCTGGGTCGCGCCGATCAGGCGTTCTTCGGCATGGTGGACGGCATCGATGATTGCCACCACATCATCGCGAAAGCGTTGCCCGGCGCCGGTCAGCACCAGCCGGCGGGTGGACCGGTTGATCAGCCGCACGCCCAGCCGCGATTCCAGCCGGGCCAGACGTTTGGACGCCATCGGTACCGAAATGCCCATTTTTTGGGCAGCAGCGGAAATGCTGCCAAGCTCGGCGATGCGGGCAAACAGGTCGTAATCGAGCGCGATAGCCATCGATTTGTTCGTTTCACGAAAGAGTGAATTTTACTTTTTCCGGCTACCGGCATTGGGCTGCGCTGTCTAGGGTTGGCGCATGGTGTCCCAGTTTCGCAAAACGCCGCGATCACGCGCCGGTCAGAAGGCCGCACGATGCTCATGATGCCCCCCGTCGATCAGGCGGTGGTCGCCCGGCGCGCGGCTATCGCGGCAGCCCTGCGCGCGATCGTGCCCGACGGGGTGATCGATCACGAGGACGGTTTGCGCGCCTATGAATCCGACGGGCTGACCGCCTATCGCCAGTCGCCGCTGGTGGTGGTGTTGCCGCAGACCACTGCGCAAGTGTCGCACATCCTGCGCTGGTGCCACGATCAGGGCATAAAGGTCGTGCCGCGTGGATCGGGCACATCGCTGTCGGGCGGGGCGCTGCCGCTGGCCGATGCGGTGCTGCTGGGCATGGGGCGGTTCAACCGCATTCTGGACATCGATTATCACGACCGCATTGTGGTGACCCAGCCGGGGGTGACCAATCTGGCGCTGACCCGCGCGGTGGAGGACCAGGGGTTTTACTATGCGCCCGATCCGTCCAGCCAGATCGCCTGTTCGATCGGCGGCAATGTCGCGGAAAATTCGGGCGGCGTGCATTGCCTGAAATACGGCCTGACCACCAACAATGTGCTGGGGGTCGAACTGGTGATGATCGATGGCGAAGTGCTGCGGCTGGGTGGGCGCGGGCTGGAACCGGCGGGGCTGGATCTGCTGGGGATTGTGGTCGGATCAGAAGGGTTGCTGGGCGTGGTGACCGAGGTGACCGTGGCGATCCTGCCGCGGCCCGAAACTGCGCGCGCGCTGCTGATCGGGTTTCCGGCGGTGGAGGCGGCGGGCGCGGCGGTGGCGGCGATCATCGCCGCCGGAATTATTCCTGCCGGCATGGAAATGATGGACAAGGCGGCCACGCACGCGGCCGAGGCGTTCGTCCACGCCGGCTATCCGCTTGACGCAGAGGCGCTGCTGATTGTCGAACTCGATGGGCCGGCGGCCGAATGCGACCACCTGATCGACGCGGTCACGCAGATCACCGCCACGTTTGGCCACAGCACCTGCCGCATTTCGCAAAACGAGGACGACCGCATGGCGTTCTGGGCCGGGCGTAAGGCAGCGTTTCCGGCGGTGGGCCGCATTTCGCCCGATTATTACTGCATGGATGGCACCATCCCGCGCCGCGCCCTGCCCGCCGTGCTGCAGCGTATGAGCGAACTTTCGGCGCAATACGGGCTTGGCCTCGCCAATGTGTTTCATGCCGGCGACGGCAATCTGCACCCGTTGATCATGTACGATGCCAACCTGCCCGGCCAGCTGGAGGCGGCGGAGGCGTTCGGCGCCGATATCCTGCGGCTGTGTGTCGAAGTGGGCGGGGTGCTTACCGGCGAACATGGCGTAGGCGTGGAAAAGCGTGAACTGATGCCGGTGATGTTCAGCGATGCCGATCTGGCGCAGCAATTGGCAGTGAAGGCCGCGTTTGACCCCGCTTTGCTGCTCAATCCCGGCAAAGTGTTTCCGCTGCTGCACCGCTGTGCCGAACAGGGCCGGGTGCATGTCCACCACGGGCACACCGCGTTTCCCGACCTGCCGCGCTTTTGATGACCGCCATGACCGTTCATCGCCCGGAGACCACTGCCGATCTGGCCGCGCTGATTGCGCAGGCCAGCGCGAAGGGTGCGCGGCTGGAATTGCGCGGTGGCGGGACCAAGGCCGCCTTTGGCGCGCCGACAGATACGCCGATCGCCCTGGTCGATATGCGCGGGTTTGCCGGGATCGTCGATTATGACCCCGCCGAGCTGGTGCTGACCGTGCGGCCCGGCACGCCATTGGCCGAAGTCGAGGCGGTGCTGGCCCAACAAGACCAGATGCTGGCGTTTGAACCGTTCGACCATGGCCCTATCCATGGGCAACCAGCAGGCGCGGCGACCATCGGCGGGGTGATCGCCAGCGGCGTGGCCGGGTCGCGCCGGGTATCACGCGGCGGCGCGCGCGACCATCTGCTGGGGTTTCAGGCGGTTTCCGGCCGGGGTGAGGCGTTTGTCGCGGGCGCGCGCGTGACCAAGAACGTGACCGGTTATGACCTGCCCAAACTGGCCTGCGGCAGCTGGGGGCGGCTGTTTGCGCTGACCGAACTGCATATCAAGACGCTGCCGCGCGGGGAAACGACACTGACCGTGGCGATCGATGGACTGTCGCATCGCGACGCAGTGCAGGCGATGAGCCGTGCGCTGGGGTCGCAGGCCAGTGTGGCCGCCGCCGCGCACCAGCCCGGCGGTGCCGAACCGGCGACGACGGCGCTGCGGCTGGAGGGGTTTGCGCCCTCCGTCGCCGCGCGCCAGACGCTGCTGGCGACAGTGTTGCGCGATCTCGGCCTGATCCGGGTGATGGCGCCGGCGCAGGCAGACCAGTTCTGGCAGGCATTCCGGACACTGGCGGTGCTTCAATCCGCGCCGGTGCTGTGGCGGGTGATCGTGCCGCCGGCGCAAGTGGCTGCGCTGATCGATGCGCTGGATGCGGCGCGCGCGCGCTGGTTGATGGATTGGGCCGGCGGGCTGGTGTGGGTCGGCGCGGATGCGGATGCCCTGCCCCCGGTGCGCTTGCGCGCACTGGCGACGGCGGCGGGCGGGCATGCCGAACTGGTGCGCGCGCCGTCTGATCTGCGCCGCGTGGTGCCCGCGCGCCACCCGCAGCCACCCGCGCTGGCCGCGCTGGAGGCGCGGGTGCGCCGCGCTTTTGATCCGGCGGGCGTGTTTGAAACCGGCCGGTTTCAGGATCAATAGCGATGCAGACCCGCTTTCCCCCCGCCGCGCTGGCCGATCCCGATATGGCCCAATCCGAAAGCGTGATCCGCAAATGCGTGCATTGCGGGTTTTGCACCGCGACCTGCCCGACTTATGTGCTGCTGGGCGACGAACTGGACAGCCCGCGCGGGCGCATTATCCTGATCAAGGACATGCTGGAGAACGCGCGTCAGCCCAGTGCAGAGGTGGTCACGCATATCGATCGCTGCCTGTCATGCCTGTCATGCATGACGACCTGCCCGTCGGGGGTGCATTACGGCCATCTGGTTGATCACGCGCGCGCATACATTGACCAGAATTACCGGCGTCCGTGGCCTGACCGGATGATCCGTTGGGTGCTGGGGCAAGTGCTGCCCTACCCGGCGCGGTTTCGCGCCGCGCTGGCGCTGGGGCGGCTGGCACAACCGCTGAAACCGCTGTTGCAACGGGTGCCGGCGCTGAAACCGGTCGCCGCGATGCTGGCGCTGGTGCCGCGGCGCCAGCACGCGCAGGCTACGTCCCTGCCCGCACCCGCGCCCTCCGTCACCAACGGCCCGCGCGTAATCCTGCTGCAGGGTTGCGCCGAACCGGTGCTGCAACCGGCGATCCGCGTCGCGACTCAGCGCGTGCTGGCGCGCGCCGGCTGTGACGTGGTGCTGGCACAGGGTGAAGGGTGCTGCGGCGCGCTGGTCCACCACATGGGGCAGGACGCGGCGGCCAAGGCGGCGGCGCGTCGCAACATCGATGCGTGGGACGCGGTGGAGGTGGCGGGTCCGGTTGTGGCGATCGTCATCACCACATCTGGCTGCGGCACGTCGATCAAGGACTACGGCTTTTTGCTGCGCGATGATCCCGCCTATGCCCAACGTGCCGCGCATTTTTCGGCGCTGGCCCGCGATATCAGCGAATTTGTCGCCACGCTTGATATGCCCCCGGTCGCCCCGGCCGCAGCGCCGTTGCGTGTCGCCTATCACCCCGCGTGTTCCTTGCAGCACGGACAGGGCGTGACCGATGCGCCGCGCCAGCTGTTAACCCGCGCCGGATACACCGTGGTCACCCCGAAAGAGGCGCATCTGTGCTGTGGTTCGGCCGGCGTTTACAACATTCTGCAGCCCGATCTGGCCGACCGCATCGGTCAACGCAAGGTCGCCAACCTGGACCGTCTGGGTGCCGCTGTAATCGCCGCCGGCAACGTTGGCTGCGCCATGCAGATTGGCCAGCGCACCGCCACCCCCGTGGTGCACACCATCGAACTGATCGACTGGGCCCAGGGCGGGCCCAGACCTTATCAAATACCACCTGCGCAGATAGCGGAGAGTTAGATCACCGCTCGCCCGTTCCCACACCCATGAAATCCGCGCGCTGGCCGCTTGGCCGCCGCCGGGCTTGACGCATAAAGGCCAGGACCATGACAGCTTACATCGCAAAATCAGGGCTGCAGGTTGCGGCCGAACTGGCGCAGTTCATCGATACGCAGGCCTTGCCCGGCACGGGGATCGATACCGACACGTTCTGGGCCGGGGCCGCCGCGATTGTTGACCGGCTGGCGCCCGAAAATGCCCGGCTGCTGGCGGTGCGCGACAGCCTGCAGGCGCAGATCGATGCCTGGCATCTGGCGCATGTGGCACAGCCGATCGATGCGGCTGCCTATCAGGTGTTCCTGCGCGAAATCGGCTATCTGGTGGACGAGCCGGCGCCGTTTGCGATCACGCCCGACCAGGTGGATGACGAAGTGGCGCGGATGGCGGGGCCGCAATTGGTGGTACCGGTGCTGAACGCGCGGTTTGTGCTCAACGCCGCCAATGCGCGCTGGGGCAGCCTGTATGACGCGTTTTATGGCACCGACGCACTGCCCGGCGTGGCGCAAGGGCCGGGCTATGACCCTGTGCGCGGGGCGCAGGTGGTGGCGCGCGCGCGCGCGTTTCTGGATGCGGCGGTGCCGCTCGCCACGGGCAGCCACGCCGATGTCACGGGCTATGCAATTGTCGATGGTGCGCTGGTGCCCGCGCTGGCGGATCCCGCTACGCTGGCCGGGTGGCGGGGTGATGCGGCCCGGCCCGATGGCGTGCTGCTGGTCCACCATGGCCTGCATATCGAACTGGTGATCGACCGGGCATCGCCGATCGGCGCGCTGGATGCCGCAGGCGTCGCCGATGTCGTGCTGGAATCGGCGCTGTCGACCATTGTCGATTTTGAGGATTCGGTCGCGGCGGTCGATGCCGAGGACAAAGTCGCCGGCTATGCCAACTGGCTGGGGCTGATGAAGGGCGATCTGGCCGAAACCTTCAGCAAAGGGGGCCGGAGCCTGACCCGCAGCCTCAATCCCGATCGGCACTATACCGCGCCCGATGGTTCCACGCTGACACTGCATGGCCGCGCTTTGCTGTTTGCGCGCAATGTCGGCCACCTGATGACGACGCCCGCCGTGCTGCTGGCCGATGGCAGCGAAGCGCCAGAGGGCATTCTGGATGCCATCGTGACCGGGCTGATCGGGCTGCATGATCTGCGCAGCGCCGGGCCGATCCGCAACAGCCGGTCGGCCAATGATGGCACGGGTGGATCGATCTACATCGTCAAACCCAAGATGCACGGCCCGGATGAAGCGGCGTTTGCCGACCGGCTGTTCAATGCGGTGGAAGACCTGCTGGGGCTGACACGGCACACGCTGAAAATCGGGCTGATGGACGAAGAGCGCCGCACTTCGGCCAATCTGGCGGCGTGCATCGCCGCGGTCAAAGGCCGGCTGGTGTTCATCAACACCGGTTTTCTCGATCGCACCGGCGATGAAATGCACACCTCGATGCGCGCCGGCGCGATGGTGCGCAAGGCGGCGATGAAGGATAGCGCGTGGATCAAGTCCTATGAGGACCGCAATGTCCGCATCGGCCTGCGCTGTGGGCTGTCGGGCCGGGCGCAGATCGGCAAGGGCATGTGGGCCGCGCCCGATCGCATGGCCGACATGCTGGTGCAGAAGATCGGCCATCCACGCAGCGGCGCCAGCACCGCCTGGGTGCCCAGCCCGACCGCCGCCACATTGCACGCGATGCATTACCACAGCGTCGATGTGTTCGCGGTACAGCACGGCCTGATGGCGGAACCGGTTCCGGCGCTGGACGGTCTGCTGACGATCCCCATCGCGACCGGCCACAACTGGTCGGCCGACGAAATTCGCGAAGAGCTGGACAACAACGCGCAAGGCATCCTGGGCTATGTTGTGCGCTGGGTAGATCAGGGCATCGGCTGTTCCAAAGTGCCCGATATCCATGATGTCGGCCTGATGGAGGACCGCGCCACTTTGCGCATTTCATCGCAGCATATTGCCAACTGGCTGCTGCACGGGGTGTGCACCGCCGCCGAGGTCGATGCCGCGCTGGAACGCATGGCCGCCAAAGTGGATGCACAGAACGCCGGCGACCCGCTGTATCAGCCGATGACCGGGCACGCCGACACCAGTTTTGCCCGGGCGGCCGCGCGTGCGCTGATTTTTGAAGGCATTGTCCAGCCCAACGGCTATACCGAACCGCTGCTGCACAAATTCCGCGCGCTGGCCAAGGCCCGCGCAGCCGCAGCGGGATAAAATTCGGCCGGGGGGACAACAGCCGCGATGTTTGCACAACTGGTGACCCCGGTCGGGGGCAGTCTGGCGCTGTCGTTTGGGGTGGCCATGCTGCCGGTGCTGGCGGTGCTGTTGCTGCTGGGGATATTGCGCCGCCCGGCGTGGCAGGCGGCGCTGGCCGGGCTGCTGGTCGGATTGGTGGTGGCGGTCGCGGTGTGGCAGCTGCCGCTGGCGCTGGCGTTGAACGCGGTGGCCAATGGCGCGGTGTTTGCGGTGTGGCCGATCATGTGGACGGTGGTGGCGGCGCTGCTGCTGTACAATATTGCGGTGGAATCCGGTTATTTCGATGCCTTGCGCCGCTGGCTGATCGGCAATGTGCCCAACGACCGCCGGGTGGTGCTGGTGGTGGTGGGGTTCTGTTTCGGTGCGCTGCTGGAAGGGGTGGCCGGGTTCGGCACCCCGGTGGCGATCACCAGCGCGATGCTGATCATGGTCGGCATGCGGCCGCTGGATGCGCTGGTCTATGTGCTGATGTTCGATACCGCGCCGGTGGCGTTTGGCGCGCTGGGCATTCCGGTGACGGTGCTGGGCACGGTGACCGGGCTGCCCGCGGCGCAGCTGGGCATGATGATCGGCCGGCAATTGCCGCTGATCGCGCTGATCCTGCCGTTTTATGTGATCGCGGTCTATGGCGGGTGGCGATCGGTGCGTGCGCTGTGGCCGATGCTGCTGGTGGCGGGCGGCAGTTTTGCCTTTGCGCAGTTCTTTTCATCCAATTATCTCGATTATTCGCTGACCGATGTGTTTGCATCGATGGCGTCGCTGATCATCACGCTGCTGTTTTTGCGGGTATGGGCGCCGCCACACGATGCCGAATTTGCCATCCGCGATGATGCGCTGGCGCAGGCGGCCGGGCGTACGAACAGCATGGCGCGCCCGATCACCCCGTGGAAAGGCTGGTTGCCGTGGATGGTGGTCACCCTGGTGGTGATCGTGTGGACCAGCGCCAAGGTGGCGACGATCGCACAGGCAAAGATCAACTGGCCCGGCCTCGACAAGGCGATTGCGATCACGCTGTACCATGGCAAGCCCTATGACGCAGTGTGGGTGTTCCAACCGCTGGGCACCGGCACCGCGATCCTGTGCGCCTGCGCGATAACCGCGCTGTTGGTGCGATTGTCGCCGGCGGCGTTGTGGCGCTGCGTGGGCCAGACCGTGCGGCAGACGTGGATTGCGATCATCACGGTCATGCTGGTGATGGGGCTGGCCTATCTGATGAATTACGCCGGCATGGCCTATAGCCTGGGGGCCGGCGTGGCCGCGACCGGGCACCTGTTTGTGTTTCTGTCGCCGTTCCTGGGCTGGATCGCGGTGATGCTGTCGGGCAGCGACAGTTCGGGCAATGCGCTGTTTGGCAATCTGCAGGTGGTGGCGGCGCGCCAGCTGAACCTTAATCCGGTGCTGTTTGCCGCCGCCAATTCATCGGGCGGGGTGATGGGCAAGATGATTTCGCCGCAGAATATTACCACCGGGGTATCGGTGGTGGGGATGGCCGGGCAGGAGGGCGCGGTGTTTGCGCGCACCTTCATCCACAGCTTCATCCTGACCGCGATCCTGAGCGTGCTGATCGTCGCGCAGCAATATGTGCTGCCCTGGATGATCCCGGCACTGCCGGTTGTGCATTGAAAATTAGCGCACCAGACCCGCCGCTTCGACCGGGGTATCAACCGGCGTGTCGCGCTCCACGCGTTCGGAATAGCGATCGACCAGCTGGTCGGCATGCGGCCGCAACAGCACGGTAAACCGCACCAGTTCCTCCATCACATCGACGATGCGGTCGTAATAGGCCGATGGTTTCATCCGCCCCTGGGCGTCGAATTCCTCATAGGCCTTGGCCACCGATGACTGGTTGGGAATGGTGATCATCCGCATCCACCGGCCCAGCAGCCGCAGCGTGTTGACCGAATTGAACGATTGCGACCCGGCACTGACCTGCATCACCGCCAGGGTGCGGCCCTGGGTCGGGCGCATGCCCTTGAACGCCAGCGGCAGATGGTCGATCTGCGTTTTCATGATCCCGGTGATCTGGCCGTGGCGTTCCGGGCTGCACCACACCTGCCCTTCGGACCACAGCGACAGTTCACGCAATCTGGCCACTGCCGGATGGTCATCATCGGCCACCTGATCCGGCAACGGCAGGTCGCGCGGATCGAAAATGCGCGTTTCGCAGCCGAACCATTGCAACAGCCGCGCCGCTTCTTCGACCGCCAGCCGCGAAAAGGACCGTTCGCGCAGCGATCCGTACAGCAGCAGGATGCGCGGCGGCGGATCGTTTGCGCCCAGCCCCAGCGCAGGGCGGCGATGGGCATAGTGGGGTTTCAGCGCGGGCAGATGATCGGGATCGGGCAATTCACGCAGTCGGTTCATGCCGGGGCCTTTGCGGGGGTTTCGTCGGCGGGAAACAGCACGCTGGCCGTGGCCAGCGCGATCAGCGCCCCCGCAATTTGCGCGACGATGAAACCGGGCACGCTGGCAGGCGCGATCCCGGCAAACGTGTCGCTCAACGCGCGGGCCAGCGTAATCGCCGGGTTGGCAAAGCTGGTGGACGAGGTGAACCAGTAGGCCGCCGTAATATACAGCGCGACGCTGGCCGGCACCCACGCCGGGCGCATGCGCACCGTGCCGAAGATCGTCAGCACCAGGCCGAATGTTGCCACCGCTTCACCCAGCCATTGCCCCGGCCCGCTGCGCAGATGGTGCGACACCTGCCACACCGGCAGATCGAACATCGCATGCGCGACCCATACCCCGGCCACGCCGCCCAGCACTTGTGCCGCGGCATACCCCAGCGCCAGCCGGACGCGAATGGCGCCCGACAGCTGCATGACCAGCGTGACCGCCGGGTTGAAATGCGCGCCCGATACCGGCCCCAGCATGGTGATCAGCACAAACAGCATCGCGCCAGTGGCCAGGGTATTGCCCAGCAGCGCCACCGCGACATTGCCGCCTGACAGGCGGTCGGCCATGATGCCCGACCCGATGACGGTGGCGAACAGCAGGAAACTGCCCACCGCCTCTGCCCACAGCGCGCGGATTTCTGGGGTCATGATTGGTCAGGCCGGGGTTACGCGGTTGCCGGCGGCATCGATCACCGCCTCGCCATCTTCTTTGGCAAAGGCACCGCGTTGCGCCGCGGGGATCAGATCGAGCACGCGTTCAGACGGGCGGCACAGCGCCACCCCCAGCGGCGACACCACCAACGGGCGGTTGATCAGCACCGGGTGCGCGATCATCGCATCGATCAGCGTAGCATCGCTCAGCGCGGGATCGCCCAGGCCGAGGTCGGCAAACGGCGTGCCCTTTTCGCGCAGCAAAGCGCGCGGGGTGATCCCGGCACGCGCGATCAGCTGTTCCAGCAACGCGCGCGACGGCGGCGTTTTCAGATATTCGATCACATGCGGTTCAATGCCGGCATTGCGGATCATCGCCAGCGTGTTGCGCGATGTGCCGCAGGCGGGGTTGTGATAGATCACGATATCGACGGGCAGCTGGCTGGTCATGCGGCGGTGTCCTTTGGTTCGGCGGGTTCGGAAAGCGCCACCAGTGCCGGCGTCGGACAGCACACCGCGACATCGGTGCAGGGCGCCCCGCCACAGCAGTTTTCGGTGAGATAGCCCATCAGCGCGTTCATCGCCGGATAGTTGGCGGTATAGATCACCAGCCGGCTTTGCCGCCGCTGCGTCACCAGCCCGGCATGCGCGAGCGCGGCGAGATGAAAGCTGAGCGTAGAGGGCGCCATGCCCAGCCGTTCGGCAATGACGCCGGCCGGCAGGCCATCGCCGCCCGCCTGCACCAGCAGGCGAAAGGTGGCCAGCCGGTGGTCCTGCGCCAGCGCGCCCAGCGCGCGGATCACGGTCGGGGCGTCAATGCCAGTTTCCATATTTCCAATATCATCGAAATATTGGCGACTGTCAACCGCGGCTGGCGCTTTGCGCCGCGCGCACGAAAAAGGGCCGGCTTTCGCCGACCCTTTCCCGTTCCTGACAGGGAATTGTGTTACCGGTCAGCGCGTGTTGGCACGCGCTGACCGGGTTGGCATCAGTTGCCGGCGCCAGGGCCGTATGTGATTTCCACGCGGCGGTTCTGCAGTTCGCGTACACCGTCGGCGGTGGGCACGCGCTGGTTGGCTTCACCATAGGCGTGTGACGTGATCGCCCCGGCAGCGACGCCATGGCTGGTCAGATAGCTCTGCACCGAATCATCGCGGCGACCGGCCAGGCCCATGTTGTACTGCGGCGTACCCGAACTGTCGGTATAACCGGCCAGCATGATCGGGACCGAGGCGCAATTGCCATAGGCCTGGACCGCGCTGTCGAGGATGTTGGTCGCCTCGGGCGAAATGTCCGACTTGTTCCAGTCAAAGAACACGATGTACGGGCCCTTGTTGCAGACCATCACGGGCGGCGGGGGCGGCGGCGGGGGTGGCGGCGGAGCAGCGGCCATCGGCGGCGGTGGCGGCGGGGCAGCTTCGACCACCGGTGCCGGTTCGGCCGCGTGGCCAAAGTTGAAGGTCAGCGTGGCGAGCAGCGAGCTCGACCGCAGCGAAGCCTTGCGTTCAAGGCCATCGGCATAGCGGAAATGGTCGGCGCCGTCGGGGCGGAAATAGCGATAGCGGACGCCCAGGTCGATATTGTGGCTGATCGGCACGGTCAGGCCCGCCAGACCCTGCCACGCAAATCCGTCGGCCCGATCGGCGACCGGAACCAGCCCGGCCGTATATTCGTTCAGCGTCACGCGGGCATAGCCGGCGCCGCCGCCGACATAGGCCTTGATCCCGCCCCAATGGCCCAGACCGATCAGCGCGTTGCCCATCACCGCATAAGTATTGGTGTTGCCCGAAACGCCGGTCGACCGGTTGAGTGAATAGGCCGGAGTGACCAGGCCGGCGGGGATATCCTGCCCCTTCAGCGGCGAGCGGTCATAGAATCCTTCGGCTTCAAGCCGGAAATGGCCAAAATCATACCCGAGCGCGCCGCCGGCTTCCCAACCGGTGTCGAAATGGTCGGTATGGTCATAGGCGCCCTGGAGCGAGACATTGGCGTGTTCCTGTTTGACCGCGCCGCCTTCGAACGTGAGGTAGGGTCCGGTGCCGTCGGCAAAGGCCGGCGCGGCAAGCGCGCATGACCCAAGGGCCGCAGCGATAATCAGTTTCTTCATGGGTATTTCCGTTCTTCAGGTAGCGCCGACGAACACGGCAGAGAATTTTCAGGCCGCCCAAGGCCAGCAATGAAAGACAAGCCGGCGACTGCTGCCAGCCGCCGGCTTAAAGTCCGACGCTGCACAGCCCTGGGAGGGGGGGTGAGGGACCGAGCTGTTGGGATCACGCCTTGCTATGGAGGGAGCAGGCGTGACTGCAAGCGTCTGATCCGGTCACTAGGGCCTGCATACCGGCCCGCACAGGCTCGGAAAATACCCAGACAGCCGTACCATGCAGGTCATGCCGCCCGCCCCGCCGCGCCGCGCGGCCAGGTGCCTGTGCCCCGGCCGGGATTGCGTAGATTCCGGCGCTGCCAGCATGCGAAACGCGATTTTATGCGTGCGGCACCAGGTCGCCGGGCGGCAACGGCGGTGTCGGTCACGATCGGGGCCCCCGCTGCAACCCGCACCAAACAAAGGGAATGTGCCGTGCAATACCCAAACAGGCGTTTTACGAAATGGGCCATCGCGCTGGCCGCACTGGGCCTGACCTGTGGCGGATTGTCCGCTGCCCCGGCCATGGCGCAACAGCAGGGCGACGGCCATCCCGGCGGTGGGCAGGACCACCGCGACAACGGGCGGGGACATGACAACGGGCGCGGGCCTGACCACAACCGAGGACGTGGCCCCGACCGTGGCGGCGATCGCGGGTTTGGCCATCGCGGGTTTGACAATCGCGGGTTTGACAATCGCGGCCGGGGTTTCGCGTTTGGCGTGGTGCTGGGCACTTATGGTGGCCGCCCCTATTATTGCCGCAACCACCGCCATTGGCGCTGGAGCAACCGCCAGCAGCGCTATGTCTATGCAACCCGACGCGCCTATTGCTGACCGGGATCGCCGCCATTCATGCTTTTTATAAAGCAATTTCCTGAATTTGCGGGGCATCACCCGGCGGGGCATTGCGCCGGCCGGGCGCTGCGGTTGATCGATCCGCCGCGCCGGGCCGGTCTTGTCCGCGGCGCAGGCGCAGGAATCGGCGTGATCGCAGTGATGGCAGGGCGTGCTGGCCGGAACGGGCTGACCGGTGGACCACGGGCGCGACGGCCTGTCGTCATCCGGCACCACCGATGGGGCCAACGAACTGGTCACGACCGGGTAGATTCCGAAGCTGGCGCACACCGCGCCAGCGCCTAGGGTCGATTTGCCCCCCGTGGTGTCTGGTCGTGCGCAACCGCACGGCCAGACACTTTTTTCAGGAATTCCTTATGCGCAAATATGCTGCCGCTCTGCTTTCACTGGGCCTGTTGGCCGGGTGCGCACAGACCTATGGCGATCATCGCATGCACGCGGGTTGGGACCGCTATGATTACAATCGCCCCGACCCCGGTTACGGCGGCTATGAGGCCGATCGGTATTACCGCGCGGACCGCAACAGTTATTCCGAACGCCAGGTGTCGCAGGATGAACGCATCTACCGCGGCCACGACGGGCGCTATTATTGCCGGCATTCGGACGGCAGCACCGGGCTGATTGTCGGCGCGGTCGCCGGTGGCGTGCTGGGCAACGTGATTGCGCCGGGCGGATCGGAAATGCTGGGCACCGTGCTGGGCGCCATCGCCGGCGGCGCAGTGGGCCATTCGATCGACCGCAACAGCGATGTGCGCTGCCGTTGATGGTTGCGGCGGCGCTTTGCGTGACCATTTCACCTTTTAATATCGGGAAACCATGATGTCACTTGGACTGCTTCTGGCGATCGTTTTGATTGTGCTGCTGTTGGGCGGCTTTAGCGGCCGGGTCGGCGGCTATGGCTATGGTTATGGCAATGGCGGCATCAGCGTGCTGGGCGTGGTGCTGATCGTGGTGGTGGTGCTGATCTTGACCGGGCGCCTGTGATCGCAGCGCCGCCGGTCCGGCGCACCCAAATTTCTGCCAGGAAAGTCTGACACCATGACGCTTATCAACGTAATCGCCGTATTGATCGCCATCGGCGTGGTGCTGTGGCTGATAAATACCTATATCCCGATGGATGGAAAGATTAAGTCAATTTTGAATGGCGTAATCGTCATCGCAGTCGTTTTATGGCTCTTCAAAGTTTTTGGCTTGATGAATCTTTTGTCGGGCATTCACGTCGGAAAATGATTGCCGGTTTAATATTGAAAAACCTTTTAAAGATTTTTCATCAAATCTAAAAAATATTTCCTTCAATTGACGATTATCAATTACAGGTTTGGTCAAATCTTATGGTATGCGATACCATAAGGGGAAATGACATGACCGACCGCCCGAACGAAACCACCGCTGGCCGCGCCCGGTGGCCGTCGTGCTGCCTGCGATCCCCGTCATGGTGACGGCACCCCTGCCCGCAGACGTTACCCCCGATCCGGCGCAGACCGTGGCCAGCGCGCCCGATACCGGCGCCTTGCCGATTGTTGCCATCGGCGCATCGGCGGGGGGTTTGGAGGCGCTGTCCAAACTGTTTCAGGGCATGCCCGCCAATACCGGTATGGCGTTCATCGTGGTCCAGCATCTGGACCCCACGCACAAAAGCATGATGGCCGATCTGCTGGGCGAACACACCGTGATGCCGGTTGAAGAGGTTGCCGACGGTCGCCGGCTGGAACCTGACCACGTCTATGTGATCGCGCCGGGCAGCTATCTGTCGGTGCGCGCCGGCGCGCTGTCGGTGACCGTGCCCGATCCAAAACGCGGCGCGCGGATGCCGTTTGACGTGCTGTTGCGATCGCTGGCGCAAACCTGCGGGCCACAAACCATTGCGGCGGTGCTGACCGGGACAGGCACGGATGGCAGCGACGGCGTAGTCGCGCTGAAACTGGCCGGCGGCCGTGCGCTGGCGCAATCGCCGGCAGAGGCGGAATTTTCAGGCATGCCGCAATCCGCCATCGATACCGGTCATATCGACAAGGTGCTGACCCTGCAGGACCTGCCGGCCGAACTGGCCGCGTTTACCCCGCAACCATCGCTGCCCGGGCCTGACGCGCCCGGCGACCTGCCTGCGCCCGATCAGGCTGCCGGGCTGGCCGCGATTCTGGATCATCTGTTCGACACCACCGGCCACGATTTCCGTGCCTATAAACCGGGCACGATTACCCGGCGGATCGCCCGGCGGATGGGCCTGCTGGCCATTTCATTGCACAACCTGGGCGACTATCTGGGCCGGCTGCGCGCCGATCCGGGCGAATGCGCGCTGCTGGTCAACGACCTGCTGATCAACGTCACCCGGTTTTTCCGCGATCCAGAGGTGTTCGAAGGGCTGGAAACCGCGATTCTGCCCGATCTGGTCGCCGCGCTGCCGCCCGGACAGGCGCTGCGCGTGTGGGTGGCCGGATGCAGCACCGGTGAAGAGGCCTATTCGATCGCGATGATCTGCAACGAAGCGATCCGCGCCACCCACCGCGATATCAAACTGCAGGTGTTTGCATCGGATATCGACCCCGATGCCATCGCCACGGCCCGCGAAGGGCTATATCCGGCCGATATTGTCGATCAGGTTTCACCTGCACGGCTGGCGCGGCATTTTGTGGCCGAAGAAATGGGGTACCGCGTGCTGCCGGTGCTGCGCGGGCAAGTGGTGTTTTCGGTGCAGGATGTGCTGACCGATCCGCCGTTTTCCCGGCTGAACCTGATCACCTGCCGCAACCTGCTGATTTATCTGAACACTGCTGCGCAGGCCAAAGTGATCGCGCTGTTCCACTTCGCGCTGCGCGCCGGTGGCACGCTGGTGCTGGGATCGGCAGAAACGGTGGGCCAGGGCGAAGGCCGGTTCGAACCCGTACCCGGCGTGGAATGCTGTTACCGCCACGTCGCGCACAGCCGGCTGGGCGAGGCCGGGTTTCCGTTCAGTTTTGATGACAAGCTGCCGCTGCTGGCTGGTGCGCCGCGGTCGGCGCCGCCGGTGCGGCAGGCCAGCCTGGCCGATTTGTGCAGCCGCGCGGTGCTGGCCCGCCATGCCCCGGCGGCAGTGCTGATCAACCGCAAGTTCGAATGGCTGTTTTCGGTCGGGCCGACCAACCGGTTTTTGCAGGTCGCGCCCGGCTATGCCTCGCTCAATCTGCTCGACATGGTCACGCCCGCGCTGCGTACCCGGCTGCGCCACGCGGTCAACCGCGCCACCCGGGCCAACCCGATTGTCGACGGGGGATCTGCGTCGATCAAGCTGGATGGCGCGACGATCCGGTTCGGCATCGATGTGGAATGCCTGATCGAAGCGGGTGAAGACCTGCTGCTGGTGTGTTTTGTCGATCATGCCGATACGGCATCGGCCACACCCGGGCCGGCCCAGGCGGGCGATGCCACGCGGCTGGCCGAACTCGAACGCGAACTGGCCGAGACACAAACGGAATTGCAGACCTCTATCCACGAACGCGACCTGGCCAACCAGGAGCAAAAGGCGATCAATGAAGAGGCGCTGTCGGTCAATGAGGAATTCCAGTCCGCCAATGAAGAATTGCTGACCTCAAAGGAGGAATTGCAGTCGCTGAACGAGGAACTGACCGCGCTGAACAGCCAGTTGCAGGAAACGCTGGAACGCCAGCGGCTGGCGTCGGACGATTTGCAGAACGTGCTGTACAGCACCAATGTCGGCACCATGTTCCTGGATACCGCGCTGCAAATCCGGTTCTTTACCCCGGCGATCAAACCGCTATTCAACGTTATCGGCAGCGACATCGGTCGTCCGCTGGCCGATTTGCGCCCGATTGCCGATGATCCCGGTTTGCTGGCCGATGCGCGCGCGGTGCTGGCCGATGGCGCGACGATCGAATGCGAAGTGCGCGCGCCGGGCGATACCTGGTTTTCCCGCCGCATCTTTCCCTATCGCGCGCACGACAGCCAGGTCAAAGGCGTGGTGATCACCTTTGCCGACATCACCGAACGCAAACGCACAACCGTCGCGCTGGAAAATGCGAAGCTGGAGTCAGAGCGCGCCAATGCCGCCAAATCGCGGTTTCTGGCCGCGGCCAGCCACGATCTGCGCCAGCCGTTGCAAGTGCTGACGCTGCTGAAGGACCGCATCGCGCTGGTGGTGACCGAGGACCGCGCGCAAAACCTGTTCGCCCGGTTTGACCAGACGCTGCATGCCCTGTCGACCATGCTCGACACGTTGCTGAACATCAACCAGATCGAGGCGGGTGCGGTGCATCCACGGCGCGCGGTGTTTGCCATCGCGCAGATGCTGGACCGGTTGCGCCAGGAATTTACCCCGCTGGCGCAAGAACGCGGGCTGACGCTGGATATTCTGCCCTGCCCCGCGCTGGTCGAAACCGATCCGCAGCTGTTGGAACAGATGTTGCGCAACCTGCTGAACAATGCGGTCAAATACACCCAGGCCGGCCGCATCATGCTGGCGTGCCGCCATCGCGGTACCAATCTGCGCATCAAGGTTTATGACACCGGGATCGGCATTGCCGAAGGGCAATTGCACGCCATTTTCGAAGAGTTTCATCAGGTTGAAAATCCTGAACGCGATCGCAGCCGCGGCCTGGGGCTGGGGCTGGCGATCGTACATCGGCTGGGGCGGTTGCTGGGCCATGCGGTTACGGTGACATCGGTGCCGGGCAAGGGATCGACCTTTGCGATTACCGTGCCGTGCCACACCGACGCCGAAACGGACACTGCCGCGGCAGCCGCACCAGCCATGCCTGCGCCAGCCCTGGTCAGCCAGACCGATCATCGCAGCGCGATCGTGGTGGTGGAGGATGATCCCGATCTGCTGGATCTGCTGGTGCAATTGTTGCGCACCCATGGCCACACCATTAGCGCGGCGCGCGACGCGGCCAGCGCGACGGAGCTGATTGCGCATGGTGCGATCCGTCCCGATCTGTTGCTGACCGATTACAATCTGCCGGGCGGTGCGACCGGGGTAAACCTGCTGGCCGCCATCCGCACCACGCTGGGGCGCGACCTGCCCGCGATCGTGCTGACGGGGGACATTTCGACCGAGGCAATTGCCGCGATCACCGGCGCCGGCGGCCTGCAACTGTGCAAACCGGTCGCGGCGCAGGCGCTAATCCTGGCGATTGAACAACTTTGCCCGCCGCCCGGCGCGGTCGCCGCCATCGACACTGCCGCGCGCGAACAGACCGATATGGCCGCCGCCATCGCGCGCACCGCCGGGCTGGTGACCTTTGTCATCGATGATGAACCGCTGGTGCTCGCGTCGATCTGCGACCTGCTGCAGGCGCATGGGCAAACCGTGGCAGATTTCGCCACGGCAGAGTCGTTTCTGGCGGCCTATCACCCCGGGGCAGCGGCGTGCCTGCTGGTCGATGCGCATTTGCCGGGGATGAGCGGGATCGATCTGATGAAAACCCTGCGCGCGCGCGGCGATCATGTGCCGGTGATCATGATCACCGGTGATGGCGATATCGGGCTGGCGGTCGAAGCGATGCGCGCGGGCGCCAGCGAATTCATCGAAAAGCCGGTGGGACAGCACGACCTGCTGCTGGGAATTGCCCGCGCCACCGCCCGGTCACAGGATTTGCGCGTGGTCGACCAGGCCCATGCCGATGCGGCCCGGCGAATTGCCGATCTGACCGAGCGGCAGAAACAGGTGCTCGACCTGGTGCTGGCCGGTCACCCCAGCAAGAACATTGCCGCCGATCTGGGCATCAGCCAGCGCACCGTGGAAAACCACCGCGCCGAAGTGATGCACCGCATGGGCGTCAAATCGATACCCGAACTGGCGCGCAAGGTCCTGCTGGGCGATACTTGATGACTGACGCGCTGCGCGCGACGTCAAACCACCCGCCCCGCCTCGCGTTCCTGGTGCGACGAAAACGATGTTTTCGTCGGGGCCCGACCACCACAGCATGATGGTATCATGGGTGGTCGGCTCCTAGGCAAAGACGCCCCCCGGACGTTTTCATGCTCTTCGTCGCGGGGGGCGGGGCAGGAGGTTTGACTGCACGTCAGTGCGGCTTCATATCGGCCAGGTCAGGCCATGACCGCGGTGTTGGCGGTGGCGGGGTGCAGCCCGTCATAGACATCGACGCGCGACGCGCCGGCGGTTGCCAGGATCTGCCGCGCCATCGCGATGCGATCGGGGGTATCGTGCGCCATCACCAGAAAACTGTCGGCGCTGATCGCGGTTTCATACATCAGCACACTGTTCTGCGGAATGCCCATGCCATACAGCCCGGCCGACAGCGCGCTGACCCCGCCCACTGCCAGCGCCGTTTCCAGCGCGCCGACGACCACCAGGCCAATATGGCCCAGCACCACGACCGGGCCGACCACCGGCACGGTCAGGAACAATCCGCCAAAAAACAGCCCCCACAACCCACCCCAAAACGCACCGCGCGCGCCCCAGAACCGCACCCGGTCACCCTGGTTGTAAAACCCGGTGACATGTTCGTCGGTGTGATAGCCTTTGCCGACAACGCTCAGATGGCTGATGTCGAACCCGGCCAGGCCAAGCTCCCTTACGGCCGCCTCGGCAGCATCGTGGTCGGCAAAGGTGCCGATGGCGGCGGCGGGCATGGTATCTGAATCAGACATGGGAAACCTCTTGGCTGGGGGATGGAACAGGGCGGACAAGCGCCCGGGCGGGTCGATCAGGCATAGCAATCGCGGGGCGATCGTGCGGGCAACTGCCCCACTATCGCCCGGTCACGGGGACCGGACTGGACCATCCGGAACTGGCGGCAGGCGCCAAGGAAGCAATCGACATAGTGTCTGGCAGTCTGGGCCCAGACCGTCGGACGGCTGGCGGCATAGGCCTGGTACGCCATGGCCAGCCGCAGCGGTTCATCCGCCAGCAGCGTCGCGACCGCACGACCCAGTGCGGCCGGATCGCCAAACGGCACCAGCACGCCACTGCCATCGGCCAGCAATTCTGCCGCATGCCAATAGGGCGTGGACACCACCGCCCGGCCCTGCCCATGCGAATAGGCCAGCGCGCCGGAGGTCAATTGCGATACGCAAGGGTAGGGCGTCACATAAATATCGCACGCGGCAATCTGTTCCAGCAGATCGGGCCGGTCGACAAACCGGTTGATGAACAGCACGTGGTGTTCCAGCCCCAGTTCGTGCACCCGTGTCATCAGCGCATCGCGATATGATTCGCCCGCGTGACGCAACAGATGCGGGTGGGTCGCCCCCATCAGCACATACAGCGCGTCGGGCGCGGCGGCGACAATCGCCGGCATGGCCTCAATCATCGCTTCGATGCCCTTGTTCGGGCCGATCAGGCCGAACGTCAGGATCACCTTGCGGCCGGCCAGCCCCAGTTTCCGCTTGGCCCGGTCGGAATTTTCAAACCGCGCGTCGGGAATGCCGTGGGGGATGATGACCACGCGATCGGGATCGGCACCATAGCTGTCGATCAGGATGTCGCGGCCCTTGTTCGCCATGACAACCACCCGGAACGATGCGGCCAGGATCGCGTTCATCACCGACCGCTGCGCGGCATCGGGCTGGTCCAGCACGGTATGCAGCGTGGTGATCAGCGGAACCCGCAAGGCCGCGATCAGCCCCAGCACAAAATCGCCGGCCGGCCCGCCAAAGATGCCGAATTCGTGCTGCAGGCAGACCACGTCAAAGCCGCCGCGGTTGATCGCATCGGCGGCCGCGCGATAGGCGGCGGGATCATTCTGATCGATGGCAAACCGCACCGACGGCGGCCAGGCATAGACCCCGCCCGGATCGCGCATGGCAAAAATCGCGGTTTCGCTGACGTCGGCCGATGCGCCGACCGCGCGTTGCAGATCATCGGTAAAGGTTGCGATGCCGCACCGGCGCGGGGGCGCATTGCCGACAAAGGCGATTCGCAGCCGCGCACCGTGGCCGGCGGCCCGTGCCCGGTCGCCGGACAATGGCGGTGGGCCATGGTCCGTCACCACGGGATCGCCACGGCGCAGCCGCCCATCGGATTTGGCAAGCACGGGCAGCGCACTGCCGGGGGACAGACCGGGGTCACGCGTAAAGGCGATCATCGCACACCTGCCTGGCTGACAATGCCCGCGCCGGCGGCATGCTGAAACCGCGCGATGCGGCCGGCAATCCGGTCCGCGGCCGCCTGGTAGCGGCTGTGCGCCAGCGCGTCGGCCGCCCTGGCGGCGCGCATCAACGCGCATTGCTGCACGAAATAAAGATGATTGAGATCCATGGCTTCAATGCCTCGCGATGGGGGGTGGGCCTTAAAACGCTATGCCTGATGCGGTGCCGGTCGTGCGGCGCAAGCCGCGGCGCAGCCGGTCAGCGCGGATGGATGCGCGTAATCTTGGTCCCCTGCAGCGTCAGGTCGGCCATCAGGCCCTTTTGGTTGAACGGAAAGGCATAAACGTCCTTGGTCAGCGTGGTGGAGTTGGCCTCTGCGCCCGCGCCTTTGTTGATGACGGCCACGCTGGGGCCGGTGCCAATGGCAAATCCGCCGCTTTTGTTCAGGTAGCGCAGAGAGCCATCGTTCATGAAAAACACCACATAACTGAATTTCTGCGCGCCGATCTGCAGCCCCCAGGTGCCGCCGGACAAGTTGTAGTACCCGGCCGTGCGGCCCCCGGTGAACAGCACGCCATTGCCGCTTTCCCCCCCGAACACGATCCCGGCCTTGAAGATCGACGGGAACACCAGGATGCCTTTGGCGTCATGGGCAAACCGGCGCGACCGTGGCTCGGTCTGTTCCAGCTGGCGCAGCGCGGCACGGCCCTGCGCGGTGATCTGCGCCGCAGAGCGCGCCTGTGCCGGCGCGATGGCCCAGGGGCCGGCCAGCGCGGCAACCGCCAGCAGGACGCGCGCGCAACGCGCCAACAGGGTGGCCGTGCGCACTGGCGCGGGCAGGGAAAGGATGCTGGTCATGGGCACAAAACTCCGCTGGCCACGGCCACGTCGCAGGGGACGGGGGCGGCGGCTGATGGTCCGGGGCAGGCCGATCGTGGCTGCCAGGTTTAAGCAGTTCGTGGGCACGGCGCCAAAGCACCAGCGCGAAAGGTAAGCCGACGACCGCGAACGGTCGCCGGCCTACAGTGCGATGCGACGTGATCCTGAACGGGTCATGCCCAGGACAGTCCAGGCCACACGACGCAGGGAAGCGAGGGAGTGTGGCCATATGCATCGATGCACCAAGCTGATGATCGGTACTAACCGGGACCGGCGGGCCGGCAAAGATTCGGAATCTACCCACGACACCGCATCCCGCATGGGCCGGGCATGCTTTCGCGTTGCCTGCACATTACGCTGTCTGCGCAGTGCGTTACCGTCTATGGCCGAACCCATGACCACGGTCGTCCGCCCGCCACACGATGATGATCCGCCACCGCCCACCACCCCGCCAGGGGTCGCGCGGACGGGCCTTTGGCGCAGGCTGCGCAACCATCCGCTGGCGCGGCTGGGCCCGGGGCTGATCACCGGGGTGGCCGACGATGACCCCAGCGGCATCGCAACCTATTCGCAGGCCGGGGCGCAGTTCGGGCTGAACATGCTGTGGACCATGCCGCTGTGTTATCCGCTGATGTCGGCGGTGCAGCTGATGTGCGCGCAGATCGGCCGGGTGACCGGCAAAGGGCTGGCCGCCAATATGCGCGCCGCCTTTCCGCCAATGGTGGTGCGCGGCGTGGTGCTGCTGCTGCTAATCGCCAACACGCTGAACATTGCCGCCGATGTCGCGGCCATGGGCGAGGTGGGCGAACTGGTCAGCGGCATCAACCGCCACGTGATGACCGTGCTGTTTGTGGCACTAACGCTGGGGTTGCAGATCGGCGTGGCCTATCACCGCTATGTCATGGTGCTGAAATGGCTGACCCTGTCGCTGCTGGCCTATGCGGCGGTGCTGTTTACGGTGCAGGTGCCGTGGGGGCAGGTGGCGTTGCGCACGGTGTGGCCGCAATTCACCATCAATGCGCAATCTGCCAGCCTGATCGTGGCGGTGTTTGGCACCACCATCAGCCCCTATCTGTTTTTCTGGCAGGCATCCGAAGAGGTGGAGGATATGCAGCGCAGCCACGCACGGCCGCTGCGCCACGCCGGGCGCGCCATCCGCCGCCGCGAACTGCGCCGGATGGGCTGGGATACCTGGTCGGGCATGGCCTATTCCAACGTGGCCGCCTATTTTGTCATTCTGGCCACCGCCGTCACGCTGCACGCCCGTGGCGTGACCGATATCAACACCGCGGCACAGGCGGCCAGCGCCTTGCGGCCGCTGGCCGGCGATTTTGCCTTTGCGCTGTTTACGGCAGGTTTGCTGGGGGTCGGGCTGATCGGGGTGCCGGTGCTGGCCGGATCGGGCGCCTATGCCGCGGCCGAGGTGATGGGCTGGAACGAAGGGCTGGAACGCGATGTGGGCCAGGCGCGCGGCTTTTATGGCGTGATCGCCATCAGCGTGCTGGCCGGGCTGGCCATCCAGTATTCGCCGATCAGCCCGATGAAGGCGCTGGTGTGGAGCGCCGTGATCAACGGCGTGGTGGCGGTGCCGCTGTTGGCGGTGATCTGCCTGCTGGTGTCGAAAAAATCGGTGATGGGCGATCTGACGTGCGGCCGCTGGCTGGTCGGAACCGGCTGGCTGGCCTGCCTGGTGATGGGGGTCGCGGCGCTGGCGATGTTGCTGCCCGGACCATGATACCGGCGAATTGATGCGGGCCGGCGGCGATTCGGTGGTATCGGTTGCGGACCGCGCGCACTGAGCGCGGGTTTTGCGCGCCACGGGGTACCGCCGGGTTCCGGGCACGCCACGACACCCTTGTTCCCGGACAACCCCCCGGCAGACCCCGCCCGCGGGGCCGACCACTGGCACAGCCCAGAAAGCCCCATGACATGGCCAAATCGCAAAAGCGCAGCACGCGCGAAATCCGCAAGCCCAAGGCCGCCAAGGCAAAGCCGATCAATGCGCTGCCCCCCGGCGAATCGGGCGTGCAGGCCGCCATCCGTACCAACACCAAAGGAAAGGTTTGAGGCGATTACGCCATGAGCCGCATTCCGGCTGAGCCACGCGACCCCGCATCCACCCCTTCGCGCGACCGCGCCACGCCAGGGTTGCGGATTGCCTTTGTCGGCAATGCCCTGCCGCGCCGTTGTGGCATCGCCACGTTTACCACCGATCTCGAACTGGCGGTGCGCCATGTCGACGATGTGGCGCAGACCGCGATCATTGCGATATCCGACCCCGGCGCCGATTATCGCTATGGCCCGCACGTCCGCTGGTCGATCGACCAGGACGATGTAGACAGTTATATTGCCGCGGCCGACTTCATCAACGCGCAAGGCTTTGACGTGGTATGCCTGCAGCACGAATTCGGCATTTTCGGCGGCCCGGCCGGGCGGCATATACTGGGCCTGATCGACCGCCTGCACGCGCCGCTGGTGACCACGCTGCACACCGTGCTCGACCACCCCGGCGATGCGCAACGGGCGGTGATCGACGCCATTCTGGCCGCATCGGCGCAAGTGGTGGTGATGGCGCGCAAGGCGCAGGCGATCCTGATCGATACCTATGGCGCCGATCCGGACACGATCGTGGTGATCCCGCATGGCATCCCCGATCTGCCACTGGTGCCGTCACAGCCGGCCAAACGCGCGCTGGGGTTTGCCGGGCGGCAGGTGATCCTGACCTTTGGCCTGATCAGCCCCAACAAGGGCATCGAAACGATGATCGCGGCGATGCCGGCGATCCTGGCCGAGGCCCCCGATGCGGTTTATGTGGTGATGGGCGCCACACATCCCGCACTGTTGCGCACCGCGGGCGAAGCCTATCGCGACAGCCTGGTGGCACAAGTCCACGCGCTGGGGCTGGATGACCACGTGGTGTTTCTGAACCGCTTTGTCGATCGGCCCGAACTGCTGGAACACATCGCGATGTGCGATGTCTATGTTACGCCCTATCTGACCGAAACACAGATGACATCGGGCACGCTGGCCTATTCGCACGGGCTGGGCCGGCCGGTGGTGGCGACGCCCTATTGGCATGCGGTGGAATTGCTGGTCGATGGATCGGGCGTGCTGGTGCCGTTTTGCGACACTGCTGCGCTGGCCGGCGCCGTGACCGCGCTGCTGGTGGATGATCGCGCACGGCTGGCGATGGGGCGCAAGGCCTATGGCGCCAGCCGGGCGATGACCTGGGCGCGCACCGCGCTGCGCTATCGCGATTGCCTGGCCTTTGCCACCCGCCGCACGGCGCCGGTGCTGCCGGCGCTGGAACTGGGGCATTTCATCGCCATGAGCGATGATACCGGGCTGTTTCAGCATGCCATCTATTCCATCCCCGACCGGTTGCACGGCTATTGCGTGGATGACAATGCCCGCGCGCTGATCGCCTGTTGCAAGATCGGCGGTGACGGGCATGCGCTGTGGGCCAGGGCGATGGCGCCGCGCTTTGCCGCATTCGTACAGCACGCGTGGAACCCCGATGTGGGCATGTTCCGCAATTTCATGGGGTTTGACCGGCGCTGGCTGGAACCCGCCGGATCGCAGGACAGCCATGGCCGCACGCTGTGGTCGCTGGGCGTGTGCGCCGCGTGGAAGGATGATCCGCTGCTGGCGCGCTGGGCGCAGGGGCTGTTTGCGCAAGGATTGGTGCAGGTCGCCGGGTTTACCTCACCGCGCGCCTGGGCCTTTGCGCTGATCGGGCTGGCCGATTATTGCCCCGCGCATCCGCAGGACCGCGAAGCAGCGCGGGTACGGCTGATGCTGGCAGAACGGCTGCACACCTGCCTGACCACCTATGAAAGCGATGACTGGGTGTGGTTCGAAGACCGGCTGAGTTATGACAACGCCCGGCTGTGCGAGGCATTGATCGTATCCGGGGCGGGCCTGGGCGTGAAACATCTGGTCGATGCCGGGCTGCGCGCGCTGCACTGGCTGGTGGCGATGCAAACCGCCCCCAGCGGCCATTTTCGCCCGGTCGGCAGCGAAGGATTTCTGCACGGATCGCGCGCGGCGCCGGCGCATTTCGATCAGCAACCGGTGGAGGCCTGCGCCACCATTGCCGCCTGTCTGGCGGCGCAGGCGGTGGACCATGCAGCGATCTGGCCGATCGAGGCGCACCGGGCGCTGGCGTGGTTTACCGGTTCCAACGATCTGGGCATTCCGCTGGTCGATGTGGCCACCGGCAGCTGCCGCGATGGCCTGCACCCCGATCGTGCCAACGAAAACCGCGGCGCCGAATCCGTGCTGTCCTGGGTGCTGGCGCTGTCCGACATGCGGCGGATCGTGGCCGGTACACCCAGCCGGGGCGGCCCGGTCACCACCCCCACCGCGCGCCTGTTTCCCCAGCCCGACACGCTGAACTGAACCGACGATGCCCGACACGCCGTGTTTTGAACGCCAGCCGCTGAATTTGCGGGCAGACCCGGTGCGTGTGGTGGTGCGCCCGTTTCGCCCGGGCGAAGGGCCGCGCGATCACGATCCGGTCGACAATTCGCGTATCAACCGTCTGGTTGACCGCGTGCTGGCGCTGTCGCCGGCCGATGTGGCAACTGTACTGGCCCGCACGCTGGACAGTTTTGCCGACCGGCACCACGATCTGGCCGAAATGTTTGCCCGGCGGGCGCAGGAAATGGCGCCTGCCTATGCCCACCATAAAGCGCTCTCAGCCGATCAGCGTCTGGTGATCGGCGCCTGTTTTCTGCACGAATACAGCTTTGAGGCGGCCGCGCTGTTCAACCCGAGCATCGTGGCCCACCCTGATCAGACCGGGGTGGCGGCCGGCCATTTGCGTTTTATCCTGTCGTTGCGCGCGGTGGGCGAAGGGCACATTTCATCGCTGACATTCCGGTCGGGCGTGATCGCCGCCGATGGCTCCATCACCATCGATCAGCCCGAACAATGTGCCGTACTGCCAACGGTGACCGCCCGCGCGGGGGACCGGATCGATCTGGCGTTTGACGCGCACAGCGACATTACCGAACGGGTGATCTTTCCGATCACCGCGGCGCAGGCCCACGGTATCGAAGACGCACGGTTTGTGGCCTTTGCCGACCAGGGCGTGACCACCTGGTACGCCACTTATACTGCCTATGATGGCGTGGCCATCCGGTCTGAATTGCTGGAAACGCGCGATTTCGCCACCTTTCGCCTGACCCCGCTGGCGGGCGCGGCGGCGGCCAGCAAAGGCATGGCGCTGTTCCCGCGCAAGATCGCTGGCCGCTATGCGATGATCGCGCGGATCGATAACGAAAACCTGCAGCTGATCTATTCCGACAATCTGCTGGACTGGGGGATGGGCGACCTGTTGCTGGCGCCGATGTACCCGTGGGAATTTGTGCAGATCGGCAATTGCGGTTCGCCGATCGAGCTGGACGAAGGGTGGCTGCTGTTTACCCACGGGGTCGGACCGATGCGCCATTATGCCATTGGCGCGGTGCTGCTGGACAAGCAGGACCCGTCACGCGTGATCGGCCGCGCGCGCGAACCGCTGGTGGAACCGGAAAATTCCGAACGCCAGGGTTATGTGCCCAACGTCGTCTATTCCTGCGGCGCGCTGCGCGTGGGGGACCGGATCGTATTGCCCTATGCCGTCAGCGATGCGTTTTCGACCTTTGCCACGATCCGCATTGATGATCTGGTGGCGATCCTGAAACAGGGAATGGCCGCTCCGGTCCCGGCCTGATAACCGTCAGAACCCGTAATTGACCTGCACCGACAACAGTCTGGGCGCCACCAGCTGCCCCGACGAATCCGCATTGTCCGACGCGCGCGCGGCATTGACATATTGCGCGATCGGAATCGCCAGCTCGGCATAGACCGACAGCTTGCGCGTGACCTGCACGCGCAGGCCGGGCGCCAGCAACAGCCGCTGATAACCGGAATTGAGCGGGTCGGCATTGGCACCGCTGTCGCGTCCACGGGTCGATGCGGTCAGCTGCAGACTGGGCGACAGCGTCGTTTTGCCCGCCGCCAGGTCATAGGCCACGCCCGCCGCGCCGTTGAATTCATTGCCCGGGCGATAGTGATCGCGCGTGGCCACGGCAAAGCGCGCCTGCGCCTGCACGAACCAGCGCGCAGCACCGGCCAGGCGACCGACATGGTATCCGCTGAATTCCACATCGGTGCTGCCGGTGCCGGGCATGGTATCGCGGTCATAGGGCTGGTTGCCGTAACGGTCGGTGGGGCCGGTCACGCGCCCGGTCGGCAGTTTGACGCCCAGACCCAGCCCGGTGGTCATCGCCGGCGAAAATCCGGTATAGGTCACGCGCAGCAGTGCATCGCCCGGCGCGGTCAGCGGCACCGTTTCGATCACGTCCTGGCCATTCGTATCGCTGCCGGTGGTGGTGAACTGCCGATGATAGACCGGCAGTTCGGCCATGATCAGCCAGCGGTGTTTGACCATATAGGTCGCCCCCAGGGTGTAAAAATCGGTGGTGATGCGCTTGTCCGGGTTGTCGTCGGCGCTGGCGGCATGGCCCTGCGCGCGGTTGTCGCGCTGGTCCATCGTGCTGACCCGCGCAAATACGGAAAGGCCGCTGTCGGCATCCTGCGGGGTGATCGCACCGACCCCGACATCGAAAATCCCGCAGCCACAGGCACAGGCGATCGCGCTGGCGGGGGCAAAGGCGGTGCTCAGCGCCAGGCCGCTGGCGAGCATGGGAGTGAAACGGCGGCGAAATGCACAACGGCTGACCATGATCATGGTCCTTTCACGCGATCGGTCCGCACGCCGGGCATCGGCACGACCGATCGTGCGACGGCGCCGCGGGCAAGGACTGAAAAATGGAAAAATGCGCCAACGAGCGGGCGCACAAGATTGCAGGCTGATCAGGCCGGCAACGGTGGCCCGCGCAAGGGTGGCCGCAGATGGGGCAGACGGCGCGCAACCGGCGCAGGCGCAGCGGCCAACCCCAGCGCAATCGCGAAAACCAGCGCCAGCACAAGCTGGATCGGGTCCGCCCCGCCCAGCCCGGCCAGCACCAGGGACGCAAACGGACAGGCCTGATGATCGGGCGCGGCCTTGTCGGAGTGTGGCTGACCCTTCACCGCAATGACCACAGCATGCGCGGCATCGGCATAGCCATCGCAGATCTGCACGGTCAGTATGCGCGAATCGCTGCCGACCATCATGCCGGCCGGCACCAGTGCCTTCATCACCAGCGCAAGCGCCAGCAGGCCAAAGGCCAGCGCGCGGTGGCGCAACAACAGGGCACGCAGGGTGGTCATCGCATCGGGGCCTTAAACCCCACCCCCGGCGCTGTCATCCATTTTGCGCTGGCAACCCATCAGATCGGCGCCAGCGATTTGGCCAGCCGCGCGTCGACCGGCGTGCTGCCATCGCGAAAATCGGCGGCATCGATCCGCGCAAAGGCATTCTGGATATAACGCACGCCGATCCAGCGCAGCGGTTCCACTTCCCACAATGGCCCGGGCGGCCGCATCATCGGCAGATCGGGCACATAGCCGGGCGTGTCGCCGATCAACCCGGCCAGCGCGCGCCCGGCCAGCGCGGCTGTGGCCACGCCGCGCCCGGTATAGCCGAACACCGTGCCCAAACCGGTGTTCGGATCGAAATGCACCGATGGCATGCCATCGCGCGGCACGCCCAGATAGCCGCCCCAGGCATGTGTGACCGGCACGTCGTGCAGTACCGGAAACCAGCTTCGCAGCGTGGCGATGATCGGCTGATAGAGCGCGGGATTGGCCAGCGCGGATTCGGGCATGCGCGATCCCGGCAGATAGGGCGCGCCCCGGCTGCCGAACAGGATGCGGCCATCGCGGGTGCGCGTCAGATAGTCCTTGGTATAGGCCTGGCTGCTAAGGCTTTCATACCCGTCCCACCCGATCGCCGCCCAGGTTGCATCATCCAGCGGCGCGGTGGCGACAATCATCGACGACATCGGCAACACCTGCCGATGCCAGCCGGGCAGGCCGGACAAATAGGCCTCCCCCGCCAGCACCACCCCACGCCGCGCGGTGACCGTGCCATTTGCGGTTTCCAGCATCGCCGGTTGCCCTGGCCGCACGCGGGTGACTGGCGTTCCTTCATAAATGTGTCCGCCGCGGGCCTCGATCGCGCGCGCCAGCCCGCGCACCAGCCGCAGCGGATGGATTGATGCGCCGCTGGCGGTTTTCATGCCCCCCAGCACGCCGGTCACCCGCACATGCGCGGCGGTCGCCGCGGCATCGAGCAGGTGTGTATCGTCGGCCAGCCCCAGCCGCGCATAGCCGGCATAAGTCGCATGCAGCGCCTTCAGCTGTTTGGGCGTGCGCGCGATCCCCAGCAGACCGCCGCGGGTGAAATGGGCGTCGATACCCTCTTCATCGCAAATGCGGGCAATATCGTCGATGATCGCGGTCTGCGCGTGGATGGTGGCGCGTGCTGCATCGGCGCCAAAATGCTTTTCCAGCTCGTCGATCAGCATGGGATAGCGCGGCGAACACCAGCCGCCGTTGCGCCCCGACGCGCCATGCCCGCATATCTGCGATTCGAACACTGCGACCTGCAGGGCCGGATTGGCGCGCAGCAAAAAGTACGCAGTCCACAGCCCCGAAAAACCACCACCCAGAATCGCCACATCGACCGTGGTGTCCCCCGCCAACGCGGGACGCGGGGTCAGATCATCCCCGCAATTGTCGCGCCAGTAGATCGCGCCATGGCGCGTTGTCGTGTCATCCATAGTGCGCCCCCGTTGGCCCCTTATCCACGTTGCAACACCCGCGCCAGAAACTGCGCCGTGCGCGGCTGTTGCGGGTGGGCCAGCACATCACCGGGTGCGCCCTGTTCCAGAATCGCGCCGGCATCGACAAATGCGACGCGGTCCGCCACTTCGCGGGCAAAGCCGATTTCGTGCGTGACGATCAGCATGGTCATGCCTTCATCGGCCAGTTCGCGCATGACTTTCAACACTTCGCCCACGCGTTCGGGATCGAGCGCCGACGTGGGCTCATCAAACAGGATGGCATCGGGGCGCAGCGCCAGCGCGCGGGCAATGCCCACCCGCTGTTGCTGCCCGCCCGACAGCGATTGCGGCGCGCTGTGCGCGTGGTCGGCCATGTCGACCCGCGCCAGCAACTCCATCGCCCGCGCGCGCGCCTCTGCCACCGGTTCGCCATGCACATGCACCGGCGCCTCGATCACGTTGTCGATCACGGTGCGGTGCGGAAACAGGTTGAAGCGTTGAAACACCATCGCCACGCGGCGGCGGATAGCCGGCAGGGTGGCATCGCTGACCACCGTGCCATCGACCGTGATCGTGCCCTGGTCATGCCGTTCCAGCCCGTTGATACAGCGCAGGATGGTCGATTTGCCCGACCCCGAAGCGCCTATCAGGCACAGCACCTGCCCGCGTGCAACATCCAGATCGACCCCGGCCAGCACTTGCCGCGCGCCAAACCGCTTGGTCACCCCGGATAGCGTAATCATGTCAGCCTCCCCCGCTTTTCCAGCGTGCGCACCAGCCACGCCAGCGGCAGGCTGGCAGCCAGGTAAAGCAGCGCCAGCAGCGCATAGACCGAACCGTTCTTGAACGTCGATATCGCCAGCAATTGCCCCGCGCGGGTCAGTTCGGCGATGGTGATGGTCGATGCGATCGACGTGTCTTTCAGCAGCATGACCATGCTGTTGCCCATTGCCGGCAGCGCATGGCGCAGCCCCAGCGGCAGGATCACCCGCCGCCACAGCGTCAGCCGGTTCATCCCCAGCGCCTGTCCCGCCTCGATCAGGCCCTTGTCCACCGCGCCGATCCCGCCACGAATGTTTTCCGCCTGATAGACCGAATAGGCCAGGCCCAGCCCGATCACCCCGGCGGCAAACGGCGGCAGATCCAGGCCCCAGTCGGGCAGCACGAAATAGATGAAGAACAATTGCACGATGATCGGAATCCCGCGCACCACGGTGATCACCCCGCGCGCGATCCACCGCCACGGGGCAAACGCGGCGCGCCCCATTGCCACCCACACCATGCCCAGCACCAGGCTGAGCGCCAGCGCGCACGCCGTCAGTTCCAGCGTGACCAGCAGGCCCTGCAACAGCACCGGCAAAAAGCTGCGCGCATCACCCCAAAATTCGTTCATGCGTGGCTCGGTCCTTCGTCCAGTCCCCAATGATGCAGAATCGGCGCGATCGGCGCCCGCGCCGCACCATCCAGCGCGCGATCGATGTGTGCCATCAACGCGGTGTTCCTACGCCCGATCAGGCACAGCGGTTCTTTGCCCGGCGACCGGAAATCATCGGCCAGCCGCAAATGCCAGCGCGGGCCGACGCGCAGGATCGTGCGCAGGATCGGCTGATCGCCATAGGCGGCATCGATCCGCCCATGCGCCAGATCGCGCAGCATGTCGCCCAACCCCTGATAGGTCACCACGCGGTCAATGCCGGCATCGTGCAACTGGTCGATGAACCGCGTGCCGATCTGCCCGCCGACCCGGCGCCCGCGCAGCGCGGCCAGATCGGGGCACGGCGCAGAATCATCCCCGCGCAGCGCAATGCCCCCGGCATAGGCAAACACTGGCCGCGAAAATCCCACCAGCGCCTCACGCGCGGGGGTGCGCAGCATGGCGGCGGCGATCAGGTCAATACGTCCGGTGGTCAGCGATGGCACCAGCGCGGCAAACGGCACCACCCGGAATTCGGGCACCAGCCCCAGCCCGGTGCACAGCATCGCGGCAATATCGACCATCGCCCCGGTCAACTGGTTGGTGGCCGGATCGACATAGCTGAACGGCACGCCGGTGGGCGAAGCACCGATCACCACCTGGCGCGGATCGCGCAGCGTGCGCGCACAGCCGCCCAGCGCGCCCGCCAGCAGCATGGCCGCGCCGCTGCGCAAGGTGCCGCGCCTGGTGCAGGCATCTGTCAATGTGGTGGCCCCCCATGCGCCATATCCAGATTTACCCCTGGGCAACCTGCACAAGGCCGCCATCTGCACCATGCTTATGCCGCGCCACGGCCCGCAGCGATAGTTGTATCATGGCAGGCCCGTGGTGCCCCCCGCGCACCAACCCGCCCCACCCCGAACATGAACGGATTTTGTCGAAAACTTAACGTGTCGCACCCGGCAAGACGTGCCATGCGCGGGCCGCGACACCGCCTGCAGACATGCGGCGAACCTGCGAAAGCGAGACCGCTACCGATGGATCACAGCCCCGCCACCGGGCCGTCTGTGCCGAAAATGACATCGTCTGCACAGATCCGGCTGGTCGCCCTGCTGGCGATTGGTGTGGTGGGGCTGATGTGGGGGTTGCCGCTGCTGCTGGCGGCCTGGGCACCCCCGCCGCCACCGCCCGCCGCCGCACCCGCCGACGGCAGCTTTGTGGCGACCGATCCGCAATGGCAGACGCTGCGTTTCGCCACCGTGCAATCCATCAGGTCCAGCGATTATGCCGCCAGCGAGGGCAGGATTGCCACCGACGATGACCTGACCACGGCAATCGTATCGCCGTTTACCGGGCAGGTGACCCGTATCGCGGTCAAGCAGGGCGACGCCGTGCACAAGGGCCAGGTGCTGTTCACCGTCGCCGCGGCCGAGGCCACGCAGAACCAGGCTGATCTGGCGACCGCCGGCGCGCAAGTCACTGTGGCCCGTGCCGCCGAAGCGCGGTTGCACGATCTGTTTGACCACAACGGCGCCGCGTTGAAGGACTGGCAACAGGCGCAAGCGGACCTGGTGGCCGCGCAGGCCGCACTGGCCGCCGCGCAGGGCCGCCGCGCCAGCCTGGGCGGGGCGATTGTCCATGGTGAAGGGATCGTGCGCGCGCCGATCGACGGGATTGTCACACAACGCCTGATCGGTCCGGGCCAGACCGTCGCCGGCGCCGCCAGTGGCAATGCCAGCCCGGCGCTGACCATCGCCAATTTTGGCCGCGTCTGGTTGATCGGCAACTTGCGCGAAGAAGACGCTGCCGCTGCGCGCGTGGGCCAGCTGGCCGAAGTGCGCGTGCTGGGCAGCGACGAAGTGCTGCATGCGCGCGTGACGTATGTCGCGCCGATGATCGATCCCGCCACCCGGCGGTTGACCGTGCGCGCCGAATTGCCCAACCCTGACGGCCATCTGAAACCGGAATCGCTGGTGCGCTTTACCCTGTTCACCGGGCACGAGCACCTGGCCCTGACCGTGCCGGAAGACGCGGTGCTGTTTGAAGGTCAGACTGCGCATGTGTGGGTGGCGGATGCAGGCCATCACCGCCTGGCGCTGCGCCAGATCACCGCCGGGCATGTCGCCAATGGCACGGTGGAAGTGACCGGCGGATTGCGCACGGGCGAAACCGTGGTCACCGCGGGCAGCCTGTTCATCGACCGCGGCGCCAAGTCCGACTGATGAACCCGGTTGTCAATTTTGCCCTGCGCCAGCGGCTGGTGGTGCTGGCGATGCTGGCGGTGCTGCTGATCGGCGGCCTGTTCGCCTATGCCCAGCTGAATATCGAGGCCTATCCCGATCCGGTGCCGCCCCGCGTGGAGATCATCACGCAAAGTTCGGGCCTTTCCGCGCAGGAGATTGAGCGCACGATCACCATCCCGATCGAAATCCAGCTGGCCGGGATCAAGAATGTCAAAAAGGTCGAAACCATCTCGCTGTTCGGGCTGTCCGACGTGCGGGTGCAGTTTACGTATGACTATACCTATGACGAGGCGCAGCAAAAGGTGCTGAACCAGCTGGCGCAGCTGTCGCCGCTGCCGGCCGGCGCACAGCCGGTGATTTCGCCGACCAGCCCGGTGGGCGAAATCTATCGCTATCAGCTGGTCGGGCCAAAGGGCTATTCGGTCACCGATCTGAAAACGCTGCAGGACTGGGTGCTGCAACGCCGGTTCAAGGCGGTGCCAGGCGTGATCGATGTCAATGGCTGGGCCGGCAAATCAAAGACCTATGAGGTGACGGTCGATCAGCGCAAGCTGGTTGGTTATGGCCTGTCGCTGCCGCAGGTGCTGGCCGCGATCAACGCTGCCAACAGCAATGTCGGCGGCCAGACGGTCAACCTGGGCCCGCAGGCGGCAGTGGTGCGCGGGGTCGGCCTGATCCACACCATGGACGACATCCGCAACACGATGATCACCGCCAACGCGGGGAAACCGGTGCTGGTGCGCGATGTCGCCACCGTCGCGGTGGGCAATCTGCCGCGGCTGGGGATCGTGGGCAAAGATGACGACGACGACATCGTGCAGGGCGTGATCCTGATGCGGCGGGGCGAGGAAAGCCTGCCCACGCTGCAACGCGTGGAGGCAGAGGTTGATCGCATCAACCACGGCGATATCCTGCCGCCGGGCGTGCATCTGGAAAAGATCTATGACCGCACCGACCTGATCAACGTGACCATCCGCACCGTGCTGGAAAACATGATCAGCGGCATCGTGCTGATCTTTGCGGTGCAGTGGATTTTCCTGGGGTCGTGGCGGTCGGCGGCGATCGTGGCGATGACCATCCCGTTTGCGCTGGCATTTGCGGTGCTGATCATGGTGGCGCGCGGCGAATCCGCCAATCTGCTGTCGATCGGCGCGATCGATTTCGGGCTGATCGTCGATGCCACGGTGATCATGGTCGAAAACATCTTTCGCCATCTGGCACAGGACCCGCGCAAACGGTTCGGGCGCGGCGTGCTGGACCGGATGGGCGGCATTCAGCCGTTTTCGGGCAAGCTGCGCACGATCGCGCTGTCGGCCAGCGAGGTGAACCGGGCAATTTTCTTTGCCGCGGCGATCATCATCGCCGGGTTTCTGCCGCTGTTCACGCTGACCGGGGTGGAAGGGCACATTTTCGGCCCGATGGCGCGCACCTATGCCTATGGGATTGTCGGCGGGCTGATCGCGACGTTCACCATTGCCCCGGTGCTGGCGGCGATCCTGCTGAAGGACCACGAAGAGGAAACCGAAACCTGGCTGGTGCGCAAAATGCGCGATGCCTATGACCCGGCGCTGCGGTTTGCGCTGGCCAACCGCATTGTCGCGCTGGGGGGCATGGGGGCGCTGCTGCTGGCGGCTGGCATCGCCATGTCAGGCCTGGGGCTGGAATTCCTGCCCAAGCTGGAAGAGGGCAATTTCTGGATCCGCGCGACACTGCCGCCGGCGATCAGCCTGGAACAGGCGCAGGGCTATGCCAACCGCATGCGCCACATCCTGATGAAATATCCCGAGGTCAAAACGGTGATATCGCAATTGGGCCGCCCCGATGACGGGACCGATACCACCGGTTTTTACAACGCCGAATTTTATGTCCCGCTGAAACCGGCGGGCGAATGGCCTGGCCATCTGAGCAAGCAGGAATTGACCAGACAGGTCAGCGACGAACTGTCCGCGCCATTCCCCGGGGTGTCGTTCGAATTTTCGCAGAATATCGAAGACAACGTCGAAGAAGCGGCATCGGGGGTCAAGGGCCAGAATTCGGTCAAGCTGTATGGCAACGATCTGGATGCGATGCAGGTGGCCGCCTATCGCATCAAGGGCGTGCTGGCGGGCGTGCGCGGCGTGACCGACCTGTCGGTGTTCGATGCGGTGGGCCAGCCCACCATCAACATCCGCGTCGACCGGTTGAAGGCCGCGCAATATGGCCTGAGCCCCGGCGATGTGAACACCGTGGTGGCGGCCGCGATCGGCGGCCAGGCCGTGGGTAGCAACTTGTATGAATACGGGTCTGACCGCAATTTCCCGATCATCGCGCGGCTGGCGCCCGAATACCGCAACAGCATCGATGCCATTTCTCGCATCCCGGTCGCCGCGCCCAATGCCAGCGGCGGCCCCACGCAAGTGCCACTGGGCACAGTCGCCCAGATCCGCCTGGTGGCCGGATATTCGTTCATCTACCGCGAAAATCAAAGCCGCTATATCCCGATCGGGTTTGCCGTGCGGGGGCGCGATCTGGGCAGCGCAATCCTGGAGGCGCAGGCAAAGATCGCGCGATCGGTGCCTTTGCCCCCGGGCACACATGTCGAATGGGTGGGCGAATTCGGCGAATTGCAGGCGGCGCTGGCGCGGCTGGAGGTCGTGGTGCCGATCGCGTTCCTGGCCATTGGCGTGCTGCTGTTTGCCAATTTCGGATCGCTGCGCGACACGTTGCTGGCGGCCAGCGTGATGCCGATGGCGCTGGTTGGCGGGATTTTCGCGCTGTATGTCACCGGCACGCCGTTTTCGGTGTCGGCCGCGATCGGCTTTATCGGGCTGTTCGGCATATCGGTGATGGGCGGCATCCTGGTGCTGTCATACTACAACCAGATGCTGGGTACGGGCATGACCCGTGATCAGGCGATCCGCCATGCCGCGCGCACGCAATTCCGGCCGGTGATGATGACCTGTATCGCCGCCTGCGTGGGGCTGTTGCCGGCGGCCGTGGCCAACGGCATCGGCAGCCAGGTGCAAAAACCGCTGGCGCTGGTGGTGGTGGGCGGCATTCTGCTGGCGCCGATCCTGATCCTGATCGTGCTGCCGGTAATGATCGACCTGTTTTCCAGACGCAGCCCTTCTGCCGACGGTGGCACCGGCAGCGAAGGAGCCGCGCCATGACCGGGGCGAGCGCACGCCGGCGTTCTGGCCTGGGCACCTTGCTGTTGCTGGGCGGATGCACGGTCGGCCCGGATTTTCACACCCCGGCGCCGCCCGCCGCCACCGCCTATGATCGCGAAGGCACACCGGCCATGGTCGCACCCGTCGGGGTGGCCGGGGGCACCCAGCAATGGGTGGATGGACGCCTGCGCGATGGTTGGTGGCACGCCTTTGGTTCGGTGGCGCTGGACCGGCTGATCGATGCCGGCCTGCGCGCCAATACCGATCTGGCCGCAACGCGGGCCGCGTTGGCGGTGGCGCGCGAATCGTGGCTGGCGTCGCGCGGGGTGATGGTGCCCAGCGTCGATGTCGCGGCGGGCAGCAGCCGCAACAAGGGGTCGGAATACCTGTCGCCGGCGCTGAACGCGACGACGTTCACCTATGGCTTGCAGACCGCCCAGGTCACCGTCGGCTACAATTTCGACCTGTTCGGGCTGAACCGGCGCACGGTGGAGGCGGCGCGTGCGCAAGTCGACAGCGCGGAGTGGCAGACGCAAGGCGCGCGCATTTCGCTGATCAACACGCTGATCGCTGCCGCCTTTGCCGACGCGGCTGCGCGTGCCCAGGTCGCCGCACAGGAACGCATGATCGCAATCGCGCGCGAAACCCGCGATATTGTCGAACGCCAGCGCGCCAGCGGCCAGGTATCGGGTGCCGACGTGCTGGCGCAGGATACCGCCGTGGCGCAGGCAGAGGCTGGGCTGCCGCCGTTGCGACGTGTCGCGGCACAGGCGCACAACCTGGTCGCCTATCTGACCGGGCGCAGTGCCGCCGATGCCCTGCCCGACGCGGTCGACTGGAACGCCATTGCGCTGCCGCATGACCTGCCGCTGACGCTGCCATCGGCGCTGGTGCGCCAGCGGCCGGATATCCGCGCGGCAGAGGCCAATCTGCACGCCGCCAGCGCGGGCATCGGCATCGCCATCGCCAACCGCCTGCCACAATTGACGCTGTCGGCCAGCGCAGGGGGCAATTCTGCCGGGTGGTCCGATCTGCTGTCGGCCACGCGGTCGTTCTGGTCGATCGGCGCCGGGGTGACCCAGCCGGTGTTTGCCGGGGGTGCACTGCTGCATCGCCAGCGCGCCGCACATGCCGCCTATGATGAGGCTGATGCGCAATACCGCTCAGCCGTGCTGGGGGCATTCCGCAATGTGGCCGACACGCTGGCCGCGCTGCGCACCGATGCCGATGGATTGCGCAGCGCGCAGGCCGCACGCGACACCGCACAGGCCAGCCTGGCCGTGTCGCGCCGCCAGTATGAAGCGGGCGCCACGCCGTTTGTGGCGGTGCTGACCGCCGAGGCGGCCCTGCGCCAGGCAGAACAGGCACTGGTGCAGGCGCAACTGGCACGGCTGACCGACACCGCCGCGCTGTTTGAGGCGCTGGGTGGGGACTGGCAGAGTGCAGCAGCGGCGGGTTGATCAGTAACGGCCGATCAACCCTGCACCCGATCACCAGGTGCCGGTGTTTTCCATGCTGGCCCAAGGCTCGGCAGGGTCCAGCCGGCCATCCTGCAGCAGTTCGATCGAAATGCCGTCGGGGGTTTTGACGAACGCCATGTGGCCATCGCGCGGGGGGCGGTGGATGATATGGCCCGCCGCCGCGACCCGCGCGCAGGTGTCATAGATATTGTCGACCTGATAGGCCAGATGGCCGAAATTGCGCCCGCTGTCATAGCCGGGCACAGCACCATCGGCAGGTGGCCAATTGTAGGTCAGTTCGACCTCGGCCAGGCCCGCTTGCCCCGGGGCGGCCAGAAAGATCAGCGTAAAACGGCCGGCCTCGCTGTCAAAACGGCGCACCTCGGTCAGGCCTATCAAAGCAAAAAAGGCGATGGTGGCATCGGGGTCGGTCACCCGGATCATCGCATGCAGAAATTTTGTCACGGCACATCCCTGAACATGGCATCAGGGGCGCGATCCCTGGCGGACCGCGCCCCTGTGGGACGATAAGCGCATTGGTGTCAAATGACACCCCTGCACATCATGCCATCACCAATTTGCCCAAAAGCCGGGCCACACCGTGGTGTGGCCCGGCGTCTGGATCAGAACGATGCAGTCAGCGTGATCACCGCCACCGGCTTACCCGTGCGGTAAAAGCCTTCGAGCTTGTTCGGATCGAGCACCGAAACCGGTCCGCCTTCGCCGCCGGTCATGATCACATTGGCCAGGCCGCTGTTGGCAAAGTCGGACCGGCTGATGTTGGTGCCGACCAGCGAGGCATCAAGCGAAAGGCTCTTCCACTTGTAGGTCGCGCCGACGGTGTAATCCAGGTACTGCTTGGGGTAATCAAACCCGCCGCCAGTGTGCGCCAGATGCGAATGCAGCGTGATCGGCGTGTTGGGGATCGACGCGCCCAATTCGACATAGGCATACAGGTTGCTGCGCGTGGTCGAAACCCAGTTGTAATTGAACACCTTTTGCGCCGGAGCGAAATTGGCGCCCACTTTCAGCGTGGCCGGGCCAATCGCCTGGGCCAGCGAGCCATAGATCTCGGTCACGTTACCGGTGGTAGCGCCGGGATAGATGTAGGTATAGATGCCGCCGTCGATGGTCAGACCGGTCTTGCCGATGGCGTGGGTGTAACCGCCAAAGATGTCGATTTCGGTCCCGCCGATGTTGATCGGGCTGTCCACGGCAGAGGCGCTTGACCCCCAGGTGGAGATGTAAAAGCCCGAGGCATGGCTGATGGTGAATGCCCCTTGCACAACCGGGCGGTTGTCCGACTGCGCGATCCCGCGGAACCGGTACTGGGTCGACAAAGCGGCGCTGCCGGTGATGGTCCATTCGCTGGCCGGTGGGGTGGCCGCAGCCGGTGCTTCATCGGCCCAGGCGGCTGGCGAAGCGGCGACGGTGGCGGTCGCCAATGCACTGAGCATAAGCGGGGTTTTAAACGTGGCGCGCATAGGATCGGTCCTGTCGTTGTTGAACGGAAAGCTCCCGCCTGCAAACGGTGACCGCCGGGATTTGTTCCGGTCTGCCGTAGTTCAACATCTGTCTGGTGTAACAAGTCCTATCGCGGCACAAGGACCTTTACAGGAACATTATGCAACAAGCGCGTATCGCGTGACTTTTTTGCATCACACCATAGAATTTACTGCAGCCGCACCCGGCATGAAATGGCGGATTTCCGGCATTTGAGACAAAAGAACGTTCATCCACCTTGCAACTGCAGCATGCAGCGCCAATAGTGATTGAGGAAACCTATCGCCACCATGTTCACCAGACTGCGCACCCTGTTCGGCACGCCGGAGCCCGCCGCCCCCGCCACACCGCCCACCGCGGTGCCGGCGGGGCAGCGGGTCTATGCCATCGGCGATGTGCATGGCCGGGCCGATCTGCTGGCAACGATGATCGACCGGATCGAGGCTGATGATGCCGCGCGCGGGCCGGCGCAGACCACGGTGATCCTGCTGGGCGATCTGGTCGATCGCGGGGCCGACAGCGCCGGGGTGATCGCCCTGGCGCGCGATTGGGGCCGGCGGCGCACCGTTCGCTATCTGCAGGGCAATCATGAAGAGATGTTTCTGGGCGGGTTTACCGACACCGGTGTCCTGCGCCATTTTCTGCGCCATGGCGGCCGCGAAACGCTGTTGAGCTATCCCATTACGCCAGACGAATACCGCGCGACCACGCTGGAAGAATTGCAGGAACTGATGGCCGAGCGTGTGCCGCAGACCGACATCGCGTTCATGACCGCGATGGAAAGCCTGATCCGCATCGGCGATTATGTGTTCGTTCATGCCGGCATTCGCGCAGGGATCGCGCTGGAGGACCAGAGCGTGGGCGATCTGCGCTGGATTCGTGGTGAATTTATCGATGATTCGACACCGCGCGATTTTGCGGTGGTGCACGGCCACACCATCACTGGCGAACCGCAAGTGCTGCCCGGCCGCATCGGCATCGACACCGGCGCGTTTGCCAGCGGCCAATTGACCGCGATCGGGCTGGAGGCGACCGACCGCTGGCTGGTGACCGTGCAGGGTGAGGCGTCGGTGACGGATTACGACGCGGACCGATAAGCAACGCTGCGCCACCGGTGCCAAACTTCGTTGCAAAATGAGAATGTTGGCCAGTCCCTTCAAGAAATCGTGCTGTCACATTCAGACCCTAGCAGCGTTGCCGAACATTTCGGTTTTGGAGGGCAAAGGCATGACCGGTTTCACGATATCGCGCCGCACGCTGGTTGGCGGCATGGTGGCGGGCGCGGTCACTGCGCCGTTTGCCCGCGCCGATGCGGCATCCGCCGCGCCGAATTTTCTGGTGGTGGGTGACTGGGGCCGCGACGGGGCACAGCACCAGCGCGATGTTGCCGTGCAGATGGGTCGGGCGGCGGCGACGCTGGACAGCCGGTTCGTGCTGTCCGTCGGCGACAATTTCTATGACAACGGGGTCGCATCGACCACCGATCCGCAGTGGCAGACCTCGTTCGAGCACATCTATACCGACCCGGCGCTGATGGTGCCCTGGCAGGTCATGCTGGGCAACCACGACTATCGCGGCAACCCGCAGGCGCAGGTGGACTATACCGCCACCAGCAAACGCTGGCGCATGCCCAGCCGGTACCGAGTCGTGCGCAGCGCCGAATCCGGCATGGCCGGGCTTGATCTGTTCGTGATCGACACCTCTCCGCTGGTCCATGGCTATCGCGACAAAGTGGACAGCACGATCGCGCGCAACGTGGCGACGCAGGATGTGGCGGCGCAACTGGCGTGGCTGGATCGTGAACTGGGCGCATCGACCGCACCGTGGAAGATCGTGACCGGCCACCACACCATCCGTTCCGGCGGCAGCGGCCACGGCGACACCCCCGAACTGGTGGCGCTGGTCAAGCCGCTGCTGGAAAAGCACGGGGTGCAGATGTACATCAACGGCCACGATCACGATCTGCAGCACATCGTCGACAACCGGGTGCATTATCTGGGCGTCGGCGCGGGGTCAGAGGTACGGCCGGTGAAAACCGTTTCCGGCACCCGCTTTGCCATCGCGCGGTCGGGGTTTGCTACGGTTGCGGTGGGGGCCGACACACTGTTGGCCACATTCCGCGATTATCTGGGGGCAACGCTGTACACTGCGAATGTCGCCCGCGCCTGACCGCGGGTCTGGCCACGCAGCCAGCGGTTATTCAAACACGCAACCATCGTAATCCCGGCGCACCACGTTTTCGCGTGCGGCGATGATATTGCCGTGGCGGCGGACCGATCCGGTGGCGCCGATCACCGCGCGCACTTTGGGCAGCGGAAAGGCCGCGGCGATGCGCGCTGCCTCCACTTTGCTCAGCTCCGATGCCGGCTTGGCAAAATAGCGCTGGGCCCCCGATTCGACACCATAGGTGCCGATCCCGGTTTCGGCGACGTTGAGATAGACCTCCATGATCCGGCGTTTGCCCCAGATCGCCTCGATCAGCACGGTGTACCACGCCTCCAGCGCCTTGCGCGCATAGCCGCCACCCTGCCACAGGAACACGTTCTTGGCGGTCTGCTGGCTGATGGTGGAGCCGCCACGGATGCGCCCACCGGCCTGGTTGCGGCGCCAGGCGGTGGCGATGGCGTCCTGGTCAAACCCGATGTGGGAACAGAACTTTGCATCTTCGCCGGCGATCGCGGCATCGACCATGGCGTGGCTGATCTTGCCGATCGGCACCCATTCGCGCGTGGCCCCGTTGCTGTCGAACAGCATGGTATAGGTGAACGGCACCGGCACGAATTTGTAGATCACGACTTGCGCGACGCTCAGCGCGACAAACGCCAGCGCCAGCCGGATCACGACCGACATGATCCTGGACAACGGCCCGCCCCGCCGGCGCCGGTCAGCGCGGGCAAGGCGTGGATTGCGCAGGTCCTGCAATTCCGGATTCATCGCCATCCCGTCTGTAGCATGGCGCCATACCAGCGCATTCGGCGCGCGCGCGCAATCCCCTGCTCGCGCCGCGCCGGTAATGCTCGCGCCGCGCCGGGAATGCGGAATTATTGCGCGGGCAGCAGGTGGCGTTCGCCGGCAATATGCTGGATCGCCTTTTGCAGCTTTTCAAACGCGCGCACCTCGATCTGGCGCACGCGTTCGCGGCTGACATTGTAAACCTGGCTCAATTCTTCCAGCGTGCGCGGTTCATCCACCAGCCGCCGGTCGGTCAGGATATGGCGTTCGCGTTCGTTCAGGCTGTCCATCGCTTCGACCAGCAGGGTGTGGCGCATTTGCGCCTCTTCCGCGTCGGCGACGGTTTCATCCTGCAGCGGCCGGTCATCGGCAAGCCAGTCCTGCCACGATCCTTCGCCGTCTTCGCGCATCGACACGTTCAGGCTGGCATCGCCACCCATCATCATGCGCCGGTTCATCGACACGACATCGGCCTCTGGCACGCCCAGCGTGGTGGCGATCTTGCGCACCTGGTCGGGGTGAAGGTCGGTATCCTCAAACGCTTCGAGGTTCTTTTTCATCCGTCGCAGGTTGAAAAACAGCTTTTTCTGCGACGCGGTGGTGCCCATCTTGACCAGCGACCAGCTGCGCAGGATGAATTCCTGGATCGACGCCTTGATCCACCACATGGCATAAGTCGCCAGGCGAAAGCCGCGCTCGGGATCGAATTTCTTCACCCCCTGCATCAGGCCAATGTTGCCTTCGGAAATCAGTTCGGACACCGGCAGGCCATAGCCGCGATAGCCCATCGCGATTTTCGCAACGAGGCGCAGATGGCTGGTCACCAATTGTGCCGCGGCTTCGGGATCGGCGTGTTCCTGGTACCGTTTGGCCAGCATATATTCGGTTTCCGCAGTCAGCACCGGGAACTTGCGGATTTCGGACAGGTAGCGATTCAGACTGGCTTCGCCCGTGAGCACGGGGACCGTCAGCGCCTTGGTAGATTCACGCAACGGACATTCCTTTCGAGAGCGTCGGTTCCAATATGTCACGACCCCTAATGGGCGTCGTGCCGCGGGACCACACAGGTTTTCTATTCGGTTTCAAACGACAACTGAATAGGTGTTTGGCATAGCTGTTCGACTCGCCCGTGGGCAAGCCGTAACTTGGTGCCGTGCGCACCGCATCACGACCCCAGTTCGACCAGCAGCGTTTCCATATCGACCGGCGTCGGGCTGGTGAAATGCACGCTTTGGCTGGTGATCGGGTGCACAAAGCCCAGCTCTGCGGCGTGCAGCGCCTGCCGCCGGAAGTTGAGCTGGACAAGGATCGGGCGCAAACGCGCGGGGGTTTTGCCATAGACCGGGTCTCCCAATAGCGGATGGCCAATTGACGCAAGGTGAACGCGCACCTGGTGGGTTCGCCCGGTTTCCAGCCGGCATTCGACCAGCGCGGCATGGTCCAGCACGCGCAACGTGCGGTAATGCGTGACCGCGTGTTTGCCGCGCCCATCCTCTACCAATGCCATTTTCTTGCGATCGTGCGACGACCGGGCAATCGCGCCGCGGATCGTGCCGGCGGGCGGCAACGGCGTGCCGGCGGTGATCGCGCGATAGGCGCGCACGATCGAATGGTCGGCGAACTGGCGCGCCAGCCCTTCGTGCGCGGCGTCGCATTTGGCCACCACCAGCAGGCCCGACGTATCCTTGTCGATACGATGCACGATCCCCGGGCGGGCGACCCCGCCGATCCCCGACAGCTGCCCCCGGCAATGGTGCAGCAGCGCGTTGACCAGCGTGCCATCCAGATTGCCCGCCGCCGGATGCACCACCAGCCCGGCCGGTTTGTCGATCACGATCAGCGCATCGTCTTCATAAACCACCACCAGCGGAATATCCTGCGGCGCGGCGCTGGCGGCCACGGCGCCGGGCACGCGGATCGCCCAGGCTGCCCCGGCACCCGCCTTGGCCGAGGCGCTGGCCATGGTCGCGCCATCCAGCGTAACCGCCCCTTCGCCAATCAGCGCTTTGACCCGTTCGCGCGACAGGCCCGATGCATCGGCCAGCGCCTTGTCCAGCCGCTGGCCGCCCTCGGCAATCACGCCGGTCAGGATGTCTGACGTTTCCCCCATGTCCGACCGATATGGGGCCTGTGCCCCGGCAGACAAGCCCCGTGGCCAGGGCCGGGCAAACTGTGGAGCGATGCGGCATCAGGGTTCGAACCGCTTTCCTATGCCGTGGTTGACGGTTAAGGGATTGGTGATCCGCTATTACCCGCAGAGGCCCGCAGATGACCATCGCTTCGCTTGAACTTGCCAGCCTGCTGTGTTCGCGCCTGTGCCACGATCTGCTCAGCCCGGTGGGCGCGCTGTCCAACGGGCTGGAACTGCTGGCCGATGAAAAAGACCCGGAAATGCGGGCCCGCTGTTTTGAACTGCTGGAACAGAGCGCGCGGGCATCGGCGGACAAGTTGCGCTTTTTCCGGCTGGCGTTCGGAGCGGGCGGCGGGTTTGGCGAAATGATCCCGTGGACCGAACCGCGCGCGGTGGTCGATGCGCTGGCCGGCGCCAATGGGCGCATCACCGTCAATTGGGCTTTGGCCGGAGAGGCCATGCCCAAGTCCGCCGTGAAAACGCTGCTCAACCTGGCGCTGATCGGCATCGAGGCGCTGGTGCGCGGCGGCACGCTGGATATCGCCGCCGAAATGCGCGATGTCGATGGCCAGGCCAGCAGCGAAATTGTGGTGCGTGCAGCCGGCGCGCGCATTGCGTTTGACCCCACCGTGGGCCAGGCGCTCGACGGATCGCTGGCACCTGCGGCACTGTCGAGCAAGACCGCGCCTGCATTCATGATCCAGCAGTTGGCCGCAGGGCTGGGCGGAACGGTGCAATACCACCTGTCGGCCGAAGCGCTGGTGCTGGGCGCGATGCTGCCCGCCGCATGAACCGACCCGCCTGACGAAAGAGGTTTACCGCCGACCATGCGCGCCGTTCCGGGATGAACCGCTGGCTTGTCCATCGCGAGGTGCCCTCGCCCAATTGGAATGCGCGCTTGCTGCCGGTGTCGATGGTCGTGCTGCATTACACCGGGATGCAATCCGGGGCCGAAGCGATCGAGCGGCTGTGCGATCCCGCGGGCCAGGTGTCGGCACATTACCTGATCGACGAAGACGGCACGGTGGTACGGATGGTGGATGAAGCCAACCGCGCCTGGCACGCCGGGCGGTCATACTGGCGCGGGGTGACCGACATCAATTCCGCCAGCGTGGGGATCGAACTGGTCAACCCCGGGCACGAATTCGGCTATCGCCCGTTTACCGATGCCCAGATGGAATCGCTGCTGCCACTGCTGGCCGACATTGTGCGGCGCCATGCGATTGCCCCCGCCAACGTGGTCGGCCATTCCGACATCGCCCCCGCGCGCAAGACCGACCCGGGCGAGCTGTTCGATTGGGACCTGCTGGCGCGTTACCGGCTGGCGCAGGCGCGGCCCAAACCGCGCATGCGGCTGATCTATGACAACGATGGCGCGTTTTACCTGGCGCTGGAACGATTCGGCTATGACATTGCCGACCGCGCCGCCGCGATCCGCGCGTTTGAACGTCGCTGGCGCCCGCACCGCATCACCGGCGAAATCGATGGCCAGATCGGCGCGCTGCTGTTCGAACTGCTGATCGCGCGCGACATGGGGCAGGATGATTAGCGGGGGACGGATTGCACGCCAAACTCCCGCTTCGCAGCGCAATACCTTGAAGCTAACGCCCTTCTCCTCAGGGGAAGGGTTGGGTAGGGGTGTCCGAGGTTGCAATGACGCGCGACAATTCGCAGCGTTGGACACCCCTCCCCAACCCCTCCCCTGAGGGGAGGGGCTCAGAATCAGGGAATTGAACCATCCTGGTTTCGCGCAGGCGAGCACCGATAGCGCCCGACGTTTTGACCCGCACGCTTTGCCATGCTAGGCGCTGCTCCGCCAGGGGGCCGGGCAGCCGCGTCATCGTCTTTTCGATGCCGAGGAAAGTCCGGGCTCCATGAAACAAGGGTGGCGGGTAACGCCCGCCGGGGGCGACCCCAGGGAAAGTGCCACAGAGAACAGACCGCCACACCGGAGCAATCCGGCGGCAAGGGTGAAACGGTGCGGTAAAAGCGCACCGCGCGCGCCGGTAACGGCCGCGGCACGGCAAACCCCACCTGGAGCAAGACCGAATAGGGGCTTCGCGCCGGATATCCGGCAGGCGCGTTTCACGCCAAGGACCCGCAAGGGCCCTGCGCAGCCCGGGTTGGTTGCTTGAGCCACGCCGCAAGGCATGGCCTAGAGGAATGGCTGCCCATGCCGATACGGTCCGGTTTCGGATACCGTCGGCATGACAGAACCCGGCTTACAGGCCCCCTGGCATCTTATTCGCGCAAAGCGATTCCCACCGGCGGCGGGGATCGCTACAAGCCGGCCCATGGCCACCACACCCCACCACGATCACGCGCATGATCACGATCACGGTCATCACGGCCACAGCCACGCCCCGGCCAGCTTTGGCCGCGCCTTTGCAATCGGCGTGGCGCTCAACACCGGGTTCGTGCTGGTTGAGGCGACCTATGGCGTAATCGCCGGGTCGATGGCGCTGGTTGCCGATGCCGGGCACAATTTTTCCGATGTGCTGGGGCTGTTGATGGCGTGGAGCGCCAGTGTGCTGAGCGCGCGGCCGCCCTCGGCGCGGTTTACCTATGGCTTGAAATCCAGCTCGATCCTGGCCGCACTGGCCAATGCCGGTTTCTTGATGATCGCGCTGGGCGCCATTTCGGTCGAGGCGGTGCAGCGGCTGTTGGCGCCGGCGCCGATTGCCACCGGCCCGGTGATGGTGGTGGCCGCGATCGGTATTGCCATCAACACCGCGACCGCGCTGCTGTTCATGCGCGGGCGGCACGATGATCTGAATGTGCGCGGCGCGTTCCTGCACATGGCGGGCGATGCCGCGGTATCAGCGGGCGTGGTGGTCGCCGCGCTGGTGATCGGACTGACTCACGCGTGGTGGATCGACCCGGTGGTCAGCCTGGCCATCGTCGCGCTGATCGGCTGGAGCACGTATGGCCTCGCGCGCGATTCGCTGCATATGGGCCTGCTGGGCGTGCCGCCAGGCATCAGCGAGGCGAAAGTGCGCGATTTTCTGTGCCACCAGGCTGGCGTGACCGCAGTCCACGACCTGCACATATGGCCGATGAGCACCACCGAAACTGCGCTGACCGCGCATCTGGTGATGCCGGCCGGGCATCCTGGCGATCAATTCCTGCACGAATTGGCGCACACGCTCGACCACGATTACCGCATCGGCCACGCCACGCTGCAGATCGAAACCGACGTCCACGGCCACGATTGCGCGCTGGTGAGCGAAGCGGTGGTGTAACGGGGCGGTTGGGCCGGGAACAGGACCCCCCGGGGCACCAACTTTATTCCCAATCTAACAATATCCGCTCGTCCTGAGCCCGTCGAAGGACGCGCGCGACAGCTGAGAAGCAGGATTTTCAACGCTTTGGGCGTGCGTTTGCGCGCATCCTTCGACAAGCTTAGGATGAGCGGAAGCAGGAGATTGGGCAACAATAGCCAAATCTAGCGACAGTGGGGCCGCGCGCGGGGCTTCAAACCCGCGCCAGCGCGAGAGATCAGGCGGCTTCCTTGCCCTTGTGCACTTGCACCGGTTCCTTGCGGCCTTCGACCACGTCGCGGTCGACCACCACCTCTTCGACGCCGTCGAGCGTGGGCAGATCGAACATCGTGTCCAGCAGCAGGCTTTCAACGATGGAGCGCAGGCCGCGGGCACCGGTCTTGCGTTCGATCGCACGTTTGGCGATGGCTTCGAGCGCTTCGTCGGTGAAGGTCAGCGCCACGTCTTCGAGTTCAAACAGCTTCTGATACTGTTTGACCAGCGCGTTGCGGGGTTCGCGCAGGATGCGCACCAGCGCCTCGATATCCAGATCGTTGAGCGTGGCGATCACCGGCAGACGGCCGACGAATTCGGGGATCAGCCCGAATTTCAGCAGATCTTCGGGTTCCGCCTTTTGCAGCAGTTCACCCACCTTGCGCTTGTCCGGATCGGCGACATGCGCACCAAACCCGATCGAGCGTTTTTGCAGGCGATCCGAAATAATCCGTTCCAGCCCGGCGAACGCGCCGCCGCAGATGAACAGGATGTTGGTGGTATCGACCTGCAGGAATTCCTGTTGCGGATGCTTGCGCCCGCCCTGCGGCGGCACACTGGCGGTGGTGCCCTCCATCAGCTTCAGCAGCGCCTGCTGCACACCTTCGCCCGAAACATCGCGCGTGATCGAGGGGTTTTCCGCCTTGCGGCTGATCTTGTCGATTTCGTCGATATAGACGATGCCATTCTGGGCCTTTTCGACGTTGTAGTCGCTGGCCTGCAAAAGCTTCAGAATGATGTTTTCGACGTCTTCGCCAACATAGCCGGCCTCGGTCAGGGTGGTTGCGTCGGCCATCGTGAACGGCACGTCGAACGTCTTGGCCAAGGTCTGCGCCAGCAGGGTTTTGCCCGAACCGGTCGGGCCGACCAGCAGGATGTTCGATTTCGACAGTTCGACCTCACCGCCCTTGCCGCTGTGCTTCAACCGCTTGTAATGGTTGTGCACGGCGACAGACAGCACGCGCTTGGCGCGGTCCTGGCCGATCACATAATCGTTGAGCGTTTCAAAGATATCGCGCGGCGTGGGCACGCCGCCGTCCTTCTTGCCAGCGATGCCGGCCTTCGTTTCCTCACGGATGATATCGTTGCACAGTTCGACGCATTCATCACAGATGAACACGGTCGGGCCGGCGATAAGTTTGCGCACCTCGTGCTGCGACTTCCCGCAGAAGCTGCAGTAAAGGGTGCTCTTGGTATCCGATCCGGAAAGTTTCGTCATTCTTCGATCCCAGACGCCCCTCCACGAAGGGCGGCCCCATGTATATCACTACCCAAGGAGTATCCTACTACCCCAAGGGCATTAATCAACCGGGCACAAAACACAATACAAACTCCCTAGCAAACGGTACCGCCCAATCAGGGCAAGGCACCGTTTGCAAAGGACAATCACGCGTCGGGCGCGGCGCCCGAACCCTCGGCCACGCCGGTTTGATCCGATGCGGGACGCGATTCGATCACTTTGTCGACCAGTCCGAACGTCTTGGCCTCATCCGCTTCGAGAAACGTATCACGATCCAGCGCGCGTTCGATTTCCTCAAGCGTGCGACCAGTGTATTTGACGTACAGGTCGTTCATGCGCTTGCGAATGCGCAGGATTTCGCGGGCCTGGATCTCGATGTCCGAAGCCATGCCGCGCGCCCCGCCCGAAGGCTGATGGATCATGATCCGCGCATTGGGCAGCGCCATGCGCTGGCCCGGTTCACCCGCGGCAAGCAGGAAACTGCCCATCGAACACGCCTGGCCGATGCAAATCGTCGAAACCTTTGGCCGGATATATTTCATGGTGTCATGGATCGCCATGCCCGCAGTCACCACCCCGCCGGGAGAATTGATGTACATCGCGATGTCCTTCGACGGATTTTCCGATTCGAGGAACAGCAACTGGGCGATGATGACCGAGGCCATCTGGTCTTCAACCTCTCCCGTCACAAAGATGATGCGTTCGCGCAGCAGCCGCGAAAAGATGTCAAAGCTGCGCTCACCCCGGCTCGATTGCTCGACAACAACCGGGATCAGCGCCCCGGTCACGGGGTCATGGGAAAATTTGCCTTGGGCGCCAGACGCGCCGAACAGATCGAGCATGGGGTTCCTCGTTCGATGGATGCAGGCCTATGTCGCGTGCCCGGGCGCGATGTTCAAGGGCGTTGTGCGATATGCGTGACAATAGCGTGGGTATCCTGCGCCAAGGTGGCCCATAGCGGGATAGATGCCGATGTTTTGGCAGGGAATTTTTCACCCATTGGGGCAGCATCGGGCCGGGCACTTGCCGCGCCGCGTGGTTCGCAGCAAACAGGCAGGGTGGATAGGCCGCCGCACGGCGCACCAGACCGGGGGATTTTACCAATGATGACCACACTGCCCGCAACCCGCCGACCGCTGGCGACGCTGCTGCTGACCGGCGCCGCGCTGGCCGGGACTGCACTGGCAACCCCCGCCCATGCCGATGAAAGCCTTGCCACCTATCTGGCGCGCATCGCTGCGCTCAACCATGTCGGGCCGCAACTGAACGCCGTGGTCGCGGTCAACCCCGATGCAGGGCGTGACGCGGCAGCGGCAGCCGCAATGCCCGGGCCGCTGGCGGGCAAGGTGATCCTGGTCAAAGACAATATCGAGGTGGCCGGGCCGATGCCGACCACCGCCGGCAGCCTGGCGCTGGCCGGCAATGTGACCGGGCGCGATGCGCCGCTGGTGGCCCGGCTGCGCGCCGCCGGCGTGGTCATTCTGGGCAAGACCAACCTGTCGGAATGGGCCAACATCCGTTCCAGCTTTTCGTCCAGCGGGTGGAGCGCGGTGGGCGGGCAGACGCGCAACCCCTATGCCACCGACCGGTCCCCGTGCGGATCATCGTCGGGCAGCGGCGCCGGGGTAGCGGCCGGCCTGGCCTGGGCAGCGATCGGCACCGAAACCGACGGGTCGGTCACCTGTCCGGCAGCGATGAACGGCCTGGTGGGGTTCAAGCCTACGGTGGGCCTGGTCAGCCGCACCCACATCGTGCCGATCAGCCACAGCCAGGACACCGCCGGGCCGATGACGACCAGCGTGCACGATGCCGCGCTGCTGTTGACCGCGATGGCCGGCAGCGATCCGGCCGATGCCGCCACGGCCACGGCCGACCGCCACAAGACCGACTATGTCGCCGCGCTGGCCGGGGCCAGCCTTAAGGGCGTGCGGCTGGGCATTTTGCGCAAGGCGGTGGGCGACGATGCCAAAGTGATCGCGCTGTTCGACCGCGCCCTGGCCGATCTGAAGGCCGCCGGGGCCGAACTGGTTGAACTGGATTATGCGTTCGACCCGGCGATGGGCCGCGACGAAAACACCGTGCTGAATTACGAATTGCGCGCCGATCTGGGCAGCTATCTGGCCGGTCTGCCCGGGCCCGTGTCGGTGCGCACGCTGGCCGATGTGATCGCGTTCAACCGCACGCATGCCGCTGCCGAAATGCGCTGGTTTGGTCAGGACCAGTTTGAAGCGGCAGAAAAAACCACCGATGCCGCCGCCTATGCCAAGGCCCGCGCCAATTCACTGCGGCTGGCGGGCAAGGACGGCATCGACCGCCTGCTGGCGACGCAGCATCTGGCGCTGCTGATCGCGCCGACCGGGGGGCCCGCCTGGCCGATTGACCAGGTCACCGGCGATCACGGATTGCAACTGGGCGCGGGATCATTGCCGGCGGTGGCGGGCTATCCCCACCTGACCGTGCCGATGGGCGCGATCGAGGGTCTGCCGGTGGGGCTGTCGTTCATCGGCACCGCGTGGGATGATGCGCGCGTGCTGGCCGCGGGCGCCGCCTATGAAGCGGCGCGCACCGCGCCGCTGGCGATACCGACGCTGAATACCTGGCGCGAAAGTCCGATCAAATGACGTGCGTGAGTTAGCGCACGCGTTCCTGCAAGGCGCGCAGCGCGGCCAGTTGCGCCTCCATCGCGCGCATCCGCGCTTCGGCCCGGGCCAGTTTGTCTTTCATGTCGTCGGCGCGGCGGCGCGCCGATGACCAGCGCGCCAACCGTCGCCCGCTGTCGCGCAACGCAAACGCCAGGATATCGATAAACCCCTGTCGTCGCACTGCCAGCGCGCGACCGGGCGCGCCGGCGTCGGGCGATGCGCGCGCATCCGCCATGGCCGCGATCGGGGCTGGAACCGGGATTGGTTCGTGATCGGGCAGGGCAGACAGCGACGCCCCATACAGCGACGATAGCGGGCGTGCGGGGGCACGCGCAGGCTCGACCGGTTCAGCGGCTGACAGCGCAACGATCTGGTGCAGGGCAACGGTGGCAACCGGTGCAGTGGCGGCCCGGGTAGCGGCCTGCGCTTCCGCCTGCGCGGCGGCGCGGCGGGCTGCCTTGCGCGCGGCTTTGCCAGTCGACCGGCGAACACCGGACAGCGGCACGGCGGGCTGTGGCCAGCTGGCCGGGGTAATGACCGCGCCGCGATGCGGAGGAACGATCAGGTCGGCAGGAAATCCGGGTGCGGCCGGTGTGCCAGGGCGCAGCATGAACGCTGCCTCTTCCACCGGGGGTCGCGACGGGGGTTTGTCCTGCGCCGGTTGGTTGTGCAGCGCGGCCCGATCCCGGCCCGCGCGTTCCCGTGCGGCTTGCGCGCGTGATGACAGGCCTTTGCGATTGCGCACGGTATGCATCGACGATCCCCCCTGGGTTTCGCTGCTGCGCGTGATCCACGCCGATGGCCGAAAAAAAGCAAACTGCCTGGGCCGTTTGGTGGCACGCCATCGTGCAAAAACAATCACCGCTGCGGCGAATCTCTCACAGCGTGATTCGCATGGGCAATCCGTATCGCTGCTAAGGCCGGCTACGGATGCAAAAAGGGGGCGATCCCGCAGGACCGCCCCCTTTTTGGGCAGCTGGCCAGGCCGCGATGATCGCGGCCGCGCGCGTCAGGCGTCGGCAGCGTCGTCGGTTGCCGGCTTTTTCTTCGGCGCCGCCTTTTTCTTGGGCGCAGGCGCTTCGGCGGCGGCGGCCTCGACAACCGGGGCTTCGGCCGGCGCTTCAGCAGCGGTTTCTTCGACCGCAGCAGGCTTTTTCTTGGCCGCGGCCTTTTTCTTGGGCGCGGGCGCTTCTGCGGCGGCAGCGGCTGCGATCGGCGCCGGGTTACCGTCTTCGTCCGCTTCGATTGCGGCCTGCAGTTCGTCGCGCGTCACTTCGCGGGTGGTCACTTCGGCCTTGTCGAACAGGAAATCGACCACTTTGTCTTCGTACAGCGGCGCACGCAGCTGGGCCGCTGCCATCGGTTCCGCACGGATATATTCCAGGAACCGCTGGCGGTCTTCTTCACGGTATTGCTGTGCCGCCTGGCGAACCAGCATGTCCATTTCCTGGTTGGAAATGGTCACGCCATTGGCCTGGCCGATTTCCGACAGCAACAGCCCCAGCCGCACGCGGCGTTCGGCAATCCGGCGGTAATCGTCCTTTTCCGCTTCAATTTCCTTAAGCGCGTCTTCGGGATTTTCCTCGTTGCCGGCTTCCTGCATCAACTGCTGCCAGATCTGTTCGAATTCAGCCTCAACCATCGATGGCGGCACGGCAAAATCATGCCCGGCGGCCAGCACGTCGAGCAGCTGGCGCTTCATCTGCGTGCGGGTCAGCCCGGCAGTTTCCTGTTCCAGCTGGCCGCGCAGCAGCCCGCGCAGCTGTTCGATGCTTTCCAGGCCGAGCTGCTTGGCGAAATCGTCGTCGGCGACAAATTCGCCCGCAACCTTCACCGCCTTGACCGTGATGTCGAAAGTGGCGCTTTGGCCTTTCAGGTTTTCCGCCGGATAATCATCGGGGAACGTCACGGTGATGGTCTTTTCATCACCAGCGACCACGCCGGTCAGCTGTTCTTCAAAACCGGGGATAAAGCGACCTGCGCCCAGTTCCAGCGGCGCATCTTCGGCGGTGCCGCCGTCAAACGCCACGCCATCCAGCTTGCCCACAAAATCGATCACGATCTGGTCACCGGTACGCGCAGCGGCGCCCGCGTCGGCATCGGTAAAGGTTTTCTGCCCCTGGCCAATCCGCGCCACCGCTTCTTCAACCTCAACGTCGGTCACCGGCACGACCAGCTTTTCCAGCTTCAGTCCATCGGTTGACGGCGCTTCGATCACCGGCAGCACTTCCAGCGATACCGCCAGTTCCGCATCCTGGCCCTGGTTATAACCTTCGTTCAGCGCAACCGCCGGCTGAGTCGCCGGGCGCAGGCCCTGGTCAACCACCAGCCGGTCCAGCGCTTCGCGAATCGCGGTCTGCAACGCTTCTTGATGGATGGCGGGGCCATGCAGCTTGCGCACCAGATTGGCGGGCACTTTGCCGGGGCGAAAGCCGGGCATGCGCACCGTCGGCGCGATCTTGGTGATCTCGCCCTCAATGCGCGCGGCGATATCCGCGGCCGCAATGGTCACGGTATAGGCGCGCGTCAGGCCCTCGTTGCTGGTTTCGACGATCTGCATCTCGGTTGCATCCAACTTTCTACGCATCGACAGCGATTGTTTCGCGGTCGGCAGGCTTGTTCACGTTCGAATTCGGGGTCGGTGCCGGACCGGAGGATCTGGTGCGGGCGAAGGGACTTGAACCCCCATATCTTGCGATACTGGAACCTAAATCCAGCGCGTCTACCAGTTCCGCCACGCCCGCATCCGGCGAAAAGCGAGCGCCGCCCCTATCGCAGCGGGGGCAAAAGGGCAAGTCTTGGCGACATGGTGCCCCGGCACGCCGCTGCACGCGCACAAAGCACCGGCTGCAGCACCATCACCGCAGCCATCCGGCCAGCAGCGACAGCAGGCCGGGATGGTTGCGCGCCAGCGTTTGCACGTTGGTATCGGCCGCCGCGGTCTGGGCGCCAAGCCCCGCGCATTCCAGGCAATAGGCCTGCGCGCCGGTCCCGCCCAGCAGGCGATCCAGATCGCCCGCAAACTGCCCGGCCAGCGCCGCCTGCGCATTGGCCACCCGCGCCACCAGATCGCGCCCGCCGCCCACGCTGGCGGCATCGCCCGCGCTGTCGGCGTCACTGTCGGCATCGTCGGACAACAATTGCTGGATCACGCCGCCAAACGAATCCTGCGTGTCGGTCAGGTAAACCGGGTGCCATTGCGTGGCATTGGCGCGGTGCGCCGCCCAGGCAACCGCCTGATCAAGATCGCCGAATTCATCGACCAGACCAATCCGGCGGGCGGTATCGCCATCCCACACCCGCCCCTGGGCGATATGGTCGATCGCGGCGGGGGTCTGGTGCCGCGCGGTGGCGACCAGCCCGACAAAGCGCTGATAACCCATGTTGATCTGGCTTTGCAGCACGGCCTCGACCGCAGGGTTGAACCCGCCCAACACATCGGGCTGGCCCGACAGCGGGGTGGAATGGATGCTGTCGGTGCCAACCCCGACCTTGCCCAGCGCGTCTTCAAAACTGGGGATGACCGCAAAGATGCCGATCGATCCGGTAATGGTGGCAGGTGCGGCAAAAATCCGGTCAGCGGGCGTGGATACCCAATAACCGCCGCTGGCCGCAAGATTGCCCATCGATACCGCGATCGGCACTTTGTGTGCCTTGAACCGGGCGATTGCGGCGCGGATGCGTTCGGCCGCCGTGACCGATCCACCAGGCGAATCGACGCGCACCACCAGCGCGGCATAATCGCCACTGGCCGCTGCCTTGTCGATCAGCCGGGCTATACGATCGCCACCGGCGCTGCCCGGCCCGGCATTGCCATCGACGATATCGCCACCGATGGTGACCACCGCGATGGCCTTGCCCTTGCCCTGACTGCCTGTGCCTGCATCGCCGTCGCCCAGATCGGCCAGATACGTGCCCAATTTGGTCGCCTTGTACGCGCCTTCCGGCCCGTCCTTGTCGGTGCCGACCACTTCGGCCACGCGTTTGCCAAAACTGACCTTGTCACCGATCCGGTCGGCCAGCCCGGCGGCCACCGCCGCCTTGGCTGCATCGCCACCCGATGCGTTCAGCCATTTGGCAGTGTCGGCGGTTACCAACGCCACATTGGCGCGCGGACGCGCGGTTTTTACATCGGCCTGCCAATCCTGCCACAGCGCGCCATAAACCGCGTTGTCGGCCTCACGCGCTTCGGGCGACAGGTTGTCGCGCAGGAACGGTTCGACCGCGCTTTTGTAGGTGCCGACCTTGAACACATGCGCCTTGATCTTCAGCCGTTCGAGCAGGCTGTGGTAAAACAGCAGGGTCCCGCCCGGCCCGCGCACCAGCACCCCGCCCAGCGGATCAACCCACACCTCGGTGGCATGCGCGGCCAGCAGATAGCTGGCATCATCGTACATGGTCGCACGCACCAGCACCGGTTTTCCGGCATGGCGCACTTTGTCGAGCGCCGCGCCGATCCGCGACAGCGTGACCTGGCCGCTGCCGCTGAAATCTTCCAGATCCAGCGTGACTGCGCGAATCCGCGCATCGCCTGCTGCCGCCTCGATCGCGCGGATCAGATCGTGCGCCACATACTGGTGCCGTTTGTTGCCCCCGCCCAGCAGCAGCGCGGTCGGTTCGATCCGCGTGCGTTCCTCCACCACCGGGCCGTCGAGCGTGATCGCCAGCGCGCCTTCGTGCACATGGCCGGGCGCCGGTTTGAACGACAGCGCGAGCGCGAGGCCGCCAAAAAACAGCAACAACAAGGCGAGCACCAGCCCATCCTTGATAGCGACGAGGATCTTCCAGACCATGCGTGCGAATTTCATGGGGGATATCTATGACCCATTTGCCGATTGTGCCAGCCGAAACACTTGGCATACGCCGCCGCCGCCCCTACGGGCTGATGTTCGATGCAACCATCGGCCCCACCCCTTGCTGCCAGCCCCGTCGCGCACGCCGGTGAGCATGCCCCCCGCGAATATCCCGCCGGCACGCTGGCGTTCCCTCATCGTGATCTGACCGGGATCGGGATGCTGGCCCGCCACGAAATCCTGTTTTTGCTGGATGAGGCGGAACAGTGGGTCGCGCTCAACCGCCAGTCGCAGAAACGCGCCGCGCTGCTGTCGGGCCTGACCATCATCAATGCCTTTTTCGAAAATTCGACGCGCACGCTGCTGTCGTTTGAAATCGCTGGCAAACGCTTGGGCGCCGACGTGGTGAACATGCACGCCGCGACATCCAGCGTGAAAAAGGGCGAAACGCTGATCGATACGGCGATGACGCTCAACGCCATGCGCGCCGATGCGATTGTCATCCGCCACGCCAGTTCGGGCGCGGTGCGGCTGATCGCCGGGAAAGTCGATTGCCCCGTGCTCAACGCCGGCGACGGGCAGCACGAACATCCGACGCAGGCGCTGCTGGATGCGCTGACCATCCGCCATGCGCTGCATCTGCCGCGCGGCAGCGATCTCAACGGGTTGAACGTCACCATCTGTGGCGACATTCTGCACAGCCGGGTGGCGCGGTCCAACATCCTGGCGCTGACCGCGCTGGGCGCCAATGTGCGCGTGTGTGCACCACCGGCGCTGATGCCTGCCGAAATCGAAGCGATGGGCGTGCAGCCATTCCACGATTTCAACGCCGCGCTGAAGGGCGCCAATGTGGTGATGATGCTGCGACTGCAACAGGAACGCATGCAGGGCCAGTTCATCCCCTCCCCGCGTGAATACCGCCATCTGTATGGCCTGACGCTGGACCGGCTGGCACGTGCGGAGCCCGATGCGCTGGTCATGCATCCCGGCCCGATGAACCGCGGCATTGAAATCGACAGCCAGGTCGCTGACCACCCCACCCGCAGCCTGATCACCCACCAGGTCGAAAGCGGGGTGGCCATCCGCATGGCCTGTCTTGACGTGCTGACCCGCCGCGCCCGCAACGTGCCGGGCTGGGCCACCGTGGCGGAGCCGGGCGCATGATCCCCGATCCGATCACCATTATCGGCGGGCGGCTGGTACTGGCCAGCGGTGATCCGCAGTCGGGCGCGATTCGCCTCTCCGCAGGCCGGATTGTCGCGCTGGGCGATGTGGCGCCGGCACCGGGCGACACGGTGATCGATGCCGGCGGGCAACTGGTCACCCCCGGGCTGGTCGATCTGGGCGTGTTTGCGGTCGATAAACCGGCGTTTCATTTTGGCGGCATCACCCGCGCCGCGCTGATGCCCGATCAGGCGCCGCCGCTGGACCATCCGGCGCGCGTGCGGTTTGCCGCGCAATCGGGCAAGCCCGACATGTGGATTCACCCGCTGGCCGCCGCGACGCGCGGGCTGGATGGCGTGGAAATGGCCGAACTGGCGCTGATGCGCGATGCCGGCGCGCGCGCCGTTGCCACCGGGCGGCGGTGGATCGGCGATTCGGGGGTGATGACGCGCATCGCGAGCTATTGCGCCATGCTGGGCCTGATCATCGTCACCCATGCCGAAGACGCCGGAATGGTCGGCAGCGCAGTCGCCACCGCGGGCGAAATGGCCACCCGGCTGGGCCTGCCGAGCGCGCCCGCAGAGGCAGAGGCGCTGGCCGTGGCGCGCGACATCGCAATCAGCGAAATGACCGGCGCGCATATCCATTTTCGCCAGGTGACCACCGCCCGCGCGCTCGATCTCGTGCGCCAGGCGAAGGCACGTGGGCTGCGCGTGACCGCCGGGGTAACCCCTGCGCATTTCATGCTGTCGGATCTGGAACTGGCGAATTTCCGCACGTTTGCGCGGATGTCGCCGCCGCTGCGGCAGGACGCCGACCGCCGCGCGGTGGTCGATGCCATCGCCGATGGCACGATCGACGTGATCGCATCGGGGCATGACCCGCGCGGCCCCGAAGACAAGCGGCTGCCATTTGTCGATGCCGAACCGGGCATGGCCGGCGCCGAAACGCTGCTGCCGCTGACGCTGACGCTGGTGCGCGACGGGCATATCGATCTGGCACGTGCGTTCGATCTGCTGGCCGGCGCGCCCGCACGGCTGCTGGGGGTCGATGCCGGGGTGCTGCGCGTGGGCGCAGAGGCCGACATCGCGCTGGTCCACCCGACTCGCCCCTGGGTGGTTTCATCCGACAAGATGGCCGCCAGCGCCGGCAACACCCCGTTCGACCGCCGCCCGGTCGAAGGCCGCGTAACCGCGCTGTTCAAGGGCGGCATGCAGATCGGGTAATGCCGGTTGGCGGTGATTGCGACTCGCTCACCCCCTACGCTTCGTCATTCCTGCGAACGCAGGAATCCAGTAGCTACCTCACGAAAAAGCCAGACGGACCGATATTACCGCCAGCTCGGAACTGGATTCCTGCCTTCGCAGGAATGACGAACGATGGGTTGGGCAATATCTGCTTCCGACCCACTAGCGGACATCCAGCGGGCGTGCCAATTTGTCGCAGTGAAACAGACGGTAGAACAGATTGGGGCGGAGTGGATCGCTTACGCGCGAGCGCCCGGCGAAGCGTCCGGCCAAACGCAGTCGGACGGAATGTCCATGCTCGAATTGTCCGAAGAACAGCCGGAGTTTGCATGGGCGGTCATCAAGCATGTGATTAGTCAGTATTCGACAGGAGATTTGCTGATCGACTATCGTACGGAGGCACAGATGGTCATTGGCCTTGTCGCGGCCGGGCCGATCGAAGACCTGCTACAACACCACGGGCCAGAATTTATCGACCGAATAGAAACTGAAGCACGAAGCGATCTGCGTGTGCGGTGGGCGCTTCGCGGAATGTATCAGACGACGACCGATGAAATATGGGATCGTGTGCAGGCAGCCTCTGGACGAGCCGCCGATTAAACGTCAGCTGACCACCACCTCCGGGTCTATAGCAATCCCGCCTTACCGCGCTGCGTCAGTCTTGCGCGGGTGCGCCTTGGCCGCCGGGGTGGAGGCCGGGCGCACCGCCGGATGGGCCGCATGGCCATCGGCGGTGGCCACGCCATTGACATGCGCGGCGGCATTCAGCGCCATCACCAGGCAGGCGCCGCCATGCGCGCGCAGTGAACCGCACAGCGATGTGGCAGAGGCCTGGCCGGCAAAACCGGCGGCCTGCACGCGCCAGAAATCACGCCCGCGCACGGTGACCTTGGTGATCATGTTCGGGTGACCGGTCAGCGACGGGTTGCGCGATACGAAATGCTGCCACGCGCGCTTGGCCGATTCGGCGCTGTTGAACGCGCCCAGCTGTACCAGATGCGTGCCCATGCCGTGCGATGCTGCCGATGCGGCGCGCACGGGGAATTTCAGCCTGGTCGGCACGGGGGCCTTTGCGGGACGCTGCGGCGCAGGGGCCGCGACGGCAACCGGTGCGACAGGTGCGGCAGCAGGTTCCGGCGTCTTCGCAGCAGGCAGGTCGATGCGGGCCAGCGCACCGGTGGTGGCATCGGCCTGCACCGGCGGCAATTCTGCCGCCACGGCCCTGGCCGGTGGCGCGGCTTCGGCAGGGGCGCCAGGTGCGGCCGGAAAATGCGCCAGCGCCAGTGCTTCGGGCTGGCCAGTGTCGCCGATCAGCGGCGTGCCCAGCAGGCTGGCGACGCGGCGGCGGCCGTCTTCGGGGCTGGCCATCGCTGCCCAGGCCTGCAACCGGGGATTGACCTGGTCGGCGGGCACATCCTGGCTGGTCATGATCTTGGCATCGGCCCACATCCCCGACAGGGCATAGGCATAGGCCAGGTTCTGCCGCACTTTGGGGGTGTTCTGGCCTTTGCGAATCGCGTCGGTCAACACGCCGATGCCGCGCTGGTTCTGCCCGGCCATGGCCAGCGCCAGGCCCAGATCGGCCACCGGCAGCACATCGCCATAGGTATTGATGGTATCGAGCGCCGACGCGCTGCGCCCCAGCGCCAGATCGGTCAGCACCAGGCCAAGCGCGGCGCGCGCGCTGTCATCGCCCAGTTCGATCGCGTCGGAATAGGCTGTACGCGCGGATTCAAACCGGCCACCGCGCAGATAGGCATTGGCCAGCAACAGCCGCATCGCCGGATTGCGGCCATCGGCAGCAACCGCGGATTCGGCCAGCGTGACCGCGTGCGCGATGTCGCCCTTGGTCAGCGCCTCTTGCGATGCGCGCGCCATCTTGTCGGGGCGCGGGGCATGGCTGGAACATCCGCCCAGCAGGGCCACCCCGGCGATGCCGGTGGCGAGCAGCGCCAGCCTGCGGCCGTGCAGACGCGGTGCGCCAATGGCGCTGTTGGACTGGGTGTGGGCAGTTTCGCGGTGGGCGGTCATGGCTTGCTTCCGGTCATGGTTCGGCGGGGCGACGATGGTGTCGCAGGAACGGGTTCAGCCACGGCAGGCGCGGCGCGGGTCTGGTCATTGTAATTGTCGAGCGCATCGATCAGCACGCGCTGGGCACTGCGCCCTTCGGCCTGGACAATCGCGCGCAACCGGCGGTGGTGGTCGGCATCCAGCCGCAGCGTAAACGCCTTTGGCCGGATGACATCGATCGTCGGCGCCGGCGGGGTTGCCGCCACGGCTGCGGGTTCGGGCAAGTCAGGGCTGCGCGAATCGGCCTCGATCGCGCGGGTCAGCCGCATCACCTGCAACACCACTTCGGGCAGCGGCGTTTCTTGTGGTTGCAGGGCGGCAGGCAGAATCACGGTATCATCGTTGACCGGAGAAATATCGGGTATCGCGGCACTGCCCGACGCATCGCCATCCGACAGCGCGGTCACAAACGACAGCGGCACGCGCCGCGCGCCGCTGCGGCCCAGCAGGCCCGCGCCCAGCGATGCAAATGACTTGGCCCCCCTGACCGCCATGCCCGCCTCAGGACCCGATCACGCGACGGCCAAAGCCGCCGCCGGCCGACCGCGCGGCCGGCCCGGCCAAAGCCGCGGGGGTATTCGGCACGGCAAACACCGTCCGCCGGAAATTCTTTTCCAGCCGTTCCGAAACATAGGTCCACAGCCCGGCCACTTCGAGCGCCGATTTGCCAGTCGGGTTGATTTCGATCACGGTCCGGCCATCGATCATCGATGCGGCAAAATCGGTGCGGTGATGCAGCGTGACCGGTGCGACCGTGCCATGCTGGCTCAGCGCCACGGCGGCCTCCGCCGTGATTCGCGCATGCGCAGTGGCGGCGTTGACCACAAAGATCAGCGGCTTGCCCGCGCGTTCGCACAGTTCGACAGTGGCGCCAACGGCGCGCAGATCGTGCGGGCTGGGACGCGTGGGCACGACAATCAGTTCGGATACCTGGATGACCGCCTGGATCGCCATGGTGATCGCCGGCGGGGTATCGATGACCGCCAGTTTAAAGCCCTGCTGGCGCAACAGCGCCAGATCGGTCGCCAGCCGGTTGACGCTGGTCTGCGCCAGCGCGGGATATTCTGCCGTACGTTCGTTCCACCATTCGGTCAGCGAGCCTTGCGGATCGATATCGACCAGCACGACTGGGCCGGCGCCGGCGCGCTGGGCCTGAACGGCCAGGTGGCCCGACAAGGTTGTCTTGCCAGATCCGCCTTTTTGAGATGCCAGAGCAAGTACCCGCAACGCCTGTTCCCCACCATGATCGATTTGGTCGTGGCTTTTACATCCCAGAACTCCCTCAAATTTGGGTTAACGATCGCCCAAACCGGCGCTTTGTGCGCAAAAAAGGGCCCTTTTGGTGCTACCGAGGCCTGAATTGGGGCAAATTTTGCGGCATTGACCGATCACCATCGACACAAGGACCATGACGCGCGTTTCAGATTCGTTTACCAGCGCATTGACCGGAAGGTGCGGTAAGCAGGGGCGGGATCGGCATGATTCACAGGCAGGGAATGACGGGAATGATGGCGCGGGTGGCGGCAGGTCTGTGCATTGGCGCACTGATGGCGGTGACGGCCGTGCCAGCGATGGCCCAGGTCAAAGAGGGCGTCGATGCCTGGACGCGCGGCGATTACGACGCTGCGGTGGGACAATGGCAGGGCCCCGCGGCCAAGGGCGACTCCGATGCGATGTTCAACATGGGCCAGGCCTATAAACTGGGCCGGGGCGTGCCAAAAGACCTGGCCAAGGCAGAGGATTTCTATGCCCGCGCCGCGAAAAAGGGCCATATCCGCGCCGCCGACAATTATGGCATCCTGCTGTTCCAGACCAATCGCCAGTCCGATGCGATGCCGTGGCTGAACGCGGCTGCCGACCGTGGTGAACCGCGCGCGATGTATATCCTGGGCATCGCATCGTACAATGGCGACTATGCGCCAAAGGACCCGGTGCGCGCCTATGCGCTGATGACCCGCGCCGCCAACGCCGGGCTGCAACAGGCGATCAACAGCCTGGCCGCGATGAACGAAGCGCTGCCGCTGGAACAGCGCCAGCAGGGCGTGGCGCTGGCCGGCGAGCTGGAGCGCAAGACGACCGCAACGCGCGCGCAGCAGATGAGCGCCGCCGATCTGGGCGCTGCCCCACCGGTCGCCACCGTGGCTCCGGTGCGCACCGCGTCCGCCGCCCCCGCACCCCGCGCGATCGAACGCGTGGAACTGCCGCCGGCGCGCACGACGCAGCCCGACGTTCCGGCCGCGACCACGTTGACCGCGCCGGTGGCCGACACCCGTGCGCCAATAACCGCCGGCGCCGATTATGCGCAGCCGGTGACCCTGCCGGCGCAGGGCGCCGCGGCCCGCACCCCAACGCGGGCGCCGGCGCCGGCCGCCACGACAAAAGTTGCAGGCCCCGCGCCAAAGCCCGCCCCCGCACCGCGTGCCGCGCAACCGGCACCCGCGTCGGACAACGGCGGCGGCTGGCGCGTTCAACTGGGCGCGTTTGGCCAGAAATCCAACGCCGATGCGCTGTGGGCGAAACTGCGCAACCGGCCCGAAATCGCCGGCCATGCGCGGATCGACGCCGGCACCGGGGTGGCCCGGCTGATGGCCGGCGGCTATTCCGAGGCGGGTGCCAAAGCGGCCTGTGCCGGCCTGAAATCCGCCGGCCTGACCTGTCTTGTCGTCAACCGCTGACCCCATATACGGAGCTGCACTGACGTGCAGTCATACCTCCCGCCCCGCCTCCCCACCCGACCACCAACGATACCAGTAGTTATGGTGGTCGGGTGTGGAGGCCGGGCGGGAGGTATGAAGCGCGCATCACGCGACCTGGTATCAGCCCCGGTCAACCAGCGCATTGCTGCGATCGATTTTGTCCGTGGCGTGGCGCTGCTGGGCATTCTGACCATCAACGTGACCGGGTTTTGGGGCCCCACGCAGGCCAGTTTCAGCCCGCACCTGCCGCGCGCAGAGCCGGGCGGCGATCTGTGGTTCGTGATCGCGTTCGTGCTGTTTGAGGGCAAGATGCGTGCGCTGTTCACGCTGTTGTTCGGCGCCAGCATGTTGCTGTTCATCGACGCTGCCGACCGGCGCGGGCACTGGGGGCCGGGCCTGCAGGCACGGCGGCTGGTCTGGCTCGGCGTATTTGGTTACGCGCATTATCTGCTGCTGTGGTGGGGCGATATCCTGTTTCCCTATGCGCTGTGCGGGCTGTGCGCGTTGCTGCTGTGCCGGCAGAGCGCACAGGTACTCGCGGCCATCGGCTGCGCGGTGTTTGTGGTCAGCCATGGGCTGGACGCGATCGGCGCGGTGGCGGGGATTGCGGCGGAACAGGCAGTGCTGGCCGGGCATGGCCTGGCCGCCGACCGCGCGGATGAGGCGGCAATGGGCATGCGAATCGCCGCGTCGATCGCGGATGACCAGCGGATTCTGGCAGCATCGTTCGTGACCGCCATCCGGCTGCGGCTGGCCACCGCGCCGTGGTTGCCATTTCAGACCACGGTATCGACCTTTACCGAAACGCTGCCGCTGATGCTGATCGGCATGGCGCTGCATCGCAGCGGATTTTGGGCCGGTGGCTGGGCGCGGACAGCGCTGATCCGCATGGCGGCGGTGGGAACGGGCGCGGGCGGGGTGCTGACGCTGGCGCTGGCGTGGTGGATTGCCGTGCATGACTTTCCGCCGCGCGCGATGTTCGCGGTGATCGAAACGCTGAGCGCGCTGCCGCATCTGGCGATGGCGCTGGGCTATGCCGCGTTGCTGATGCTGGCCTCGCCGATGGTGACGACCACTGCCGCCGGGCGTGTGCTGGCCGCGACCGGCCGCACCGCGTTTACCAATTACCTGGGCACGACGGTGCTGATGGGGGCGGTGTTTTCGGGCTGGGGGCTGGGGCTGGGCATGGTGCTGCCGCGCGGGGCCGTGCCGCTGTTCATTCCGCTGGGCTGGGCGGCGATGCTGGCCTGGCCGGGGGTGTGGCTGGCGCGGTTTGGGCAGGGCCCGCTGGAAGCGGTGTGGCGCCGGTTGACCTGGCTGGGTATGGGTGTGGCAAGGACGGGTTAACCATTCTGATCAACCCGTTTGCACGGGTTTTCGCCTATGGTCACCGGCGCGAAACCAGCAACGCGACGAACCGATCAGGACCAACAAGGAGCCGGGCAATGTGGGCCTTGCCGCCAGGATGGCGCAAATGGACGAGCCGGCGGCGGCTGCCGCTGGTGGCCGGCGGCGTGGTGGTGGCTGCGCTGCTGGCGGTGCTGTCGCTGCACGTGGTGCAGGATCTGGTCGGCATCGTGCGCGCCGATCCCGGCCCGGTGCACGACCGCCCGCTGCCCCCGGTGCACGCCGCTGCCCCGTCTGCGCCAAGACAATCCGCACTGAAACAATCCACGCCAGCACGGCCGATCGCCGACAGCCCGTTTGTGGTCCGGTCGATCCTGACCATTCCCGGCCCGATCAAGTTTGGCCAGTTTTACTGGGATGAAAGCAAGGGGACGCCCGGCCCGCTGGTGATCACCGTCGATCTGACCGCGCGGGTGCTGTCGGTGTTCGAAAACGGCCACGAGGTTGGCGCGACCGCCATCCTGAAGGGTTATGGCGACAAACCGACACCGATCGGCGTGTTCCCGATCACGCAAAAGGACGCGACCCACGTGTCCACCATCTATGACGTGCCGATGCCGTGGATGTTGCGGCTGACCAATGATGGCGTGTCGATCCACGGCAGCAAGGTCGAACGCGGCTATGCCACCAACGGCTGCATCGGCGTGCCCGAGGCATTCGCGGCCAAGCTGTTCCGCATCGCCCACCTTGGCGACCGGGTGATCATCACCGATGGCAAGCAGTTGAAACTGGGTGACCCGATCATCAATCCGCCCAAGGCGTGAAACCGTTCAGGCCAGCCCGCGATCGGTGTTGATGCGCGATGCATCACCGATCTGGCTGCCGCCATCGACATCGAGGATGGTGCCGGTGATGTAGCCCGCAGCCGCGCTGGACAGGAACACCGCGGCTTCGGCAATTTCGGCGCACGTGCCCCAGCGCTTCATGGCGATGCGGTCATAGTGCGCGGCCCGCGTGGCGGGATCGGGCGCCAGCCGCGACATGCCCTCGGTATCGGCGATCGGGCCGGGCGAAATGCCGTTAACCCGCACGTTTGGCCCCCATTCCAGCGCCATGACGCGCACCAGCTGGTTGATCCCGGCCTTGGCCGCGCAGGCATGCGCCTGCATCGCCATGGCATTGACCGCCTGGCCGGCCGTGATCGCGATGAGCGAGGCATGATCCGCCAGCAGATCGTGACAGCCGCGAAACACGTTGAACGTGCCGATCAGGTCGATATCCACCACCGCCTTGAACGCGTTGGCCGACATGCCCAGCACCGGCGCCAGGAAATTGCCCGCCGCCCCCGACACCACAATGTCGAACGCGCCCAGGTCACCCCGCACCGATTCCATCGCCGCGCGAATCGCCCCATAGTCGCGCACATCGGCGGTGCGCCAGATCGCGTCATGCCCGATCTGCGCCGCCGCCCCTGCCGCTTTTTCCGGGTTGCGGCCCAGCACCGCGACCTTTGCGCCCAGTTCGGCAAACCGCCGCGCGATGCCCAGATTGATGCCGCTGGTGCCGCCGGCGATAAACGCCACCTGGCCGGCCAGAATGTCGTCACGAAACGGGGATTGGGTCATCGGGCTATCCTTTGCTGCAGGGGCGGGGGTCTGCGCCGCGCGCAAGCGCGGCCAAGTTCTAACGCGGCGCCATGCGAAGCGCGCCATCGAGCCGGATCGCCTGCCCGTTGAAATAGCCGTTGCGCACCAGTTCCAGCGCCAGGCTGGCGTATTCTTCCGGACGGCCCAGCCGTTTGGGAAAGGGTACCGACGCGCTCAACCCGTCGAGCACCTTTTGCGGCAGGCGGCCCAGCAGCGGGGTGCCGAAAATGCCCGGCATGATCGCGTTCACGCGGATGCCGAAACCCATCAGGTCGCGCGCCATCGGCAGCACCAGCCCGTTCACCCCGGCCTTCACCGAGCCATAGGCGACCTGCCCGATCTGCGCATCCTGCGCTGCGACCGACGCGGTCAGGATGATCGTACCGCGTTCGCCATCTTCCAGCGGTTCGGTCGCCGCCATGCCCAGCGCCGACAGCGACGCCACGCGATAGCTGGCGATCAGGATGCCCTGCGCGGAAAAGGCATAGTCCTCGGTCGACAGCCGGGTCAGTTCGCCGGTTTCCTTGTTGCGGCCGACCGTCTTGCCCTTGCGCTGCGCCATAGCGCAATGGACCAGCACGCGTTCCTGGCCATAGGCGGCGCGCGCGGCGGCAAAACCGTCGATAACCGATTGTTCGTCCATGATATCGACATGGACGAACGTGCCGCCGATCGCGGCGGCAACGCCCGCGCCCAGTTCATCGTTGATATCGAAAATCGTGACTTTCGCGCCGGCAGCAGCCAGCGCCTCGGCCGTGGCGCGGCCAAGGCCGGATGCGCCGCCGGTAACCACGGCGGCCAGGTTTGCGTCGATCTGCATGGTGACAACTCCTTTAATCAAGCGATTAAAGGGCTGCGCCAATCGTTGCAAGTGGCGATCACCAGCCGCCGGCTTTACCAGCCGCCTCCAAGCGCCTTGAACACGCTGATCTGCGCGTCGGCGCGTTCGGCCTCTGCCTGCGCGAGTGCCGCACGCGCCGACGCACGCTGGCGTTCGGTATCGAGCAATTGCAGAAAACTGTCGGCGCCATTGTCAAAGCGTATGCGCGACAGCCGCGCCGCATCGCTGCTGGCGGTGACCGCGCGGCGCAGCGCCGCCTCACGCAGGGTGGCGCCGCCGGCGCGGGCAAGCGCCTGTTCGGCCTCTTTCAGCGCGGTCAGCACGGTGCCATCAAACCGCGCCAATGATCCATCGGCGATCGCCCGGTTTTCGCGCACGCGCGCACGCGCCGCGCCGTTGAGCGGGAAATTCCAGCTGATCAACGGCCCCAGGGAATACCCGAACGATGCCGATTTGCCGATGTCGCCAAGGTTGGCACTGCCCAGCTTGATACCGCCCAGCAGCGTGACCGAGGGGTAAAGCGCGGCGGTGGCCACGCCGATCCGCGCGGTATCGGCGGCCAGCGTGCGTTCGGCCTGACGCACATCGGGCCGACGCGCCAGCAGTGCCTGACCGTCACCCACCGGCAAGGGTTCGCTCGCCAGCGGCACGGCATGGCATTGGGCTGCCGGCGTATCGGCAATCATGGCGGGCGGATCGCCGGTCAGCACCGCCAGGGCATAGAGCGCGGCGCGGCGTTCCGCCTCAAACACCGGCACTTGCGCCCGCGCCTGTTCGACCAGCACTTGCGCCTGATCGACTTCGCTGCGGGTGCCGCGTCCGGCATCCTGGCGGCGATGGGTCAGATCAAAGGTGCGCGACTGCAATGTTTCGGTTTCGCGCGCGACATCGGCCTGCGCGCCATAGCCGCAGGCCTGCGCATAGGCGCGCGCGGTTTCGGCAACGACCGCCACGCGCGCCGCATCAACCGCGGCCTGCGCGGCGCCGGCATCGGCCCGCGCCGCCTCGATCGACCGGCTGACCCCGCCAAACAGGTCGACTTCATAGGACGCGTCAAAGCCCAGTGCGAAATAGTCGGTGGTAACCGGCTGGCCGGTGGTCACGCTGCGGCTGCGCGAATATTGCGCGGTGCCGTCGGTGGTCGGCAGCCGCGCGGCACCGGCGCCGGAAAACAGCGCCCGCGCGCGCTGCAGGTTGGCGGCGGCGATGCGCAGGTCGGTATTGTTGGCCAGGGCCCGCGCGATCAGCCGGTCAAGTTCGGCATCATTGAACAGCTGCCACCATGTGTCGGGCAGCGGGCTGGGCGTAACGGCGCCATTGGCCAGCGATTCCTGCAACCGGATCTGGCTGGCCGGCAGCGGCGCCGGTGGGCGATAATCCGGGCCAGCCGTGCATGCGGCCAGCATGACCACCAGGCCAGGCGCCAGCCGCTTCATTCGCCTTGCTCCGCCGGTGGAAGCGTGGCGGGCGCGTCACCTTTGCGGCGCGCCCACCTGGCCACCCGATCACCGGCCATGCGGCTGATGATGTAAAACGATGGCGTGAACAGCAGCCCGAAAATGGTCACCCCCAGCATGCCGAAAAACACCGCAATGCCCAGCGCCTGGCGCATTTCCGCGCCCGGCCCGGTGGCGATGACCAGCGGCAATGTCCCCAGGATGAACGCGATCGAGGTCATCAGGATCGGGCGCAGCCGCTGATGCGCGGCGCGTTCGGCAGCGGCGCGCGGTTCCAGCCCGTCATGTTCGCCCTGGCGGGCAAATTCGACAATCAGGATCGCGTTCTTGGCGGCCAGGCCGATCAGCACGACCAGCCCGATCTGCGTCAGGATATTGTTGTCACGCCCCATCAACCCCACGCCGACAATCGCGGCCAGCAGGCACATCGGCACGATCAGGATCACCGCCAGCGGCAGCACCAGGCTTTCATATTGCGCCGCCAGCAGCAGAAACACGAACACCACCGCCAGCCCGAACACCAGCGCCCCGGTATTGCCGGCCTGCGCTTGCTGGTACGCCAGCTCGGTCCATTCATAGGTGAACCCCTGCGGCAGGTTGGCTTTGGCCAGCGTGTCCATCGTCCCCAGCGATTGGCCCGATGAATAGCCGCGCGTGGTGTCGCCCTGCAATTCGGCCGCAGGATAAAGATTGAAGCGCACCACGCGATAGGGGCCGCTGTCGTTTTTCAGCGTCATCACCGCCGCCAGCGGCACCATCATGCCCGATGCCGACCGCGTTTTCAGGCGGGAAATGTCGCCGATGTCGTCACGATAGGGTGCGTCGGCCTGCGCCGTCACGCGGAACGTGCGGCCCAGAAAGTTGAAATCGTTGATATACGAACTGCCAAGATACGTGCCGAGCGTGGAAAATATCCGTTCGACCGGCACGCCCATCTGTTCGGCACGTTCGCGGTCGATATCGGCGCGCAACCGCGGCGTCTTGGTGTTGAACTGCGTAAACACCGAGGTCAGCCCGGCATTGTGGTTGGCCGCCATCATCATCTTGAACGCCGCGCCTTCCAACGCGGCATAGCCCGCTCCGCTGCGGTCCTCGATCATCATCTTGAACCCGCCGCCGGTGCCGATGCCCCGCACCGGTGGCGGCGCCACGACCAGCACGGTGCCCGCGGTGATCGCGCCATAGGTCTTGCGCAAAGCGTTGGCGATCGCGTCCGAACCATGCTTGCGATCGGCAAAATTCTTCAACGTGATAAAGATCGCGCCGGCGTTGGGCGCGGTGGTAAAGGTCGCGCCATCGAACCCGGCAAACGCGATCGTGCCTTTGACATCGGGATTGTCGCGCGCCAGCCTGGCCGCCTGCTGCACCACTTCGTCGGTGCGTTGCAACGAACTGCCGGGCGGCAATTGCACCACGCCGATCAGATAGCTTTGGTCCTGCGCAGGGATAAATCCGGTCGGGGTCGCCCAGAACCGCCAGCCCGCCACGCCCAGCAGCAGGACATAGACGATCGCAATCATCCCCAGCGACCGCACGAACCGCGCGGTCAGCCGTCCATAGCGTTCGGACAGCCGGTCGAACGCGTGATTGAAACCGTGGGCCAACCGCGCCGGGGCGCCGCGCCAGCCCGGCCGGGGCGCCGGATCGGTTTTGGGTTTCAGGATCAGCGCCGCCAATGCCGGGGACAGGGTCAGCGACACGAACGCCGAAATCGCGGTCGCGCTGACGATGGTCAGCGCAAACTGTTTGTAGAACGCGCCCGAAATGCCGGGGATGAACGCGGTCGGGATGAACACCCCGCACAGCACCAGCGCGATCGCAATCAGCGCGCCGGAAACCTCGTCCATGGTCTTGTGCGCGGCCGCCAGCGGGGTCAGCCCCTCTTCATCCATCAGCCGTTCGATATTTTCGACGACCACGATCGCATCGTCGACCACGATGCCGATCGCCAGCACCAGTCCGAACAGCGACAGGTTGTTGAGCGAAAAACCGAACGCCGCCATCGCCGCAAAACTGCCGATCAGCGACACCGGAATGGCGATGATCGGGATGATCGAGGCGCGCCAGCTTTGCAGGAACACCAGCACCACCAGCGCCACCAGCACGATCGCTTCGAACAAGGTGTGTTCGACCGCGTTGATCGACGCGCTGATATATTCGGTCGGATTGTAAGGAATCGAATAGACCATGCCGGGCGGAAATGACCCCGACAGCGCGGCCATTTCCTTTTGCACCGCGGCGGCGGTGGTCAGCGCGTTCGACCCTGGCAATTGGGTCACCGCAATACCGATCGACGCAAAGGCATCGCGATAGGCATTGGTGCCATAGTCCTGCGCGCCGAGTTCGATGCGCGCGATGTCGCGCAACCGCGTCATCCGCCCGTCCGCATCGCGTTTCAGGATGATATTGCCAAACTGGTCGGTGGAGGTCAGGCGGCCTTCGGTCTCGATCCCCAGCTGGAACGCGGTGCCGCCCTGGTTGAACGGCGGCGCGCCGACCGATCCGGCCGCGACCTGCACATTCTGCGCGCGGATCGCAGCGACGATTTCATCGGCGGTCAGATCGCGCGATGCGGCGGCATCGGGATCGATCCACACGCGCATGTTGTAATCGCGGCCACCGATGATGCGCACCCCGCCGACACCAGGCACGCGGCTGAGCCGGTCGACCACCTGCAGCGTGGCATAATTGGCCACGTATTGCTGGTTGAGCGACTTGTCGGGCGAAAACAGGTTCATCACCATCAGCAGGTCGGGCGAATTTTTGCGCACCGTCACGCCGATCTGGCGCACGACATCGGGCAGCCGCGGTTCTGCCGTGGCGACTCGGTTCTGCACCAGCACCTGCGCCTGATCGATGTTGGTGCCCGCCTTGAACGTGACGGTGATCGCCACATTGCCGTCACCGGTCGATGACGACTGCATGTAGATCATGCTTTCGACGCCGTTGATCGATTCTTCAAGCGGCGCGGCGATGGTTTCGGCCAGCGTTTCGGCGGTGGCGCCCGGGTAATTGGCCGATACCACGACGGTTGGCGGGGCGATTTCGGGATATTGCGCCACCGGCAGCGATGGATAGGCAATCAGGCCGACGATCACGATCAGGATCGACAGCACGCCTGCAAAGATCGGACGATCGATGAAAAAGTGCGGAAGGCGCAAGGTCAGCCGCCCTAGCGCGCCGTGGCTTCGGCAGCGGCAGGCGCCTTCAGCGTCGAAGAGATCGGGGCGTCGTCGCTGGCGCGGGGCATCAGCCGCACAGTTTTGGCATTGACCGCCATCCCCGGTTGCAGCCGCGCCAGGCCATCAATCACCACCTGTTCGGTCGGGGCCAGCCCGGCCTTGATGACGCGCAGGCCTTCGACCAGCGGCCCGGTTTCGACCGGGCGTTGCGCGGTCTTGCCGTCGCGGCCGATGACATAGACAAACCGCCGCGTCTGGTCGGTGACGATCGCCTCATCCGGCACCAGCAGCGCCCTGTACGTGCCCGATCCCAGCAGCCGGGCGCGGCCGAACATGCCGGGCAGCAGAAACCCGCCGGGATTATCAACCTCGGCAAAGGCGCGGATGGTTCCCGATTGCCGATCGATCGCGTTGTCGACAAATTTCATCAGGCCATGCCAGCGATAGCTGACTTCGTCGGCCAGTTTGATATCCACCGGGTTGGGCGCATAGCGCGATGACCTGCGTTCACCCGTTTTGGCCTGGCGCGTGTATTTGAGGTAAAAACTTTCCGCCCCGTCAAAGGCAAAGTGGATCGGGCTGATCGTCACCACGCGGGTCATCGCGGTCTGTCCGGCGGTGACATACGTGCCGATCGACACCCGCTTGTCCGACACCCGCCCCGTGATCGGTGACCGCACGGTGGTGAACGACAGATCCAGCGCGCGGGCATCCAGCGTCGCGCGGGCCGATCCGGCAGAGGCCTCTGCACTGCGCAAATTGGCCTGCTTGGTTTCGAACTCTTCGCGGCTGATCGCTTCGGCATCGACCAGTTTTTGCGCGCGCACCTGTTCGGTCCGGGCGTTGGCAACCAGCGCCTGCGCCCGGGCCAGATCCGCCTGCGCCTGTGCGAAGGCGGCGCGATAGGGGCGCGGGTCGATGACGAACAGCACTTGCCCGGTCCTGACCTCGACACCTTCGCGAAACTGCACGCTTTGCACCGTGCCCGATACGCGCGGGCGGACTTCGACATCCTGCACCGCCTCAAACCGGCCAACATAGTCATCCCAGTCGACCACCTGCCGCTGAATGGGGGATGCCACCGACACCTGGGTCGGCGGGGGAGCTGGTGGTTTGGCCGGCGAACAGGCGTTCACAGCCGCGAGGGCAACAAGACCGATTCGGCGCATAACCAAAGGTATCACGCACTGCAGCATGAGGTGCAATGGCAATTCGTGCCACGCCCTGTCGAACGGCCGGCACACTGCGCGCCGGCACGATCACAGGATATCGAATTCCTCACCCAGGGTGGCGCGCAGTTTGTCCAGCGCCTGCGCCTTCAATTGGTGGACGCGCGGCACGCTGACCTCCAGCACTGCGGCGATTTCCGCCAGGTTCAGCTCTTCAACGAAATAGAGCTGGACCACCATCTGCAACCGTTCGGGCAATGCGCCGATCGCATCGGCGACCAGATGGCGCGTCTGCGTATCGGCCAGCGCGGCAAAGCCATCGGGGCGATCGTCGGCAAACGCCATCGAACTGTCGCTATAGGCATCGTCGATCGGTTCAAAGCGAAGGGGTTCGGACGCGCTGCGCAAATCGCCCAGATCGGCCAGCGTCACGCCCATTGCCTCGGCCAGTTCGCTTTCGGTCGGCTGCCGCCCCAGCAGCGCGGCCAGGCTTTCGGTCGCCCCGCGCAAGGTGCGGCGGCGGTCGGATGCGGCGCGCGACAATGGCGCGCTGCGGCGAATAAGATCGACCATCGCCCCGCGCACGCGCAATTTGGCATAGGCGGCAAAGCCGTCCTCGGTCTGCCCGTTGTGCCGTTGCGCGCATTCGGTCAGCGCGACCAGCCCGGCCTGGATCAGGTCATCAACCTCTATCCCCGACCGCCCCGATCCATGCGCATGCCACGCCAGCCGGCGCACCATCGGCAAAAACCGGCGGATGCGATCGGCGGTGTCATCACGATAGGCGCGCGTGGCGGAAAGGCCACGCGATTGCCCATGGTACTGGTATGTCATGCGGCAAGTCCTTCTGGTTGCGGCATTGCAGGGGCAGAGTTCTGGGATGGGGCAAAGGTCTGGTCGTTCAGCAACAGCGGTGGCGCGGGCGCGGCATTGTCGCCGCCGATCACCGCGATCACCTCGATCGGCTGGCTTTGCGGCAGTTCGGAAATCGACAGCACCAGGCAGGCCGGCGCGCGGAACCGCAGCGCCGCCGACAGCGTGCGCCGTGCGCGCGGCTGCACGATCAGCGCAGGGCAAATGGCGCCCGGCCCGCGATCGGAAATCAGCGCCGCGATACGCTCGCCCAGCCCCCGCGCCAGATCGGGCTCGATCACCGGCAGCCCCGATACCGGGTCCTGCATGCCCTGCACGATCATCGCTTCCAGCCCGGCGTCGAGCGTGATCACCGGCAGGCGGTCGTGCGGGCTGCACACCCGGCCCACGATCATCGGGCCGAGTTCTGCGCGCAGGATGTCGATCATGCGGTCATGATCGGTGGTTTGCTGTACCGCCTGGCCCAGCGCCGCCAGGATCGGCAACGGGTGGCCGATGCCGACGCCATCCTCCAGCAGCGCGCGCAACAGCCGGGTGATCGCGCCCAGCGACAGCGGATTGGGATGGATCGTTTCGACCAGGCCGGCGGCGCGCGCGCGCACCCCTTCCAGAATGGCGCGCACTTCGTCCGGGCCCAGCAGCGCCTGCGGGCGTTCACCCAGCAACTGGTTCAGGTGCGTGGCGATCACCGTGCCGGCATCGACGGTCAAAAACCCTTCGGCGATCGCGGTGTCGCGGCTGGCCGGGTCGATCCACAGCGCGGGGCAGCCAAAGCTGGGGTCGGTGGTCGGTTCACCATGCAGCGCGTGGCCGGGGCGCGCATCGCCGGCGTTGATCGCCAGAATGCGGTCGGGGCGCACCGTGGCCCCGCCGATCGCCACCCCGCCCAGCAGGATGCGATAATCGTTGGGCGGCAATTCCAGCGAATCGCGCACGCGAAATTGCGGCACGATAAACCCGCAGGCCTGGCTCAGCTGTTTGCGCACCCCGGTGATGCGCGCCACGAGCGGCGAACCGCGCTGGGCATCGACCAGATGAACGAGCGCATAGCCGAGTTCGATGGTAACGAGGGTATGGTCGGACACGTCGTCCAATGCGATCCGCCCCGGGTCCGCCTCTGCCACCGGGGGTGGCGCGCTGGCGATCACGCGTTGGCGCGCGGCGCGCTGGCGCAGGCTCCACCAGATCCACCCGGCAATCCCGGCGGCGGGCAGGAACACCATTTGCGGCATGGCCGGGATCATCCCGATCGCGCCCAGGATTACCGCCACCGGCAACCAGGTTGACGGGCTGGCAAATTGCCCGCCGATCTGCCCGGCCAGATCGCGGCTGTCGGACACGCGGGTAACGATCACCGCCGCCGCGATCGACAACAGCAGCGACGGGACCTGCGCCACCAGCGCATCGCCCACCGCCAGCGTCACATATTTCTGCGCCGCATCGCCCGCGCTCAGCCCGTGGCTGAGCATGCCCAGGCAGAACCCGGCGATGATGTTGACCCCCAGGATCAGCAGCGCGGCAACCGCATCGCCCTTTACGAATTTGCTGGCGCCATCCATCGAACCGTAAAAATCGGCCTCGGTGGCGACATCACGGCGGCGCTGCTTGGCGTCTTCGGCATTGACCAGCCCGGCGGCGAGATCGGCATCGATCGCCATCTGTTTGCCGGGCAGAGCGTCGAGCGTGAACCGCGCCGATACTTCGGACACGCGGCCGGCGCCCTTGGTGACCACCGCCAGATTGATGATCATCAGGATCATGAACACGAACAGGCCGACCGCAAAATTGCCGCCGATCAGAAACGCGCCAAAACTTTCGATCACATGCCCGGCCGCCGCACCGCCATTGTGGCCATAGACCAGCACCACGCGCGTTGACGCGACATTCAGCGACAGCCGCAGCAGCGTCGCGAACAGCAGGACCGACGGGAACGACGAAAAATCCAGCGGCTTGGCGGCGTTCATCGCCGCCATCAGCACTGCCACCGACAGCGCGATGTTGAACACGAAAAACACGTCGAGCATCATCGCCGGGATCGGCACGATCATCAGCGTGATCAGCGTGAGGATTCCCGCCGGCAGCGCCAGCGCGCCCACATTGGCAAACCATTTGCCCACGCGCTAAAACCCCAGCGCGCGCATGCGGCCATAGGCCGCGCGCACCCCGGCGGGCACCGCAGTGGCTGTGCCACCATCGGCATCGCCGCCATTCAGCCCGAATGTCGCGTTCAGTGTTTCGGCCATCGATACCGGCCCCGCCGCAGCCGCGGTGGCGGCAAATTCCTGCGCCAGCGGGCCGCCGCGCGCCGGCGCCGGGTTCGGCGCCAGATTTGCCGCAAAGCTTGCCGCCAGCGGCAAACCGCTGCCGTCGATTGCGGATGGACCATCGCCGACGTCCTGCATCGCCGAATCCAGCCGCGCGCGCAGCAGGTCCATCACCTGGCCCACGCTGCGCGGGGTGCCACCGGCATAAAAGATCGCATGGTTGGCGGCGGCCGCGCGCGGCAGCAGCGCGCTTGCGCTTTGCCCCGGATCAGCGGCCAGCGCGGCCAGAAACCGCCCGGCGGCATCAGGGCCCAGGAAATGCGCGAGATAGAGTTCGGAATTGTCAGGATCGCGGCCCAGTGCGCCCGCCAGATAGGCGCGGGTGTCATTGGCCAGTTCCCCCGCCATCAGCGCAGACAGCTGCGGGTCCTGGCGCAAGGCCAGCAATTGTGCGCGTTGTGCCGGGTCATGGCCCAGATCGGCATCAATGCCGAACGCGGCGCCATGGCGATCAAGCGTTTTGAGCCAGGTCGATCCGGTGAACTGGTACAGCCCGGTGGCGCTGGACGTGCGCGCGCGCGCCGACGGATCAAGCCCGGATTCCAGCCGCGCCTGCGCCAGCAGATAGGTGAAATCGACCCCGGTGCTGGCCGCCGCCCGCGCAATCGCGGATTGCACCTGTTTGGGCGCGGACAGGACTGGTTGCGGGGTTGGCCGGGGTTCCGGCAGCATCGCAGCATCGCGCAAACTCAAGCGAACACACCTTTCAGGAAACGCGCGGGCCGCGCGGCTTCATCGGTGTTTTAGCAAGAGGCGTGCCAATTTGGTGCAGGGGTATCGCGCGCGCTATTAGCGCAGGCGGCGAACTCGCGCCGCATCGGCATGCGCGCGGTACAGCGCCGGCTGGCCGGTCAGCGCATCCAGCCGGGCCGACACATTGGCGGCGATCAGGTTGCGCACGCGCCAGTTGGTTTCATTCAGCCGGCGCGCCGCATCCAGCAATCCGCGGCATTCTTCATCGACAGCCGCGGCAGCGGTATCCTCCAGCCGGTCGCACAACGCGGTTTTGCGCACCGCACAGCCGACAATGCCATCGATATCCAGCCCGGACAGCGCCTGGCGTTCGGTTTCGAGCACGGCCAGCATCTGTTGCAGCGTGTCGCGCAGATCCAGCGGATGCAGGGCGACACCGGGCTGGCCGGCGTCGTGCGGGCTGGCGATCATCATCAGGGTGCCTTTCGCAGCATCATTCCGGCGGCGATCATCGCGTCGCTGATCCGGGTCGGGATCACGGGATAGGTTCCGTCATTGACCGCCTTGCGGATCGCATCCACCCGGTCCTGATCGACCGGCACGGTCCCGGCAGTGGTGCCGGGCGTGGTCTGCACCTCGGCCGTGGCGGCCGTGGCGGTTGGGGCGGAAGATGGCTGGTCCGCTGCAGGCGCGACCGGGGTAGCGGGCTGCAGGGGATTGAGCTGTACCGCACCGACCGGGCGCGATGCTCCGATATCAAACGAGGACATGGCTCACTCCTGACGACTGTGTCATGGCCAAGAACGGTCATGGTGCGGCGGGTTTAAGCCATGCTGAAATTATTTGCCGGGCCGTCGGGTGGAGCGGCAGATTATTGCACTGGCAGCTCGACCAGCCCCGGCCGCACCACTTGCGCCTGCACCGGGTCGGCCTTGGCCTGGGTGCGCACGCGGATCCACGCGCCAACCGCGCCGGATTCCAGCGCTTCGGCAGGTTGCGACACCGAAAATCCATCGCCGGTGACCGCTACGGTCACGGCCTGGCCGCGTTCGATGACCGGGGCGGCAGCAGTTTGCCGGGTGTTGCCGGCCACTGCGACATAAATGTGCCAGCCGCCGGCATCCGGGCATTCGACCACCACGCTGGCATGCGCATCGCCATGCCATGACAGCGCCAGCGGCGCCACACAGGCGTTCAGCCGCAGCCGCCGGTCGACCACCCGCGCCGCGCCACCGGGCGCACCGACCGGCGCACCGGTAAATGTGGCCAGTTCCCGGTCGATTGCGGCGGGGTCCTCGATCGCGGCGGCATGTGCCGCCGGCGAAAGGGCCAGACAACAGGCCAGCACCGCAACGGGCAGATGGCGAAACAAAGTTTGGGTCGGTTGGGTCATGCGCCATGCACTGCAAGGTGCGTGCCATTCGCTGTGACAGCGGCATCACCGGGATCGGCATCAAACCCGACCGCCGCGCTGGCGCCGGCGGGCAGCCCCGGTTCGATCACGATCCGCGCGCCGCTGGCCTGCAACCCGCTCTGCCGGTCAAGCCGGGCCGCCTCTGCCAGCGCGGCGGCGCGGGTGCCGGGGGCGTAATGCACCGTGATGGTCAGCCGCAGCCGCGGATCGCGCGCCACATCGTGCAGCCATTGCGGCAGTGGCGGCGCCCCTGCCCCGTCCCGCCACACCGCCACCGGTTCGGCACGCGGCAGCGGGGCGATGGCGGATGGCGGCGCGGGTTTGGCGGCCGGTTTTGGCACGGATTTCGGCGCGGCGCTGGCATTGCCCAGCGGGGTATCGGGCGCCTCTGCCAGGGCAGAGGCAGTGACCATGAACAGGATCAAGGACAGATCGGCCAGGATCGTCTGCCAGCCGACCCCGATCGTGCGTGCGATCATGCGGCGACACCCCGCCTCAGCCGTGGCGCGGCAGCGGCAAACTGGCCGGCGATCCAGTCGATCAGATCCTGCCGCACCGCCTCTTCGCGTTCGGCGCGGCGTTCGACCGCGCGCGCCAGCGGCGCCAGCAGGAAATTGGCCAGCAGCAGCCCGTACAGCGTGGCCAGCACCGACATCGAAATCGCATTCATGAATTGCGCGCGGGCGATGCCGCGCCCCGACAGCTGCGCCAGCGACACCAGCGTCCCGGCCAACCCGAACACCGGCGCCAGATCCGCCGCCTGTGCCAGCGTGACCGCGGCGCGTTGCGCGTGGCTGAGCCGTTTTTTGCGTGCAGCACTGTGGTGCGCCATCAGCACCGATGCGGAATGCCCGTCGACCATCGCCGCGATCGCGTTGTCCAGCGCGGGGTCACCGGTCGGGCGGGCCCGCACGCGATAGACGCCGTCCTTGCGCATGTCGTTGGCCAGCGGCGCCAGATCGCGCCGCACCCGCGCGGCATCGAACGCGGGTGCCGCCAGCGCCGCCAGTTCGCGCATGGTCAGCCGGCAATCGGCGCGCCCGGCGCGCAAGGCGGTCGCCAGCAGCGTACCGCCGATCACGATCGCGGCCGGTACGGGATCGATCAGATGGACAAGCTCCATGCGCGCGCGGGTCCTGTCTGGTGAATTGCCAAGGGTGCGGGAACCACCCGGCCCCGGGGGAGCACCGGATCGTTCCCGCGCCCATCAGGACGGCGGCGCGCGTGCGTATTTCAGGGCCACGGTGGCGCCGCATGCAAAACTTTGCCTCAGGCGCGGCAAAGCGGCAGGCCCTTGCCGCTGGTCCACCCCCTGCCCACGGCCAGCGCCGTTCTGGCACGGTTTGGCACGCGTTTTGCTTAAACCCCTCTGGACCCCTGCCCCATTGGCGCAGGCGCGCAAAAGGAACGATCATGGGCAACAGCCTGTTTGGCATTCACGGCATGGCGCTGGAACTGCGCGCACAACGCCTGGGCGTGCTGACCTCCAACATCGCCAATGCCGGCACCCCCGGATACAAGGCGCGCGACATCGATTTTGCCGGCGCCTTGCAGGCGATGAGCCGCGGCAGCGGCGTGGCGCAGGCGGTGGGCGCGGCCACGCAATACCGGGTGCCGGTGATGTCCAGCCTGGATGGCAACACCGTGGAAATGGCCACCGAACAGACCGCCTTTGCCGAAAACGCGATCGGTTATGAAGCGACGCTCAACATGATTCAGGACCGCGTGACGACCATCAACCGCGCGCTGAAGGGAGAATGACGCATGTCATCCGGTAACTCCGCCCATCCCATGACGCTGTTCGATGCATCGGCCCGCGCGATGTCGGCACAATTGGTGCGGATGAACGCGGCGGCATCGAACCTGGCCAATGCCGGCACCGTCGCGGGCAGCGCGCAGGGCGCCTATCGCGCGATGCGCCCGGTGTTTGCCACCGTGCTCGACACCCGCACCGGCATCGCATCGGTCAAAGTGCAGGGCGTGTACCAATCCGGCGCGAGCCCGGTGCAAATTCATGATCCCGACAATCCGCTGGCCGATGGCAACGGCGATGTCTGGCAATCGGGCGTCGATGAAAATGCCGAGATGATCGAGATCACCGATGCGTCGCGCCAATACCAGAACGTGGTCAGCGCGATGCAGACCGCCAAGCAACTGACGATGGATACCCTGAGGATGAAAACATCATGACCAGCATAACCGCCACCAGCGCCGCAGCCACGGCCAGCACCGCCGGCAAAGTCGCCAGCCCCTACAACAATCTGAACGAGACCGATTTCCTGAAACTGCTGACCACCCAGCTGGCGAACCAGGACCCGACCAACCCGGTCGACAACACCCAGATGCTGGCGCAGCTGGCGCAGTTTTCAACGCTGTCGGCGCAGAACCAGACCAACACCAATCTGACCACGATTTCGGACCAGATCAGCAAATTGACCGGCGTGCCAATCAAGGTCGGCTGACCGCGCAGCACCTGTTTCACACACCTTTTTCAACGAAAGTCCCCCGGCCATGTCCTATTACACTTCGCTCAGCGGGCTGGAAAACGCCCACACCGATCTCAGCGTGATCGGCAACAACATCGCCAATGCCCAGACCACCGGGTTCAAGAAAAGCGATGCGCAATTTGCCAACCTGGTTGCCGCCAGCGCCTATTCCAACCCCAAGGAAATCGTCGGGATCGGGTCGACGGTGTCGTCGATCACCCAGAATTTCAGCCAGGGCGCGATTCAGCAGACCGGCTCTGCGCTGGATCTGGCGGTCAGCGGCGATGGCTTTTTCGCGGTGAAATCGCCCATCACCAGCCAGATCGCGTTTACCCGCAATGGCAACTTTTCGCTTGATTCGACCGCGGCGGTGGCCACCGGCAACAGCTATATCGTTGATGCCAATGGCAACCGCATGCAGATCCTGCCGACCAGCGCCGCCGGCGCGGTCACCTCCACCACGCCGACCGATGCGGTGGTTCCGGCGGCCAACGCGGCGGGCGCGCTGTTTTCGGGCATCACCGTGGCGGCCAATGGCCGGGTCAACGCGTCGTACGCCGATGGCACCAGCAGCGTGGTGGGCACGGTGGCGCTGGCATCGTTTGCATCACCGACCGGGCTGCAACAGATCGGATCGGCCGATTACCACGCCACCGGCCTGTCCGGCACGGCCAGCTATGGCCAGCCGAACACCAGCCAGTACGGCGGCCTGCTGTCGGGCGCGCTGGAGGCATCGAATGTCGATCTGTCGTCGGAAATGGTCAACCTGATCACCGCGCAACAGTATTTCCAGGCCAATGCCAAGGCGATCGATGCCAACACAGCGATCAACCAGGCCGTGATCAACCTGCACAGCTAATCCAGGACATAACCGATGGATCGCCTGATTTTCACGGCCTATTCGGGCCTGTCGGCATCGATGGTGCAGCAACGCGTCATCGCCAACAACATGGCCAATGCCCAGACCACCGGGTTTCGCGCCGAATTGCTGACCACCACCCCGACCACCATCAAAGGCCCGGGGCTGGAGGCGCGGGCGATGACCGACGCCCAGGTGCGTGGCGCCAGCACGCGGCAAGGCGACGTGATGCAGACCGGCAATCCACTCGACGTGGCATTGACTGGCGACACCATGCTGGCGGTGCAGGCGGGCAACGGCGACGAGGCCTATACCCGCCGCGGCGATCTGAGCGTGGATGCCAATGGCACGCTGGTCAATGGCGATGCCCTGCCGGTGCTGTCGGACACCGGCCCGATCACCGTGCCGCCGGGCGCCGCGCTGAAAATTGCGCCCGATGGCACCGTGCTGGCGGGCGATCCGGCGCAGGCCGGCGCGGCACCGCAACCGATCGGCCGGCTGAAACTGGCGGCCATGACAGGGTCGGATGTGGAAAAGGGGCTGGACGGGCTGTTCCGCGTGGCCGGCGGCGGAGTTCTGCCCACCGATGATGCGGCCAAAGTCATTCCCGGATCGCTGGAAAAATCCAACGTCAATCCGACGCAAGTGCTGGTCGACATGGTGGCGGCACAGCGCCTGTTCGACATGCGCGCGCGCGTGGTTTCGACCGCCAAGGACAACGATGAAAAATCCACTGCGCTGCTGGGCCTGCCCGCCTGAGCCTGCTTTTGAACCATGTCGCGCAGGGCGCGACACAGACCACCCGCCCCGCCTCCCCACCCGACCACCATATCCTGATGGTATCGTTGGTGGTCGGGCTCGCGAGGCGGGGCGGGTGGTCTGTCTGCACGTCAGTGCAGCTTCGAATGACCTGACCACCCATATTTACCCTTTGCGGAGCAACCGACCATGCCGTCATCTGCCCTTTACGTCGCGCGCACCGGGCTACAGGCCCAGGACACGCGCATGCGCGTCATTTCCAACAACCTGGCCAACGTCAGCACCACCGGGTTCAAACGCGACCGCGCCAATTTCGCCACGCTGGCCTATCAGGATGCGCGCGTCGCCGGGCAACAGTCATCGGGCCAGACCGCCTATGCCACCGGGCTGAACCTGGGCACCGGGGTGGCGCTGCAGGCGACCAGCACCGACATGGCGCAAGGCACACTGCAATCGACCGGCAATGCGCTGGATCTGGCGATGAGCGGCGAAGGCTATTTCCAGGTAACCATGCCCGACGGGCAGACCGGCTATACCCGCGCGGGCAATTTCACCACGTCATCCGAAGGGCTGCTGGTGACCGCGCAGGGCTATCCGGTGCAGCCACAGATTACCGTACCGCAGGGTGCCGGGTCGATCACCGTGGCGCCCGACGGCACGGTATCGGCGCTGCTGCCGGGCACATCGGCATCGACCACGCTGGGCCAGATCACCACCGCGACCTTTGCCAATCCATCCGCGCTGCAGGCCGCATCGGACAATTTCTATATGGAGACCGGCGGCAGCGGCGCACCGCAAGTGGGCGCGCCCGGGGCGGCCGGGCATGGCACCGTCCGCCAGGGCTATCTTGAGGCATCGAATGTCAGCGTGGTGAGCGAACTGGTCGACATGATCGAATGCCAGCGCGCCTATGAGATCAATTCCAAAATGGTCAGCGCGGTCGATGAAATGCTGAAAAACGCAAACCAGAACCTGACATGATGATCGACACCCCGTTTGATCGTGCCGCCGCGCGCGCCGCAGGTCGGCCTTATCGCACACCCTGGCTGCGCTTGCTGGCGCTGGTGGCGCTGATGCTGCCCGCGCCGGCACAAGCATCGCGCCCGCAAAAAGGGTTTGAACCGACGCTGCCGACCGCACCCGCGATGCCGCCCTCGGCCGGCGCCATTTTCAACGTGAACGCCGGTTACGCCGCGCTGGTCGAAGGGCCGCGCGCGCATATGGTGGGCGATCTGTTGACCATCAACCTGGTCGAAAACCTCAGCACATCCAAACAGGCGATCGGCAAAACCGGGAAAAGCGGCAGCTTCAGCGTGACCCCGCCCAAGGCCGGGCCATTCGCAATCAACCCCAGTGCCCTTAATGCTGCGGGCACGGCGTCGTTCAACGGTCAAGGCGATGCATCGCAGAAAAGCCAGCTTGGTGGCGAAATCTCGGTGACCATCGCCGAACTGCGCCGCAACGGCACCGTGTTTGTCAAAGGGGAAAAGCGCCTGTTGTTAAGCCAGGGGAAAGAATGGGTGCAGATTTCGGGCATCGTCCGCATCGCCGATATCGACCAGAACAACACCGTGCGATCGGGCCAGGTGGCCGATGCGCGGGTGGTCTATACCGGCAACGGATCGATCGGCCGCGCCAGCCGCGAAGGCTGGCTGTCGAAATTCTTCAGCATCGTGAATCCCTTTTGATCCAGCCTGCGGGACACCAGCCATGAACGCGCTTTTTCGCCCTGTTGCCACCACCCTGCCGCGCATCGCGCTGCTGGTGATTGGCATGGTGCTGGCATGCATGCTGGCCCCGCCCGCGCGCGCCGACCGGGTGCGCGATCTGGGCGCGTTTCAGGGCGTGCGATCGAACCAGCTGACCGGTTATGGCATCGTCGTCGGCCTGCCCGGCACCGGCGATGACACGCTGGAATATGTGACGCAGGCGATGCGCGGTGTATCGGGCCGGCTGGGGCTGCAATTGCCGCCCGGGGTGTCGCCGGGGCTGAAAAACGCCGCAGCAGTGCTGGTCACGGCCGACCTGCCGGCGTTTTCCAAACCGGGCCAGCGCATCGATGTCACCGTCAGCACGATCGGCAAGGCCAAGGCTTTGCGCGGCGGCGCGCTGATCATGACGCCGCTGTATGGCGCCGATGGCCAGATCTATGCCATGGCGCAGGGCAACCTGGCGGTTGGCGGGCTGGGCATCACTGCCAAGGACGGATCGCAGCTGACCGTGAACGTTCCGACCGTCGGCCGGATCGCCGACGGGGCGACAGTGGAACGCGCGGTCGACAGCGGATTTGACCATGGCGACACGCTGCGCTGGAACCTGTTTCAGGCCGATTTCCTGACCGCGTCACGCGTGCGCGATGCCATCAACACCAGATTTCCGCAGACCGCCTCGGTCGAAGACGGCATGACATTGGCGCTGCGGCTGACCACCGGCGCCGATCACCGCGCCAGCCAGATGGCCGATATCGAAATGATCGATGTCACGCCCGGAGAAAGCGCCGCCAAAGTGATCGTCAACAGCCGCACCGGCACCGTGGTGATCAACAGCGCGGTGCGCCTGTCGCCCGCGGCGATCAGCCATGGCCGGCTGGTGGTGCGGATCGATGAAAAACCCCAGGTGTCGCAACCGGGCGCGTTCAGCGGGGGCCGCACCGCCGTCACCCCCAACAGCAAGATCACGCTGAACGAGGGCGACGCGCATGTCGCGCTGTTCAAACCCGGCGCCTCGCTCGCCTCACTGGTCGACGCGCTGAACAAACTGGGGGTCAGCCCGTCGGACCTGGTCGCCATTCTGGAGGCGCTGAAACAGGCGGGATCGCTGAAGGCGGAGATGGAAGTGCTATGACCACGATCACGTCCGCCCCAGTTCCCGCGACAATGGCGCCCGCCACGCAGGCGCCCGCCCCAACCACCGACCGTGCCCGCCTGCACCAGGCGGCACAGGCGTTTGAGGCGATCTTTGTGCGCGAAATGCTGACCACCGCGCGCGCTGCCAGTGTGGGTGACACGCCGTGGGGCAACGATCAGGGCAATGAAACGTTCAACAGCATGCGCGACGAACGCTTTGCCGACCTGACCGCGCGCAGCGGCGCGATCGGCCTGTCACGGCAGATTGAGGCGCAGCTGACCGGCAGCAACACGCCAGCCGCAGCACAAAAGGGCCCCCGCCCATGACCAGCAACCTGTTGTCGATTGGCGCCAGCGGGGCGATGGCGGCCGAAGTCGCGCTGAACCTGACCGGCCAGAACATCACCAATGCGTCAACCGACGGCTATGTCCGGCGCAGCGCCAACACGGTTGAGGTGGCATCGGCCAGCAGCTGGAGCGTGGCCAACGACCTGTCGCTGTCGGGCGTCACGGTCACCGGCATCACCCGCAACGCCGACACGTTTCTGGAGGCGGAGGCCCGCCGCACCGCATCCGACACCGCACGCGCCAACAGTACCGTTGCCGGCCTGACCGATATCGAATCCGCGGTGGAAAATTCGGGCGTGTTCACCGCAATCGGCAATTTTCAGAACGCACTGACCGCGCTCAACCAGAATCCCACCGCCACATCGCTGCGCGCCGGGGTGATCCAGTCGGGCACGACGATGGCATCGGCATTCCAGATCGCCGGGCAGGGCATGTCGGCCACGCGCACCGGGCTGCAGGTCGAACTGGGCCAGGGGCTGGCGCAGGTCAACACGCTGGCCACGCAACTGGCCAGCATCAACAACCGGATGTCGGCATCGGCCGGCAGTGCCACGGCCGCCAGCAATGTGACCACCGGCGACCGCGCCAATCTGATGGACCAGCGCGACAGCCTGCTGAACCAGATCGGCCAGTTCGCCAATCTGGCGACCACGATCAACCCCGACGGCAGCGCCAATGTCAATCTGGGCGGGGTGAGCGGACCGCCGCTGGTATCGGGCGTGACCGCCAACACGCTGGCATCGACCACCAATGCCAATGGCACGATGGCACTGGCGATCGGCACCGCGCCGGTCAGTTTGAGCGGCGGTACTCTGGCCGGAAACCAGGCCGCGCTGGTAAAGCTCGACCAGATCAGCACCAACCTGGATACGCTGGCCACAGGGATCGTCACCACGGTCAACACCCGGCAGGCCGCCGGGGTCAATCTGGCCGGGACCACCGGAGCGGCGCTGTTTGCCGGCACCACCGCCGCGACAATGGTGATGACCACCAGCAGCGGCAGCGCGATTGCCACCGCCACCGCGGGGTCGGGCGCGGCCAGCGCCGATACCACCAATCTGATCGGGCTGAACAATGCGCTGACCCTGATCGACCCGTCGGGCACGATGAACAGCCTGCTGACCGATATTTCGGGCGCGGTGCAAAGCGCAAAAACCACGCAGGCCACGCTGCGCACGCTGTCGGGCGCGGCGGCATCCAGCCTGTCGGCAGAGGCCGGCGTCGATCTGAATGCCGAAGCGGTCAACCTGGTGAAATTTCAGCAGGCGTTTCAGGCATCCGGCAAGGTCATGCAGGTCGCCCACGACATTTTCACCAGCATCCTCAACCTTCACTGATTTTTGCGACCCGCACCAACAAGGTCACCACCATGACGATCATCGGCACGACCAGCACCAGCAATTTTTACGCCACCGCCGCCGAACAGCTGGCATCGCTGCAAAGCCAGGCCAGCGCGATCAGCACATCGATCAGCAGCGGCAACCAGTTTACCTCTGCCTCGCAGGCCCCGGCGGCGGCGGCGCAGATGCGCATGCTGCAGTTGCAGGACAGCCAGGCCACGGTCGATACCGCGTCTGCCAACAAGGCCACCGCCAATCTGCAACTGGCAGATTCGGTGATGGGCCAGATGATCAACGACATCAACCAGGCCCGCACGCTGACCAACCAGGCCGCCACCGGCACCGTGTCGGACAAGGAACGCGCGTCGATCGGCACGCAGCTGGCGCAGATCCAGGGCGATCTGTTCAACCTGGCCAACAGCCGCGACAGCAATGGCAATGCGCTGTTCGGCGGCGGGGTAAAGGGCAATGCCTATGCCCGCGATGCCGCCGGCAATCTAAGCTATGTCGGCGCGGCCACGTCGCAGGCGCTGCCGATCGGTGGCGGGCAGACCGTGCAATCGAGCATGACCGGGCCCGAAGTGCTGAATATCACCGACGCGCACGGCAATGCCACCAACCTGATCGATGCGCTGGGCGCACTGGCAACCGCGCTGAAGGCCGGCGGCGCAGCCGCGCAAACCGCCGCGCAGGACGGATTGACCACGCTGGCCAACGGGCTGGATGCCACCACCACCGCACAGACCGTGGTCGGATCGCGCGAAGCGTGGATTGCGCTCAGCATGGAAAACCAGACCGCGCAGAGCACCGCGCGCGCGACCGAGGAATCGCAAGTCGGCGATACCGACGTGTCAAAAGCGGCGATCAAGCTGCAGCAATTGACCACCGCGCTGCAGGCCAGCCAGTCGTGCTTTGTACGATTGTCGGGACTGTCGCTGTTCAACATCATCGGCACCAACTGAGCCACCCCGCGTTTAAGGAGCGTCGTTCGTCATGTTTGCGGGTATTGGCATAGTTGTTCTGCTGGTCATGGTGTTTGGCGGGTTTGCCATCACCGGTGGCGCGCTTGGCCCGGTGATGGAGGCGATCCCGCACGAAATGCTGATCATCGGCGGCGCCGCGCTGGGCGCGACGATCACCGGCAATTCGCTGCATGAACTGAAAGGCCTGGGCGGCGGTCTGGCCAAAGTGTTCAAAGGCCCGAAACATTCGAAACAGGACCATGTCGACGCCATCGTGCTGTGCACGCGGCTGATGAAAATCCTGCGCAGCGATGGGCCGGTGGCGCTGGAAAGCCATGTCACCGATCCCAAAAATTCGCCGCTGTTTGCCGAATTTCCCAAGATCGTGGCCAATTCCGCGCTGGTGGCGCTGATCTGCGACACGCTGACGCTGATCGTGGTGTCATCGGGCACGCTGGAGGTGCACGCGGTCGAGGATGTGATGGACCACGGCATGAAAACCCATTTCCACGAACAATCCGAAGCGCACCACGCGCTGACCGGGCTGGCCGATGCGCTGCCCGCGCTGGGGATTGTCGCCGCCGTGCTGGGCGTGGTGAAAACCATGGGATCGATCGACAAGCCGCCATCGATCCTGGGCGCGATGATCGGTTCGGCGCTGGTCGGCACGTTCATGGGCGTGCTGCTGGCCTATGGCATTGTCGCACCGCTGGCCGGGCGGCTGAAACAGGTGCTCGATCAGGATGAGATGATCTTTCAGGCGGTCAAGCAGGTAATCGTCGCATCACTGCACGGCTGGCCGCAACCGCTGGTGGTGGAAAGCGCGCGATCGGGGCTGGGGCATGCGTTCCGCCCCGGGCTGTCAGAACTGCTCGACGCACTGCGCGGGCGGTAAGCAGTCATGGCCAAGGCCCCCAAGGGAAAAGAGCCCCCCCGCCCGATCATCGTCAAAAAGATCACCGTGGTCGCCGGCGGGCATCACGGCGGCGCGTGGAAGGTCGCCTATGCCGACTTTGTCACTGCGATGATGGCGTTCTTTCTGCTGATGTGGCTGCTGGGCGCGACCACCGAAAAACAGCGCAAGGGCATTGCCGATTATTTCACCCCCACGCTGGTGAAAACGCGCCAGGGCAGTGCCGGGTCATACGGCCTGCTGGGCGGTTCATCGCTGACCGACGTGGACAATTATCCGTTTCACGCCGGGCAGACCGGCACCAAGACCATGACCATCCCGCGCGACGCCACCGGCGGCGCCAAGGACGGCGGATCAAAGGCCAAACGCACCGCCACGCTGCAGCAACGGTTGCAACAGAAACTGGCCGCCAGCCAGAGCCTGGCCAAGCTGGCCAAACAGGTGCGCATGACGATGACACCCGAAGGCATCCGGCTGGACCTGATGGACGATTCGGATTTTTCGATGTTCCGGCTGGGCACCACCATCCTGTCCCCGCAGGCCACGCTGCTGATCCAGGCGATTGCCCAGGCGATCGCGCCCGAACCCAACGGATTGACTGTGCGCGGCCATACCGACAGCCTGCAATGGCGGCCGGGCGACGTCGCCAACAACTGGTCGCTATCTGCGGGCCGCGCCGAATCCACCCGCCAGGCGCTGATGCGGTTTGGTGTAGCCGAAGCGCGCTTCCGCCGCATCGAAGGCGTCGCCGCGCAGGAACCGCTGATCACCGGCGACCCCGCCGACCCGCGCAACCGCCGGATGTCGATCCTGCTGATGGATTGAGCGGGGGTGGGCAATTTTCGCTGATGATGGGACATGGGCTGAACGGGTGGAAACGACCCGGTCTTTGTCATTCCCCGGCCCGGCTAAGACGCTCAGCGAGATGAGCTTAAACGCGAGCGTCGCGCAGAACTTCCGCTTGGCAACGCAATACACGGCATCAAAAGCCCTTCCCCTCAGGGGAAGGGTTGGGAAGGGGTGTCCGGCGCTGCGGACGGCGCGCGACAATGCAGGCGCTGGACACCCCTCCCCAACCCCTCCCCTGAGGGGCGGGGCTCAAGCCTGTTCAAACACGCATCATCCCGCTCCACGCGGTCAACCGGCAGCCAGCGGCAGTGCCGATCGCGCCAGATCGGCAGCCGCCCCGCCGGAACAGATGTCGATCAGGGCAAGCCCGTCGCAGATGGCGATAACGCCCAGCGCGGCGGCCTGCCGATCCGGTCCCGCGGGCAAGTCCAGGCGTGGTTCGATCCAGTCGCGAAAGCCGGTCATCATCAGCGCGGCGATGGTGACAAAGGGTTCCTCTCGGCGCCCCGCGGCGGCCACGACTTCGATCCAGAACCGCATATAGGGTTTCAGCGCGGGCCGGGTGGTGACCTCTGCCGCGTGGCGCGCCAGCATGGCCGGTGACAAAGCCGTATCCGCCGGGATCGCAGCATTGAGCGCGACAATCAGCCGCTGCCCGATCTCCGCCACGGTGGCGGCCATGACCTCTGCCTTGTCGCGGAAATAGTACATCAGCATGCGGTCGCTGACCCCGGCCGCGGCGGCCAGTTCGCGCAAGGTCGTGCGTGCCAGGCCGTGTTCCAGCAGATGGCTGGCCAGCCGTTCCACCACCATGTCGCGTTGTTCGGTCTTGATAGCCATTTCGGTCTTGTAGCACTCATTACATTTCGCTACCGTGTAGCAGCTGCTACAAGGAGTCGCGGATGCCTGCTTCGCTATACCAATTCGCCCCGGCCGTCGCGGTTGTCGTGCTGGTGATTGCCGCGATGGTCACCGGCCTGCGCCCGATCCACAGCTGGCTGGTGCCCGGCACTGTCTGCGGGCTGTTTGCGGGCTGGTCGATTTTTACGGTCGCAATCGAAGGCCCGTTCGGTTTCTGGGCCAACCACACGCAGAACGCCTGGGGCAATCAGGTGTGGTTTGACCTGCTGATCGCCATCGGCATCGGCTGGGCGCTGATCCTGCCGCGCGCGCACGCTGCGGGCATGCACCGCTGGCCGTGGCTGGCGCTGATCCTGTGCACCGGCTGCATCGGCTTTTCCGCGATGCTGGCGCGTTGCCTGTATCTTGAAACCCACCGTTCGGCCTGACCGGCCAGGAGCCTTGCCCATGACACCGCTGCGCATTTATCTGGCCATCTGCCTGTTTGCGATCGCCACTTATACGTCCGTCACCATCGCCCATCACGGCATGAACCTGCTGCCGGTGTTTCTGGGCGATCTGGCGCTGATGGCCTGGCCAGGGCAGTTCAACCTGGATTTCACCGGCTTTCTGGGGCTGTCGGCGCTGTGGGTCGCGTGGCGACACCGGTTCAGCCCCGGCGGGCTGGTGCTGTCCGTCGTCGCGTTCTTTGGCGGTATGCTGTTCCTGTCGATCTATCTGCTGGTGCACAGCATCCGCGCGGATGGCAGGATCGAGGTTCTGCTGCTGGGCGAAACGAGGGCCAGACAACAACGCCCGGCGATCGCGTGATCGCCGGGCGCTTTTGCGCAAGGTTGGAGCGGCTTTAAAGCCCCTCCCCTTCAGGGGAGGGGTTGGGGTGGGGCCTAACCCCATGCGCCGAGCCTTCCGATAGGCCCCACCCCCGGCCCCTCCCCTGAAGGGGAGGGGGGACATCACACAGACATTACTTCAGCAGCGACAGCACGTTCTGCTGGCTCTGGTTCGCCTGCGCGAGCATCGCGGTCGATGCCTGTGACAGGATCTGCGATTTCGCCAGCTGCGTGGTGGTCGCCGAATAGTCGGTGTCCTGGATCTGGCTGCGTGCCGATGACAGGTTGGTGATGTTGGTGTTGAGGTTGTTCACCACCGAGGTCAGGCGGTTCTGCGCCGCACCCAGCGAGGCGCTGGTGCTGTTCACGCTGGCGATCGCGCTGTCGACATTGGTAATCGTGGTCGCCGCCGTGGTCTGGGTGGACACATCGAGCGCCTGGACGGAACCGGTTGCCGCACTGTACGATGTGTTGCCGGTACCGCTGGTCGCACCGAACATCTTTGACCCGTCAAAGGCGATCGAATCGATCGTGACCGAATCCCCGTTGTTGGCGCCGGTCTGGATAGTAAAGCTGGCATCCTGCGACCCGTTGGCCGCCGGCGTGCCCGATGTCACCGCAAACACGGCGGTGCCGTTGAACTTGGTGGTGGTCAGGATCGACGAGATCTGCTGCGTCAGGTTTGACACTTCCGACTGCATCGAGGTGCGGTCCGACGCCTGATAGGTGCCCGACGATGACTGCACCGCCAGTTCGCGGATGCGCTGCAGCATGTTGGTCACTTCGTTCAGGCCGCCGCCGGCGGTCTGCGCCAGCGCCATACCGTCGTTGGCGTTGTGCACCGCCTGGCCCATGCCCTTGATCTGCGAAGTCATGGTGTTGGTGATGGCCAGGCCGGCCGCGTCGTCGGCAGCGCTGTTGATGCGCTGACCGGTCGACAATTGCTGCATCGCCTTGGCGGTCATCATCGACGCGTTGTTCGACGCATGCGCCGCCTGCAACGCCGATATATTGGTGTTGATAGCTGTCATCTGTGGTCTCCAGGGTAAAGAATATTACCAGATCGACCGCCCGCACCGGTTCAGAACGATGGGGCCGCCACACGCTAAAGCGGCAAATTGTTGCCGGTTTTAAGCACCGGGGTGGCAATTATTTGCCGCTTTTCGCAAAATATTTCAATAATTTACCAGACGGTTAACGCCGCACGGGGGCAGCCTGGCGACGCCGCCAAAAAAATGCCCCGCTGACCGGTGGAGACGGACGACGGGGCATGAGTTTTTGACGCGGTTGCCGGCCCTTGCGCGCCATGCGGTGGAGACGCATGGCACGCGGGCGGCATTGTTGATCAGCGCGTTACTTCAGCAGCGACAATACGCTCTGCTGGCTCTGGTTCGCCTGCGCCAGCATGGCGGTCGATGCCTGCGACAGGATCTGCGATTTTGCCAGCTGGGTGGTGGTGGCCGAATAATCGGTATCCTGGATCTGGCTGCGCGCAGACGCCAGGTTGGTGATGTTGGTGTTGAGGTTGTTGACGACCGAGGTCAGGCGGTTCTGCGCCGCACCCAGCGAGGCGCTGGTGCTGTTGACGCTGGCAATCGCGCTGTCGACATTGGTGATGGTCGTGGCCGCGTTGGCCTGGGTGGTGACATCCAGCGCCTGGGTGGTGGCGGTGGCGCTGTAGGCCGTGTTGCCGGTGCCGCTGGTCACCCCGAACATCTTTGACCCGTCAAAGGCGATCGAATCGATGGTAACCGAATCGCCGTTGTTGGCGCCGGTCTGGATGGTGAACTGGGCATCCTGTGATCCGTTGACCGCCGGCGTGCCCGATGTCACCGCAAACACCGCGGTGCCATTGAATTTGGTGGTGGTCAGGATCGACGAGATTTGCTGCGTCAGGTTCGACACTTCCGACTGCATCGAGGTGCGGTCCGACGACTGATAGGTGCCCGACGATGACTGCACCGCCAGTTCACGGATACGCTGCAGCATGTTGGTCACTTCGGTCAGCCCGCCACCGGCGGTCTGCGCCAGCGACATGCCATCGTTGGCGTTGTGCACGGCCTGGGTCATGCCGTTGATCTGCGATGTCATGGTGTTGCTGATCGCCAGACCCGCTGCATCATCGGCGGCGCTGTTGATGCGGCGGCCGGTCGACAACTGCTGCATCGACTTTGCCGTCATCAGCGAGGCCGAGTTCGACGCGTTGGCAGCCATCAGGGCCGAAATGTTGGTGTTGATTGCGGTCATGGGCGTTCTCCTGGGGTAACCTGTGAATGTCTGTCAAAGGCCGGGCAGCGGTCAGGCAGTCCGGCTCTTGCGGCAAAGACCGGCAAAACCCTGCCGGGATTAAGCCCCGCCCCGGCCGCAAATTGCCGGCCCTAGGGGCTGACCCTTAGGCGTTCCCCGGGCCTTAAATTACCGGTCCCTTTGCCGTTTTCGCGCGACAAAGCCCTCAGACCAATATGGTTAAAACGGGGCAACACTTCATGAAGCGCGATTCAAACGGATTGCAGATTTCGGACGCGGCACGGGCAGCACATGCCCCGCTGGTGGCCCGCGCGACGGCCATCATGGGCGCGACGCGGCTGGCGACGCCGGTGTTTCTGCTCGATGGTGAAGAACAGACGCCGATCCCGCTGCCGCTGGCCCGGACGATCCGGCTGACCCGCGATGGCGCCGCCGCGCCGCTGATCCGCCGCGGCCATGGCGACCGGTTCCGCCTGAACTATAGCGATGGCGCCGGCACGGCCACGCTGGCCGCGCTGATCGCCTGCGCCATGCCGGCGGGCAGCCCGATCGCCGCCGACCCGGAAAGCCTGTCGGTGTTGGCACTGGCCGAGCGGATCGCCGCGAGCGACATTCCGGTGCTGATCAATGGCCCCACCGGCACCGGCAAGGAAGTGTTGAGCCGGTTCATCCACGACCGTTCGGCCCGTGCCGCCAAGCCGTTTATCGCCATCAATTGCGCGGCGATGCCCGAATCCATGCTGGAAGCGATGCTGTTCGGCCACCAGAAGGGCGCCTTCACGGGCGCCAATGCCGCTGCCGAAGGATTTTTCCGCGCGGCGGACGGCGGCACGCTGCTGTTGGATGAAATCGCCGAAATGCCGCTGTCGTTGCAGGCAAAGCTGTTGCGCGCGCTGCAGGAACGCGAAGTGGTGCCGCTGGGCGCGACCCAGCCGATCAAGGTCGATGTGCGGGTGATCGCGTGCGCGAACCGCGATCTGCCGACCGAAGTGGATGAAGGCCGGTTTCGCGCCGACCTTTATTACCGGCTCAATGTTTTTCCGCTGATGCTGCGCCCGCTGTGCGAACGGCCCGACGATATTGCCCCGCTGGCGTTCGCGATGATGCTGCGCCATGTGCCGCAAATGGCCGATGTGCCGTGGATCGGCGATGCCGCGCTGACCATGCTGGCCGCGCACACCTGGCCCGGCAATGTGCGCGAGCTGGAAAATGTCGTGCGCCGGGCGCTGCTGCTGGCCGGGACCACGATCGGCGCGGCGACTGGCGAAATCGGCCCGCAGCACATCGTGTTCGACCGCGCCGTCCGCGTGGCGGGTGATGTCGCCACGGCCGACCCGGTGATGACGGTGAACGGCGGCGGACAGCGCGACGCCGCACGCCTGTCGAACATTGTGCAATTGTCAGAGGCGCGCGCGATCCTGGCCACGCTGGAGGCCTGTGGCGGCAGCCGCACCGTGGCCGCGCGCCAGCTGGGTATCAGCGAGCGCACCCTTCGCTATCGGCTGGCATCGTTCCGTGACGCCGGCATCGCCGTGGCCGGTGGCCGGCGATGAGCGGGCCATCGGGCATTGGCGGGCTGGGTGCAGGCGCAGGCTTGCGCGAGATCATGGCGCTGCGCCAGCAGATCATCGACAAAAGCCAGGTCCTGCAAACCGTCCGCACCGGGGATACCGCATCGACCAGTGCCACCGGTGCCGCGCCGCCGGGCGGATCATTCACCGGCGCGCTGAAATCGGCACTGGACCAGGTCAACCAGGCGCAGTCCCATGCCGAAACGGTGACCACCGGGTACGAAACCGGGCAAGTGACCGACATCGCGCAAGTCATGCTGGCGCGCCAGCAATCGAGCGTGGCGTTCGAAGCCACGCTGCAAGTGCGCAACAAGCTGCTGTCCGCCTATTCCGACATCATGAAGCTGGGGATGTAATTCACCATGGCCGATCTCGTTCCCGTCGGCTCTGCGTCGCCGTCCTTGTTGGCACCGCTGTCCAGTGGCGGCAGCGTGCCGGCGCGGCTGGGGCGGTTTATCGCGCAACCCCCGGTGCGCCGTGCGCTGCCGTGGTTTGGCGGGGTCACCGCCGCCGGCATGGCCGCACTGCTGTGGCTGGAAATGGCGCCCGCGCCGCAACGCATTCTATACACTTCGCTCAACGACAGCGAACGCGCCAGCGTGGTCGCCGCGCTGGACAAGGCATCGATCCGTTACACCATCAACAACCAGACCGGCGCGATCAGCGTGGGCGAGGACGATCTGTACAAGGCGCGGATGGTCGCCGCCGCCGACGGCACGCTGGCCACCCCCGAAACCGGCGAACAGATGATCGACAAGCTGCCGCTGGGCGCCAGCCGCACGGTCGAAGGCCAGCGGTTGCAGGCCGCGCGCGAGCGTGAGCTGGAATTGACGATCATGCAGATCGACGGGGTGGAGGCGGTGCGCGTCCATCTGGCCGAACCGAAAAAATCGGCATTTGTGCGCGACACTGCCCCGCCCACCGCGTCGGTGATGCTGAAACTGGCCAAGGGCCGCCAGATCGCCGCCAGTCAGGTGACCGCAATTGTCAATCTGGTGGCGGGATCGGTGCCAGGCCTGTCGATCGACGCGGTCAAGGTGATCGACCAGCAGGGGCACTTGCTGTCGAGCGGCCAGCCGGGCGATGCCGACCGGATCGAGATGCAGGCGCGGCTGGAAGAAAAGCTGCACAGCCAGATCGAAACGCTGCTGACGCCGATGCTGGGCGCGGGCAATTTTTCCAGCGAGATCCAGGTCGATCTCAACATGGATCAGCAGACCAGCGCGCGCGAAAGTTATGACAAGGCGGGCGCGGTGCGCAGCGAAACGCAAACCGCATCGCAAAGCGCACCCGGCGGCGGCGCCAGCGGCGTGCCCGGGGTGCTGTCCAACACCCCGCCGCCCGCAGCGGCGGCATCACCCGGCCCGCCCACCGGCAACAGTTCACCCGCCGCACCCGGCCCCAGCCCGACCAGCACCGACAGTTCATCCACCAAGACCTATGAACTGGGGCGCGAAGTGGCGGTGACCAATGCCGGGCCGGGCAAGATTCGCCGCCTGTCGGTGGCTGTCGCGCTGAGCACCGCAGCCATGGCCAAGGCCAAACCCGGCGAGATCGACCAGATCAAACAGCTGGTCAGCGCCGCGGTTGGCGCCGATCCAGCGCGCGGCGACCAGATTGCGGTGGTCATGCGCAATTTTCAGATCACGCCGATCGAAACCCCCAAGTTCTGGGAAACCCCGTGGTTTGCCATGGCGGTGCGCAATGGTGTCGCGCTGCTGGCGGTGCTGCTGACGCTGCTGCTGGGGGTGCGCCCGCTGATCAAGGCGTTGAAGCGCGACCCCGCGCCGCCGCCGGCCCCCGCCGCCGACAGCGACGACCCGGCGAACGAAGACCCCGCGCGCCGTGCCGCCACCCCGGCGGCCGCACCCGCCGCCGTCGATCCGGCCTTGCTGGGCCAGCAGGTCGGCCTGGCGCAGCGGCTGGTGCGCGAAAAGCCCGACACCGCCGCCGCCGCGCTGCGCCAGATGCTGGGTGAAACCGAAGCGGAGCCAACCCGATGAGCGATACCGATCCCGCCGGCACTGATGCCGCCACCAGCGATGCCGCGCGCGCCGCGGTGATGATCATGCTGCTGGACGATGATCAGGCCGCCGCGCTGCTGGGCCAGCTGGACCCGGCGCAATTGCGGCGGATGGGCGAAGAGATGTGCGCGCTGGGCGAAATCCGCCCACCCGCGATCGCCGATGCGGTGGCGCGGTTTGTGGAAAAGACCGAACGTATGGGCCTGATCGTGCCCGACCGCGTGGGCCAGGTGCGCACGATGATGACGCGCGCGATCGGCGCGGTAAAAACCGACAGCCTGATGCAGCGCATCGCGCCCGAATACCGCACCAGTTCGCTCGATCTGGCGCGCTGGCTGACGCCGCAAGTGCTGACCCCGCTGGTGCGCGACGAACACCCGCAGGCGATCGCAGTGCTGCTGGTGCAACTGGATGCCGATGTCGCGGCCGGTGTGTTGCATGGCCTGCCCGAAGACATTCAGCCGCAAGTGGTGCAGCGGGTGGCCACGCTTGGCCCGGTTTCGCCCGATGCGCTGGCCATGCTGGAAGACATGCTGGCGCGGCGGATTACCGAATGCCACGGCCACGCCGCGCTCACCATGGGCGGCGTGCAGGAAGCGGCCGACATCATCAACGCCGCCGCCCGCACGGTCGAACGCCGCGTCATGCCCGAAATCGCCAAACAGGACAAAGCGCTGGCCCGCGCCATCGAAAACGAGATGTTCAAATTCGATCATCTGTTCGCGCTGGATGACAAATCGATGGGTGCGCTGCTGCGCGAAGTGGACAGCGATACGCTGATCGGCGCGCTGAAAGGCACACCCGAAGCCAGCCGTGAGGTGTTTTTCCGCGCCATGTCGGCGCGTGCCGCCGATGGTGTGCGCGATGAAATCGGCGCGCGCGGCCGCATGAAGATGGCCGAAGTGCTGGAGGCGCAAAAGGCCATGGTGACCGCCGCGCGGCGGTTGGCCGCCGATGGCGTGATCGTGTTCGGCGCGGGCGACGATGATTATGTCTGATGGCGCAACAGCGGCGCGCAGCGCATCGCTGGCGGCACTGGGCGCGGGGCGCAGCGGCGGGTTTGCGCGCGACCACCGCTTTGGCCGGCATGCCGGCGGTGGCGACGATACGGCGCCCGATCCGTTGCGCGATGCCTATGCCCGTGGATTTGCCGAAGGCCTGGCCGCCGGCGCCGACGCCGCGCGCGCCCGGGCCGAAGCCGATGATGCCGCGCGCGCACACATCACAACCGCGCTGCTGCGACTGGACGACGAAGCAAGTGCGGCGCTAGCCGAACGGCTGAAACAAACCGTGCTGGCGCTGTGCCAGAGCGTGCTGGCCGATGCGGCCTGTGTGCCGGAAGGGCTGGCACGCCGGGTGGCGGCCGCCGCCGCGATGTTTGCCCGCGCCGGCGATGACCGCGTGATCCGCCTGCATCCCGAAGATCTGGCATTGATACACGGGCGCCTTCCCGAATCGTGGCATTGCGATCCCGATCCGCTGATGGACCGCGGCGCGGTGCGCGTGGAAACCGCCGGCGGCGGGGTTGAACAGGGCCCGGCGCAATGGCGCGCCGCACTGGAAGAGGCGCTGCGCACGTGCTGAGCTCGCTTGACCGCATGGCACAGGCGCGACCTGACTTCGCCCCGCGCCGTTATGGCGTGGTATCGGCCTGCGACGGCGGCCTGCTGGAGGTCAGCGGGCTGGCGCTGCCGATTGGCGCACAATGCCGCATCGCACATGGCCGGGGCAGCCTGTCGGCCGAAGCGATCGGATTTCGCAACGGCCACACGCTGATGATGTTGCTGGGCGATCCGGTGCTGTTGCGCCCCGGTGCACGGGTCCGCCCCGAAGGACGGCCCGGTATGGTGCCAGTGGGGCCGGATTTTCTGGGCCGCGCGGTCGATGGCGAAGGCCGCCCGATCGATGGCGGCCGGCCAATTGCCACGGCGCTCGACTGGCCAGCTGGCGGCGTGCGCGCCGGTGCGCTCGATCGCGCGCGCGTGCGGGTACCGTTTGATGTCGGGGTGCGCGCGCTCAATGCCCTGACCACGTTCGGGGTGGGGCAACGCATTGGCATCATGGCCGGATCGGGCGTGGGCAAATCGGTGCTGCTGGACATGATCGCCCATGGCGCCGATGCCGATGTGGTGATTGTCGGCCTGATCGGCGAGCGCGCGCGCGAAGTATCGGACTTTGTCGAACGCCACATGCAGGGGGCCAAACGCAGCCGCAGCGCGATCATCGCCGTGCCCGCCGACCATGCCCCCAATCTGCGCATCCGCGGCGCCATGCTGGCCACCAGCCTGGCCGAACATTTTCGTGAGCAAGGCGCGCGCGTGCTGCTGATCATGGACAGCCTGACCCGCGTGGCGCACGCCGCGCGCGAAATCGGGCTGTTGCTGGGCGAACCGGGCGCGGCGCGCGGCTATCCCCCGTCGGCGCTGGCAACCGTGACCAAACTGGTGGAGCGCGCAGGCAATTCGGCGGCCAGCGGCGGTTCGATCACCGGCGTTTACACCGTACTGGCCGATGGCGACAACCAGGACGATCCGGTGGTTGATACCGCGCGCGCCATTCTGGATGGCCACATCGTGCTGTCGCGCGATCTGGCGCAACGCGGGCAATACCCGGCGATCGACATCGCCGCATCGCTCAGCCGGGTGATGAACGATATTGTCACGCCCGACCATGCCGAATGCGCGCGCCGGTTCCGCGCGGCAGTCGCCACCTATGAGGCCAACCGCGATCTGGTGCTGATGGGCGCCTATCGCGCGGGCACCGATGCGCAGCTGGATCGCGCGATTGCCATGCACGACCGGCTGACCGCGTTCCTGGGCCAGCGCCAGGCCGAAGTCATACCGCTGGCGCCAAGCGCGGCGCAATTGGCGGAATTGATGCGCGATGAAGGCTGAACGCCAACGCCTGCACCGGCTGAACCGGCTGGAAAAGCTGCGCGCGCTGGCACGCCGCCAGGCGCTGGGCGAGGCCGGACGGGCAGAGGCGCGGCTGGCACAGCTGGAACAGCTGGGCCAGCGTACCGCCGATCTGATCCACGGCTATGCCCTGCGGGCCGATGCGCAATGCGGCGGCGATCTGCTGCGCCAGCGCGTCTATCTGGACGAATTGCAGCGGATGGGCACGCAGACCGGCGCCGATATTGCGCGCGCACGCGCAGCCGCCGATGCCGCCGCCGCGCAGGCCGCTGCCGCCGAACGCAGCCGTGCCGCAGTGGAGGAGCGCGCCGTGGCCACGCAGCAGCGCATCGCCCGCCAAGACGCCGCCGCCACGGTCCCGCTGGGCGCGCGCCCGGCGCAGAAACGCTGAGCGGGGAAGCCATGCCCACCCCCCGCCAAGACCAGCCACTGCCCTGTCCTGAACTGGCACGATTCTGGCTTTGTGTCATGAACCACCCCGCCGGGAGCCTGTTGCCGATGACCCAAGCCCTAGTCTCCCCCGCCGCCCTTGCCGCCCCTGCCCCGCTGGCGCGCGTTCCTTTGGCCCGGCCCGGCGCAGCCCCGGACCCGGCCGGTCGTGCCGACCGCGCAAGCGACCCTGCGGCAGCGGCGATGACCACGCCGACAGCGCCGCCGGCCGCGCCCGATCCCGCCGGCAAACCTGCCGAAACCGGCTTTGCGCTGGCGCTGGCCACGCAGCAGACCGCACCCGCACCCGCGACCAGGGCGCCGGGCGCTCTGCCCCCCACGATGCACGAGACAACCCCTGCCGCGCTTGTGGCAGCGGCAATGCCCGGCAAGACTTTGCCGGCGGCACGCCCCGATCCTGCCGATGCCGCCCCCGTGCGACTGGCCGCCACCACCAGGACCCCGGCGCACGCGGCGCGGGAAAGGCCGGCCAAGGCGGGCGACCGCAGTGCCGCCGCCGCGGCGCCTGGCACGGCGGTGCCGGCCGATACCACCACCATGGCGCCACTGGCCTTCGCAGCCCTGCCAATCCCGCCGCTGCCGGTCACCACTGATCAGCCGGGCGCTGCCGATGCGGCGCGCCTGCCACCTGGCGCCCACGCCGCGCCGGTCAATCCCGATCAGGCATTGGCCATGACGGCATCACCGCTGGCCCCCGGTACAACCCCCGACCCGTCCACCGCGACCATGCCGGGCGTGACCCGCGCCACCGGTCGCCGGGGCGCCGCGCTGTTTGCACCGGCCGCGGCCATTGCTGTGCGCAGCGGCAACCTGCCGGCAGAACCGGGGGCGCGGACGCCCGGCGTCCATCCCGTTAAGGCTACCGCCGCGCAGGCCGCTGCCGCGCAGGCCAACGCGCCAGCCCATCACCCGGCCGGCGATGCCGACCCGGAACGCCCGCGCGACACTGGCGACCGGCAGACTGCCAGCGCCGCCGCACCGATCGCCCCAACCGGGCCGGTCATGACGATCAACCCGCCCGCCACCACCGCGACGGCGGATGCCGCACCGGCCCCGGTGCCAGGGCCGACCGATTTTGCCACGCTGGTCGATCAGATCGCCCGCGCGCGCGCCGAACGCCACGACCCGTCCAGCACCGCGCCAGTCGGCGTGACCATGCACCACGCCGATTTCGGGCGCGTATCGCTGCATTTCAGCCCGCGTGAACAGGGCCTGGCGGTCACCCTGCACAGCGCCGATCCCGGGTTTGCCCCGGCGGCGGCAGCCGCGGCCAGTGGCGCCGATGGCGGCACAGCGCGTGATGACCGCCGCGCGCACGACCAGCAGCCGGGCGCAGCCATGCCCGACTTGCCGGCGCAAGGCAGCCCGGCCGGACGCGGTGGGCGCGACCCCGGCGGGAACACCGGCAACGGCAGCCAATACGGCAACGGCAACCAAACCGGCAGCCAGCCCGCGCGGGCCAGCCGGGTAAGCGCGGGCACCACCACTGCCAACACCATCACGGAAGCGGCCGGAATTTTCGCATGACCCATACCCACCTGACCAGCACCAAGGGGGCGCATGACGCGCAATGAGTGACAAGAAAGACAAGGATGCCAAGCCTGCGAAAAAGCGCGGCAGCGGCATGATGATCAAGATCGGCGGGGCCGTGGCGCTGCTGGGCATCGGCGGTGGCGGTGTGTTCGGGCTGGTGACCACCGGGATGATCGGCGGCAGCGGCAAGACTGCCACCAAGGAAGACAAGAACCCCAAACTGGTCCGCAAGGGCGAAACCGACCCGTTTGCCCCCGCCACCAAAGAGGGCGAAGGCGAAGGCGGCAAAGCGGTCGAGGGGGAAGGCGGCAGCGAATACCGCACGTTGTATTTCAGCTTTACCGACGATTTCACATCCAACCTGAAAGGCACCGGATCGCTGGTGCAGATGGCGATCGCCTGTTCCACCCACCGCGATTACCGCGTGGTGCTGTGGTTGAAAAAGCACGAACTGCCGATCCGTTCGGCGATGCTGGCGGTGCTGGCGGATACCAGCGATGAAGAGGTGCAGACCCCCAAGGGCAAAGAGGCGCTGCAACGCCGGCTGACCCAGACCATCAACAAGGTGCTGACCGACAGCGAAGGGTTTGGCGGGGTCGACGCAGTCTATTTCAAGAATTTCATCATCCAATGAAACAGGATTTTGCGTTTGTGGCAGAACGGCCGCTGGCCCGCCACAGCCCGGCACTGCTGCGCGCCGGCCCTGACGAGGCTGAGCTGATCACCGCGCTGGGCCGCGTCGCGGCACGCATGGCGCGATCGTTGCGCGGCAGCCTGGCGCGGCTGTGCGGCGGGAATATGCCCGACGTGGCGATCGATCCCCCCCTCGCGCTGAACTTTGCCGATTTCGCGCGTGAAGGCATCTGCGCCTACAGCCTGTATGGTGTGAACGCCGCGCCCGGAACCGCTGGTATCGGGCACGTGATCGGCGCGATCGATGCCGAAGCGGTGCTGCGGCTGGTGGATCGCGCGTTTGGCGGGCCGGGTGATGCGCCACGGCCCATTTTGCGCGAAATGCCGCTGTCGGCCGACCTGATGGTGCAGCGGATCGACGCGATCATGGCGACGCAGCTGGGCCTGGCGCTGGGCGGGGTCTGGGCCGCGCAACCGCTGATTCAGCCCTTGCGCCGCGATTATGACCTGGCGCAGATCGCACCGTTCACCCCGGCCACGCGGCTGGTCATGCTGAATATCGCGGTATCCGAAGGGACCCGCGCGCCCTGGCCGATCCGGCTGGCGCTGCCGCTCGCGCTGTTGCCGGTGTTGACCGGGATTGCCGCGCCAGCGCCGGTCGGCACCGGCGACGGGCCAGCCAACAGTCCGGATGATGAACCGTTTGCCGCCATGCCGCTGACGCTGACCGCGCTGCTGGTCGACACCCCCATGTCGCTGCAGGTCGTGTCACGGCTGGAGCCGGGACAAGTGCTCAACCTGCCGATCGCGCGGTCGGTGCCGCTGATCATCGGCCAGCCCGGTGCGGGCGCAGACCATGGCGGCGGGCACGGCAGTGCCGCGGTCACCGTGGCGCAAGGCACCATCGGCGCGGTCGATGACCGCGTCGCCATTCAGATCACCCAGCTCGCCTGATCATTTCGGCAGGCCACCTTTCGCACATGAGGGCATGATGACATTCACCACCCGCGGCTTCGACCTGATCAAGGATGTCGATGTGCGCCTGACGGTCGAACTGGGCCGCACGCAGATGAAGCTGAAAGACGTGCTGGCGCTGGGCAGCGACAGCGTGGTCGTGCTGGACCGCATGACCGATGAATTGCTGGACGTGATGGTCAACGGCACGCTGATCGCGCGGGGAGAGGTGATCACCCAGGGCGACCGGTTCGGCCTGCGCATTGTCGAACTGATCGGGCACGAAGATGCCGCAGCCGCACCCGAACCGCGTCGGCGTTCAGGCGGGGGTGCACCATGATGCTGTGGTACCTGGCGAAACTGGTGGTGCTGCTGCCGCTGATCGGGCTGCTGGCGTGGGGATCGCTGCGGCTGGCGAAACGGCTGGAAGGGCGGTTTGCCATCGGCGAAGGCACATCCGGGCTGCGTATTGTCGAAACCCGCATGCTGTCACCCACGCTGCGGTTGGCGGTGATCGCGTTTCACGACCGCGAAATTCTGGTTGCCACATCGAAACAGGGCCTGGTCCGGCTGGGCGAGGCGCCCGCGCGCACGGACGGTGGGGACCATGATGGTGACTGACGTCCGCCGCATGCCGGTCGCGTGGCGCCGGATCGCACTGGTGCTGATCGTCGCGCTGCTGGCGCTGGTGCTGGCGCATGCCGCGCATGCGCAAGTGGCGCCGCCCGCCAGCGCACCCGCAGCCGCAGCCGCCGCACCCAGCGCCGTGCCCGGCGCGCTGGACCGCGCGTTTGGCGAATTGTCCGGCGCGCAAAGCAAGGGTAGCCTGGCGCTGTCGCTGCAATTGCTGCTGATCATGGGGTTGCTGTCGATCCTGCCCAGCCTGGTGCTGATGATGACCAGCTTTACCCGCATCCTGATCGTGCTGTCGCTGTTGCGCCAGGCGCTGGGATTGCAGCAGAGCCCGCCCAACCCGGTGCTGATCGGGCTGGCGCTGTTCCTGTCGCTGTTCGTGATGGCGCCGACGCTGGACCGGGTGAACGCCAGCGCGATCCAGCCCTATTCGGCCGGCACGATTAATGCCGAACAGGCGTTTGTGAACGGCGGGCGCGAATTTCACAGTTTCATGATCCGCCAGACGCGGCAGCACGATCTGCTGATGTTTGCCGACATGGCGCATGCGCCGCGCTTTGCCAGCCAGGCCGATGTGCCGTTTTCGGTGCTGTTGCCGGCGTTTGTCACCAGCGAGCTGAAAACCGCGTTCCAGATCGGGTTCATGCTGTTCCTGCCGTTTCTGGTGATCGACATCGTCGTGTCGTCGGTGCTGATGAGCCTGGGGATGATGATGATGAGCCCGACGGTGGTGTCGCTGCCGTTCAAATTGCTGCTGTTCGTGCTGGTCGATGGGTGGGCCCTGCTGATGGGCAGCCTGGCCGCCAGTTTCACGTGAAAGGCCTGACCCGTGGATGACACCGCCGCCCTGCTGTCGCTGGCCGACCGGATGCTGTGGATCGCCGCGCTGGGCGCAGCGCCGGTACTGCTGGCCAATCTGGCGGTCGGGCTGGTGGTCGGGATCATCCAGGCGGCCACCTCGGTCAACGAACAGACGCTGACGTTCGTGCCGAAACTGGCGGTGACCACGCTGGTGCTGGTGCTGCTGGGCGGCGCGATGCTGGGCCTGGCCGGCGATTTTCTGAAGGATGTGATGGCGCAGATCGCGCAGAGCGGGCGATGATCGGGCTGGATTTCGGGTTTGGGCCGCTGGAGGCCGAATTCTGGCGGTTCGTGTTCGTGATGACGCGGATTGGCGCGGCGCTGTTTGCGGTGCCGCTGTTCGGCGCGGCGGCGGTGCCGTCGCAAGTGCGGGTGATCATCACTGGCGCGCTGGCAGTGTTTGTCTGCGCGTGGACCGGGGTGGCCGCACCACCGGCGCTGCTGTCGCTGGCGGGAATGATCGACATCGCGGGTGAAGTGGTGATCGGGCTGGCGTTGGGGTTTGTGTTGCAGCTGGCGTTTGCCGCGCCGGTGATCGGCGCGGAACTGATTGGCGCTGGCATGGGCATGTCGATCGCATCGACCGCCGATCCGTTGAACGGCGCGCATTCGCCGGTGCTGGGGCAATATTTCAGCGTGGTGCTGACGCTGGTGTTTCTGGGCACCGGCGCGCATCTCGACTGGATCAGCCTGGTGGTGGAAAGCTATCGCACGTTTCCGCCGGGGTCGCCGTGGATGACGCCCGGGCGGCTGCATATGATCGACGCGTTTGCCGGCGACATGTTTGTCGCCGGGATCAGCATCGCGCTGCCGGTGGTGGTGCTGTTGCTGGTGGTGCAGATCGTGACCGGGGTGATCAGCCGTTCGGCGCCCTCGCTCAACCTGTTTGCGTTGGGGCTGCCGGCGGGGGTGCTGGCCGGGATCGTGGCGATGATCGTATCGGCCCCGCTGATCAGCGACCGGCTGACCGATCTGGCGCATACCGCCGTGGCGCAAAGCGCGACGCTGCTATTCGACAACGGCCCAAAGCCCCACACCGCGCTGGCCGCAAACGCGCGAAAGGCCAGACCCGATGGCCGATGATGGCGGCGAAAAAACCTTTGCCCCGACCGCCAAACGCCGGCGCGAGGCGATCGAGCGCGGCGATGTGCTGCGGTCAAAGGAAATGATCGTGGCGACCGGCACGGCGGTGGGCGTGGCCTGGCTGATCCTGGCCGGGCCGTGGGTAATGCACAGCCTGGCGTCGGTGATGCGGCTGGGGTTCAGCTGGGATGCCGCCAGTCTGAACCGGTTTGATCCCGGCACGATGCTGCTGACCGCGTTTGGCGCGGCGCTGCCCCCGGTCATGCTGCTGGGCGTGGCGGTGCTGGCGGCATCGCTGTTCGTGCAGCTGGGGCTGGGCGATGGGGCATTTGTGGCGGGCAATCTGGCGCCAAAGCCATCGCGGCTGAACCCGGCCAGCGGGCTGGCGCGGATGTTCGGGGTGCAGGGCCTGATCGAGATCGGCAAGGGGCTGGCCAAACTGGCGCTGCTGGGCACCCTGGCGTTCGTGTGGCTGCGATCGCGGCTGACCGGGCTGGTCGGGCTGGGCGCGGGGCATCTGGACACGCAGCTGGGCTTTGCCTGGGATGCGATCACCGTATTGCTGATCTGGTTGGCGGCGGGGCTGGTGGTGATCGCGCTGTGCGATTTTCCGATCCAGTGGGTCCGCCGCCAGCAGCGCCTGCGTATGAGCCACCAGGAAATTCGCGACGAGAACAAGGAAAGCGAAGGCAACCCCGAAAACAAGGCGGCCGTCCGCCGGCGCCAGCGCGCGATTGCCAAGGGATCGGTGCGCAAGGCGGTGCAGGACGCGCAATTCGTGATCACCAACCCCACCCATTTTGCCGTGGCGCTCAGCTATGACGCCGATATCGCCCCGGCGCCGGTGGTTACCGCGCGCGGACGCGGTGAAACCGCGCTGGCGATCCGCGAACTGGCCGCCGAATTCGGGGTGACCGTGCTGGAATATCCGGCGCTGGCGCGATCGGTCTATTACACCACGCGCGAAAACCAGATGATCCGCGAAGAGCTGTATGTCGCGGTGGCAGCAGTGCTGGCCTTTGTGCTGAGCCTGCGCCGCGGGGAAAGCCCGCCCGCGCCCAATGTCGAAGTGCCGCTGGCGGTGCGGTTCGATCCCGACGGCAATCCCGAAATTGTCGTGCCCGAAATTGTCGTAAGCGAAACCCCGCCGATCCCTTAACCCGCTGCAACCGCAGCCGTTCTGACGCGTATGACCACCATTTCTTCAACCAGCACGTCGGGCACGACATCGACCGCCACCGGGAACACGTCATCGTCCGGCAGCAGTTCGACCACATCGTCGAACAATGCCACCACGGCGCTGCTGACCGCGCTGGGCGCATCGGGGACGATCGATGCGACCGGGCTGGCCACCCAGCTGGCCCAGGCGCAATATGCCGCGCAGGTCGATCAGCTGAACACCCGCAACACCACGCTGGGCACGCAGATTTCCGAAGCATCGACGCTGATGAACATGATGTCGTCGCTGACCACATCGCTCGACAGCCTGATTACCGCCGGGCAATTGTCCGCCAGCCCGCAGATCGCCAACAGCCAGGTCGCCACGGTCAGCGCCGGCACCGTGCCCGGCAGCGGCACCGCCACGCTGGAGGTGACCGCGCTGGCACAAGGGCAGACGCTGGCCAGCCCAAGCGTTTCGGCCGCCACCAGCGATTTCGGATCAGGCAGCCTGACCATCGCTTTCGGCACCGTGTCGGGGTCGAATTTTACCGCCGACGCCACCAGATCGCCAGTGACCATTGCCATCGCGCAGGGGTCTTCGCTGGCGCAGATCGCACAGGCGATCACCAGCGCGGGCGCGGGGGTGTCGGCCTATGTGGCGACCAATGCCAATGGCCAGCAATTGGTGATTTCGGGGCCGCAGGGCGCGGCCAATGGCTTTACCATCAGCGCCACCGAAGATGCGGCAGACCCGGGCCTGGCACAGTTTGCCTATGACCCGGCCAGCACCGCGACCGGCGGGGCGACGCTGGCGGCCGCAGCCGGCGATGCCAGTTACAAACTGAACGGGGTGCAGCGCACTGCCACGTCGAACGCGATTACCGACGCCGCGCCGGGCATTTCGCTCAACCTGACCGGGCTCAACCGCGGCAGCCCGACCACCATCAGCTTTTCCGACCCGACCAGTGCGATCGCCACCAGCATGTCCAACCTGGTGACAGCGCTCAATTCGATCACCACCCAGCTGAACACCGACACCGCCGTCGGCGCCGCGCTCAACAACAATCCTGGCGCGCGCGCGATGGCCCGGGCGCTGTCATCGCTCAGCCTGACTACGATCATGCCCAACGCCGCCAGCGGGGCACCGCGCACGCTGAGCGATCTGGGCCTGAGCACCAACCGCGATGGCAGCTTTGCGCTGGATTCGACGCTGCTGAACAAGACGCTGCACGCCAATCCAGCCGCAGTCGGGGCGATGTTCACCACCGGGCTGCACGGGGTCTATGCCACGGTGTACAACCTGTCGCGCAGCCTGAACGACAGCACCAACGGCAATTCGCTGGCCGGTTCGATCAAGAGCATGCAGACGCAGCAGACATCGATCTCCAGCCGGTTGAGCAAATTGACCGACCAGCAAAGCACGCTGCGGACCCAGCTGATCAAACAGTTTTCCGCGCTGAACGCGGTGGTGACCGCCGACAAATCGACCCAGTCGTTCCTGACGCAGCAAGTTGCGCTGTGGACCAACAAGACGGCGTAATACGAAGCTGCACTGACGTGCAGACATACCTCCCGCCCCGCCTCGCGAGCCCGACCACCATAACCTACTGGTATCGTTGGTGGTCGGGTGGGGAGGCGGGGCGGGAGGTATGTGTCGCGCTTAGCGCGACCTGGTATAAGCCGTGATGCGTTTGACCAGAAACGTACCCCGCCAAAAGGATAAAGCGATCAATGCTGCTCAACCGTGATCCGTCAGAGGCCTATCGCCGCGTCGATTTTGACGCTCGGGTGCATGGCGCGGATTCGCGCCAGCTGGTTGATCTGTGCCTGGAACAGGTGGCCGGATCGCTGGGCCGTGCGGTTCACGCCGCCGGGCGCGGTGACAATGGCGCCAAAAGCGCGGCGCTGACCCGCGCGGTGGCGGCGCTGACCGCGCTGCAACTGGGGGTGAATGCCGATGCCCCGACCGGCCAGGCGCTGATGCAGCTGTACCAGGCCGCGCGCACGACCATTCTGGACAGCGTGCCGCATTTCAACCCGGCCAAACTGGCCGAGATCCGCCAGGATTTCATCGAAATCCGCGCGGCGATGATCGGGTCCAACCCTGGTTGAAAGCAGGGATTCGAACCAGTCAGGGCGCCGGGTCGGTCATGTCCTGCACCGCGATGACCTGCCATTTGCCGGCGCGTTTCAACACGGTATCGGTCCAGATCAGCCGGCGTGGGCTGGGTTTGCCATCGGCACCTTTACCGATGCCGCTTTCCTTGCCAAAAATCACCGCCAGATCGGGCGTGTAATAGCGCACTTTGGCGCTCAGCAGCTTGCAATCCTGTTCCGGCTCAGGCGCGGGCTTTGTCGCTGGCTCGGCGGCCAGATCGGCCCGGGTGTAGAGCGGCCCTTCCGGGCTGGTGCCGACGAAATCGGGGGCCATGAACGCGGCATAGAGCTTTGCCGACGTTGCCGCACGGGTCGCGACCGGGGCACAGGCCAGTTCGGCCCATTGCCGTTCCAGATCTATCAGCCTGGTCGCAACGGGATCGTGGGCCGCAGCCCAGTGCGCCTTGAACGGCGTGCGCGCATCCGCGCTGCCGCACAGGGCGATCGGCAGCGACAGCGCGGCCAGCGCCATCGCGGTTTTTGCTGCATCGATTGGGCTGAATGTCATGGCTGTCCCCCCCTGTTGGCAGGTCTGCCCTGCATGTCGTCTGGCTTGTAACCGGTGCGTGCGTGCGCGACCATACCCTTTTGGCGCAGTGATCCGCGGGGCGCGGGTTGCCCAAAAAAATGCCCGGAACCATACAGATGGTTCCGGGCAGTGTGAGCGGCGCCAGTGAGGGGGCGGTTGGCGCGCGTCAGGGGGTAAATCGGGGCAATCAGGCCATGGTGCAACCGCCCAGCACCACCGTGCCAAGCTCTGCCAGCGGCACTTCGCGGGTGGCGGCATCGAGCGCGATCACCGCCTCTGGCGCTTCGCTAACCAGCGCGGTCTTGCGGTCCTGGACATAGGTTTCGCAACCGGCTTCACGCAGCAGGCGCAGGCCGCGCGCGCCATCGCTGCCCATCCCGGTCAGCACCGAACCGACCGCGGGGATGGACCCGCGCGCGATCGACCCGAACAACAGGTTGGCAGACGGCCGCGCGCCATCGACCGGATCGCGCGCCATCAGCCGCAGCCGCGGCGGGGTGCCCGGTTCGACCACCACGTGATGATCGGGATCGGCGGCGATATAGATTGTGCCCTGGGTCAGTGTGCCACCGTCGGCGGCGGCGCGGACATGGCATTTCAGCATGTCGTCCAGCCGTTTGATAAACGTGTCGACCACCATCGGTTCGGCCTGAAGACAGACCACCGTCGGCGGGCAATTGGCAGGAAACTGCGCCAGAATCGTGGTCAGGGCGTCGATTCCGCCCATCGATGCGCTGATCGCCGCCACCCGCCCGTTCCATTGGAACGCCACGTCGCTGGCCTTGTCGCCGGCCTTGTGCTGGTCACGCGCCTTGCGATCGCGGACATTCGAATTGGCCGCAGCCAGCACGATCTTGCCCAGTTTGCCGACCGATTTGGAAAACTGTTCGGGCGTTGCCTTCAACGGTTTGGGGAAACAGTCGACCGCGCCCAGCGCAATCGCGCGCAGCGAAATGTCGGTCCCGGCCTGGGTCAGCGATGACAGCATGACCACCGGCAGCGGATCTTTTTCCATGATTTCCTCAAGGAATTCGATCCCGCTCATGCCCGGCATTTCCACGTCGAGCGTGATCACGTTGGGTTTCAGCGCGGCAATCTGTTCGCGCGCGTCGTCCGCGCTGCGGGCGGTGCCGACGACGGTCACGTTTTTCGCCTGATCCAGAATATCGGAAAACAGGGCGCGCATTGCCGCAGAGTCATCGACGACCAGAACGCGTGCTTCGTGCATGGGACCGGATATCCTCGAATTGGTCATGCCGCGCATGTCGCGGCGCCTTCGTGACAAACCGTTAACCGCCAAACCAAGAGCAAATGCTGTTTTGCAGGGTAGGTATCTCACCCTAAGCGCGGTGCAATCCTGCCTTTGCTGCTTCGCCCGTAAGCCAGTGGTGCCGGCCGTCCTGCGTGCCGCGCCCTGAGCCACGAGGAAACCCGATACGATGCCCACGATCAGCCTGCCCCCGCGATGCGACCGGGCCGCAGCCGAGGCGCTGTTGCCGGAAATGATTGCGGCGCTCGGGTCGGGGCCGCTGGCGATCGATGCCCGCGCCTGTACCCAGATCGGCCAGGTCATGCTGCAGGTGCTGGTCAGCGCGCGCCGCACCGGTGAAGGCGCGCACATCGACGCATCCCCCACGCTGCGCGACACCGCACGCCGGCTGGGGCTGGAGGCCGAACTGTTCGACGATACGGATACCGCCAACGTTAGTGGCGGCCGAGGGGCACGCGCATGAATCCCGAAGAAATTCAGGCGATCTTTTTCGCCGAATGCGAAGAATCGCACGCCGCTGCGGAACAGGGCCTGGCCGCGTGCAAGGCCGGCACCCATGATGATGATACCGTCAACGCGGTGTTTCGCGGGGTCCATTCGATCAAGGGCGGCGCCGGCGCATTTGGCTATATCGCGCTGCAGGGCTTTACCCATACCTTTGAAACGCTGTTGTCCGATGTGCGCGATGGCACGGTGCCGATCACCGAACCGCTGATCGACGTCATGCTGCGCGCGCTCGACACGTTGAGCGACCATGTCGCCGCCGCACGCGGCCTGGCCGAAACCCCCGATGACGCCGCGCTGCAGGCAGAGCTGACCGCCGCAATGGCCGCCAACGCCGGCGCAGCGCCCACCGCCAGCCCCGCAGCCGCCATGGTCGCAGCCGAAATCATCCCCGACGACGCCGAAGGCATCAGCGATTTCGATCTTGATGCCATGCTGGACGCGATTTCCGACGACATGGCGCCGGCAGCTGGTGGCACCGGCGGTGCAGAATCAGCAGCGCCGGAAAGCACCTGGGTGGCCAAAGTTCGCCCCCATGCCGGCGCAATGCGGAATGGCAGCGAGCCATTGTTGATGCTGCGCGAAATTTTCGACCTGGGTGGTCGCTGTGTCGAATGCGACGTCGGGCAGATCCCGCCGCTCGATTCGATCGACCCCGGCACCGGCTATCTGGCGTGGAGCTTTGCCTTTCCCGGCGATGTCAGCGAAGCATCGGTCCGCGACGTGTTTGATTTCGTGGGAGAGGAATGCAGCGTCGCGATCGGCGATGATGCACCGATGCCCCCCGTGCGCCCCGCCGAACCGCGCGTCGCCGCGGCAGCAGCAGTGCCATCGGCATCGGCTGAGGCGCACGCCCCTACCGGCACCCCGGCCGATGTGGCACGCGCGCCGGTGGGCGCGGTACCACCCGCCCCCCCGGCCCCGCCGGCGATGGGCCAATCGATCCGCATCGAACTGGGCAAGCTGGACAAGCTGATCGACGCGGTCGGCGAACTGGTGATAGCGCAGGCGATGATGGCGCAGCGGCTGACCGGCGACGGGCTGGCGGTGACCGAAGAGCTGGCCATGCTGGAAGGGCTGACCCGCGACATTCAGGAATCGGCGATGGCCATCCGCGCCCAGCCGATCGGATCGGTGTTCAGCCGGGTGCCGCGCATCTTGCGCGAATTGACCACCAGCACTGGCAAACACGTGCGGCTGGAGGTTTCGGGCGAAAGCACCGAGCTGGACAAAACGGTGATCGAACGGCTGGGCGAACCGCTGACCCACCTGATTCGCAACGCCGTCGACCATGGCATCGAACCCGCCGCCGAACGGCTGGCCGCGGGCAAACTGGCCGAAGGCACGCTGACCCTGTCGGCCGAACACCGGTCGGGCCGCATCCTGATTCGCATTGCCGACGATGGCCGCGGCATCGACCGCGAACGCGTGTTGGCCAAGGCCATCGAAAAGGGCCTGGTGGCCCCCGATGCCGTGCTGTCCAAGGAAGAGATCGACCTGTTGATCTTTGCCCCCGGCTTTTCCACCGCGGCACAGATCACCAACGTGTCAGGCCGCGGTGTCGGCATGGATGTCGTGCGCCAGAACGTGAAAGATCTGGGCGGGCGCATCACCATCGAATCCGAACCCGGCCGCGGCACCATGTTTACCCTGACGTTGCCGCTGACGCTGGCGATTTCGGATGGCATGGTGGTCAATGTGGGGGATCAGACGCTGGTCGTGCCGCTGGCCAACGTGGTGGAAAGCCTGCGCCCCGAACCGCACGAAGTGCAGGGGCTGGGTGCCACCCGCGCGATGATCAATGTGCGCGGGCGGTTCATTCCGGTGCTGCCGCTGCATGCCGCGGTGGGCGCGGCCGGCGCGGTGGAACGCCCCGAACAGGGCGTGCTGATCGTGGTCGAAACCGAAGGCGCCGGACGCGCCGCGCTGCTGGTCGATGCGATTGTCGACCAGCGCCAGGTGGTGATCAAAAGCCTGGACACGCATTACCGCTCGGTCGAAGGCGTCGCCGGCGCGACCATCCTGGGCGACGGGCGCGTTGCGCTGATCGTCGATGTCGACGGCCTGGTCGCGCACAGCCTGTCGGAAAACGGCCTGCTGGAATCCGCTGCGGTCGAGCACACCCCGGTGGCGCAGGCGGCATGAGCATCAGCACCGCCTTTGCCCAGACGCTGCCCGGGATCAGCCCGGGCGTTTACAGCGCCGATGATTTTCGCGCGATCAGCGATATCGCCTATCGCGAGGCGGGAATCGTGCTGCCCGAAGGCAAGGCGATGCTGGTCTATTCACGGCTGGCCCCGCTGGTGCGCACATCGGGCTGCGCGACGTTCGGCGCCTATGTCGTGCGTATCCGCGAAGATGCCGAAGAGCGGCAGAAAACGGTCTGCGCGCTGACCACCAATCACACCTTTTTCTATCGCGAATCGCACCATTTCGATCATTTCCGCGACAACATCCGCCCGCACCTGCTGCGCCGGCTGGCGCAGGGCGGCAAAGTGCGGCTGTGGTCGGCAGGCTGTTCCAGCGGCGAAGAAACCTGGTCACTGCTGATGACCCTGCTCGGCCCCGATCGCAAGGCGGGGCTGGAGATTGCGCGCAGCGATGTGCGCATGCTGGCCAGCGACATCGCCACCCACGCGCTGAACAAGGCGATCGCCGCGCGCTATGCCCAGGATGATCTGAAACCGGTGCCCGAACCGTTGCGTGCGGCCTGGACCACACGCGATGGCGATGAGGCGGTGATGGCGCCCGAACTGCGCGATCTGGTGCGGTTCCGCACGCTCAACTTGCTGGGCGAATGGCCGATGCAGGCGCGCTTTGACGTGATTTTCTGCCGCAACGTCATGATTTATTTCGACAATCCTACCAAGGAACGGCTGGTGTCGCGGTTTGCCGGGATGCTGGGCGGCGAAGGCACCCTGTACATCGGGCACAGCGAACGGGTGACCGGGCCGGCGCTTGATCATCTCGTGCCGATGGGGCCGACCGTTTATCGCAGGAGCGCCAACGCATGACCAATGCCCATCTGTCCGCCCGCTCCGCCCCGATCCGGGTGGTCGTGGTCGAGGATTCGCCGACGATGCGGGCGATTCTGAAAACCCGGCTGGAACGCACCAATGACATCGTGGTCGTCGGTGCCGCCGCCAATGCCAGCGAAGGCCGCGCGATGATTCGCGAACTGGACCCCGACGTGATCACGCTGGATGTCGAAATGCCCGGGATGAACGGGCTCGATTTTCTGGAAAAGATCATGGCGCTGCGGCCGACCCCGGTGATCGTGGTATCGGGATCGACGCAAAAGGGCACCGAAACCACCGCCCGCGCGCTCGCGCTGGGGGCGGTCAATTGCTACGCCAAATCCGAAAGTTCGGGCGGGCTGCCGTTCGATGATGCCGGTCTGCTGGCCAGCCTGATTCGCGAAGCGGCCAAAGTGCGGTTTGGCGAACGTGGCCCACCCCTGCACCACCCCCTGCACCACTCCGCGCAGCGCATGGCGACCGAGGCACGTACCGTGCTGATCGACCGGCCGCGCGTCATCGCGGTCGGATCGTCGACCGGCGGGGTCGAAGCGTTGCAGATCCTGCTGGGCGAATTTCCCGAAAACTGCCCGCCAACGCTGATCGTGCAGCATATCGCGGCGCGTTTTGCCCCGGCAGTGGCGCGCACGCTTGATCAGAATTGCGCGCCGCGTGTCCTGCTGGCCGAACCCGATCAGCCGCTGCGCGACGGGCATGTCTATCTCGCCCCGGGCGATGATCGCCACCTGACGCTGGCGGGCAGCACCGCGCTGTGCTGCCGGTTGCGCGAAGGTGAACGCGTGTCGGGCCATATGCCGTCGGTCGACATGCTGTTCGGATCGGTGGCGCGCATTGCCGGGGCGCAGGCGGTCGGCATCCTGCTGACCGGGATGGGCAGCGATGGCGCGCAAGGCCTGCTGGCGATGGCGCAGGCCGGCGCGCGCACGATCGCCCAGGATGAAGCGACTTCAACCGTGTTCGGCATGCCGCGCGCGGCGATTTCGCTGGGCGCGGCGGGGGTGGTGGCGCCGATCGGCCAGATCGCCCGGCATACCTTCAACAAGGCGGCCTGAACCATGTTCGAAAACCCCATCCTGCCGCGCGGAATGCGGCCCGATCGCGGCCTGGCCCCCGGCGGCGCGCGCCCCGAACGCGTGACCGTGATGCAGGGGCAGGCGCTGGTCAGCAATGACCCGAACGTTGAATTTTCAACCGTGCTGGGCAGTTGCGTCGCGCTGTGCCTGTTTGACCCCGAAGCGCGGCTGGGCGGGATGAACCATTTCCTGCTGGCCGAGCCGCCAGCAAACAGCAGCGTCAGCACGGTCGACGAATATTACGGCACGTATCTGATGGAATTGCTGGTCAACCAGATGCTGGCCAAGGGCGCACGCAAGGCGCATTTGCGCGCGCACTTGTACGGCGGCGCCAACGTCAACCGCAACATGATGCGCATCGGCAGCGCCAACGCCGAATTTGCGCGCGATTTCGTCGCCCGCGAAGGCATCGAACTGCTGCGATCCGATCTGGGTGGCGGCAATGCCCGCCGGGTCGATTTCCGCCCGGCATCGGGCCAGGTGCGCTGCCGCACCGTAGAGGACCGCTTTGCCCCGCCGGTCCAGCCCACCACCCGTCCAGCAAAGGCCACCGGCGATGTCGAACTCTTTTGATTCCCTGTCTTTTCCGCACAGTTCGTCACCCTGTCCGGGTAACGATCACGATCCCCGTCCGACCCCCAGCAGCGAGCCGAACAGCATGACCACCACGACCCGCATTCTTACTGTTGACGACAGCCCGTCGATGCGGGCGCTGCTCAACCACGCGCTGACCACCCAGGGCTTTGACGTGGCCCAGGCCGAAGACGGCATGGCCGCGCTCGACTGGCTGGCGCTCAACGAAGTTGATGTGGTGATCACCGACATCAACATGCCCCGGCTGGACGGGTTTGGCCTGATCGAGCGCCTGCGTGAGGGCAGCCGCCACCGCGATCGGCCGATCCTGGTGCTGACCACCGAAAGCAGCGAGGAAAAAAAGGCGCGCGCACGTGCCGCCGGGGCGACCGGCTGGATCGTCAAACCGTTTGACCCGGCCAAGCTGGTCGCGGCCGTCCGCCGCGTCGCGCATTGACCGCCGACCCCGACCTGCAGACCGATTGTGCTGCGCCTGCCAGTCATCGACCTCTGACAAAACCCGCTAAGGGAGAACTGCAATGCTTCGCGAACTGATCACTTTTGAGGTGGAAGGCCAGGTGTTCGGGCTCGACATCATGGCGATCCGCGAAATCCGGGCATGGAGCCCGACCACGCGGCTGCCGCGCGTGCCGGCCTATGTCGCCGGCGTGGTGAACCTGCGCGGCACGGTGCTGCCGGTGATCGACCTGGCCGCACGGCTGGGCTGGCGCGCCACCGAGCCGACACCGCGCCATGCCATCATCGTCACCCAGCTGGGGGCACAAGTGGGCGGGTGGATTGTCGATTCGGTCAGCGATATCGTGACTGTGCCCGACAATGCGCTGCAACCGCCGCCGCCGACCGCAGGGCAGGATACGGTGGTGCCGTTCCTAGACGGGCTGGCCGCGATCGAAGACCGTATGGTGATGGTGCTCAATCTGACCGCGCTGAGCGACGGATCACACATTGCCGAAGCCGCCTGACCGTTGCCCCTTGCTTTAACGGCGGCCAGCGCGCCGCCCACACCATCAGGAGGCCGATAATGGCCAATGTCGCCACCCACCGCCAGATCGCGGCGGTGCTGGAGGAAATGTCGCGCGATGTCGAGGCGCTGGGCGCCGCGCTGTGCGTGGACATGACCATTGCCATGCGCCACGTCGACACGCTGCAGGCGATCGACCTGATCGCGCAAAAACAACGCTCGCTGGCGGCGCTGCTGCTGGCCGATTCGCCAGATACCGAGATCGAAAACATCGCGATCGATGTGCTGCGGGAACGCCTGCGGCCGCTGCACTGACTTTCGCTGGGAAGTGCCACCCACCGCCCCGCACCCCCGGCGCCGGGCGGTGGGTGGCACGTCCACTCAAAACAAAAACCCCATACCGGACTTGGCTTTATCGCACCGGCCATTATGGCAGGTGCCATGTGGTATCTGTACCAATTCCCGATCTGCCCGTTCAGCCGCAAGGTTCGTCTGCTGCTCAGCGAAAAGGGCGTCGGCTATGAACTCGTGCGCGAAAACCCGTGGGAACATCGCGAAGAATTCCAGATGCTTAATCCCGCCTTGCGCACCCCGGTGCTGACCAACCCGGAACGCGGGCTGGTGCTGGTCGACAGCCGCGCAATTTCCGAATATTTTGAAGAAACCGTCGACAAGGCGCCGATGATCAACGGCACCGCCGCAACCCGCGCCGAAATCCGTCGGCTGGTGGCGCTGTTCGACGAAAATTTCTTTGCCGGGGTAACCGGGCCGCTGCTGGATGAACGGATGAAAAAGCGGCTGGTGACGCGTCAGCCGCCCGATGCGCGGTCGTTGCGCGAAACCATCCGGCTGGCCAATGACTATCTCGATTATGTCGATTTCCTGATCGACAATCGCCCGTGGCTGGCGGGCGCGACGATGAGCCTGGCCGATCTGGCCGCCGCTGCGCAGATTTCGGTGGCCGATTACCTGGGTGGCATCGACTGGTCACAACACGAACAGTCACGCGGCTGGTATTCCGCGCTGAAAAGCCGGCCCAGCTTTCGCCCGCTGCTGACCGAGCGGATGGACGTGATCAAACCGCCCAGCCACTATGGCGATGTGAACGCGTGATTTGAGAGCGCGCTCTGCGCGACGCAGACCGCCCGATAGTGCAGCAGTCAAACCGCCTTGCGCGTGCGCGCGCCAAACCGGCCGTGTTTGCGATAGGTAACCAGCCAGCGTTCCAGAAACAGATCAAGCGGCCGCGCGCGCACGCCCAGCTCCGTGATCCCGGCAAAGGCGCCCGACGCGACATTGCCCTGCCGTAGCAGCGCATACTGGTCGCGGCTGATCGGGGTCAGCGGCATCGCCGCAATCAGCGCCCCCACGCCATCGGGCAGCCCGATCAACAGCGGCGACCGTTCGGTTGCCCGTGCGATGCGGCGGTTGAGCTCCAGCATGGTCAGCACCTCTGGCCCGGCAATTTCATAAGTCTTGCCGGCATGCACCGCGGGCGCGGCCAACACATTGCCAATGGCCTGCGCGGCATCATCAATATCCAGCGGTTGCAGCCGCGCATCGGGCGCAAACACCGGCAAGACCGGCATCGCCATCAGCCCGGCAAACATGTTGAGGAATGTGTCGTCCATCCCGAACAGGATCGACGGGCGTATCACCACCGCATCGGGGAACGCCGCCAGCACCGCGGTTTCGCCATCCGCCTTGGACCGCGCATAGCCGACCGGCGACTGGGGGTCAGCGCCTATCGCGGAAATGTGCACGAAAATGCGCGCACCGCTGGTCCGCGCAATCGCCGCAATCCGCCCTGCACCGGAACCCTGCACCGCATCAAGATCGCCAGCGAACGCCCCGACCAGATTGACCACCGCGTCAACCCCGGTCAGCGCCACCTCAACCGTGTGCGGCCTGGTCACGTCAACGGCGACCACCTGAACCTGGCCAAGCTCAGCCAGCGGCTTGACCCGAAAGGCCTTTTCGGGATGGCGGCTGGCAATGCGCAGCCGCGCACCGCGATCGAGCAGTTCCTGTGCCAGATGGGTGCCGAAAAATCCGGTTCCGCCCAACAGTGCGATCACCATGCCGTCCAGATCGCGCGTCCTGCCGATGGCCATACCCGTTCCTTGATCACATTGGCCGCACAACCCGCAGGCGCGGCGGTGGTTTACTGGCGTGGCCAATAGCCGACCGGGCCGGCCGGCGCCACCATCACGAAAGGGGCCAATGGCACAGGCGTTCCGACGGTTTCAAGGCCGAACCCGCCCGCCAATCGCAATCTTTCGCCAAACCGTTGTTGACAGCCCCGCCGCCACCGCTTATCGGCGCCTTCCTACCCGGCGGAAGGCCTGTTGCCCCCGCCCCGTGCCCAGATGGCGGAATTGGTAGACGCACCAGCTTCAGGTGCTGGCGCTCGCAAGGGCGTGGAGGTTCGAGTCCTCTTCTGGGCACCATTTGTTCTCCCGGCGACGTCCGGGAGCGTCCGCCAAGCGGCTGGATTGAGACGATTTTTCTGCAAGGATCGCTGAATTCAATCCGGGCTTGTCCAGCCATCACCCTCAGCGATTTTTGCCCTTTTTGGGTGATTTTGCGGGTCCCTGGAAAAGCCCATGCGGAGTTAAAACCGTCATGGCACTGACCCACCTGCAGATCGCAAACGCCAAACCTCGTGACCGGGCCTACAAGATGGCCGACGGCGAATCGCTTTATATCGTCGTGTTGCCGATCGGCACGAAATCGTGGCGGATGAACTATCGCTACCTAGGCAAGCACAAGACCTTGCACATCGGTTCCTGGCCGGCCGTTGGCATTGCAGAGGCGCGCGAATACCGCGCCGAAGCGCGCAAGCAAGTGGCGGCGGGGAAGGACCCAGTCAGGGAGCGCAAGGCGGCAAGGCTGGCGCGCAAGATCGATGCCAGCAACACGTTCAAGTGCGTCGCCGAAGAATGGCTCGTGAAAAACGAGAAGGAAGGCCGTTCTTCCGTCACCTTGGGCAAGATCCGCTGGCTGCTGAGCATGGCCTATCCCATGATCGGCACTCTCCCGGTGTCGCAGATCACGCCGCAAGAGGTTCTGGCCGTCCTGCGCAAGATCGAAGCATCGGGCCGCTATGAAAGCGCACGCCGGATGCGCAGCGTGCTGAGCCGCGTGTTCCGCTATGCCATCGCCACGGCGCGCGCTGACCGCGATGCCGCTGCCGATCTGCGCGGCGCTCTCATCACGCCCAAGGTCCAGCACTTTGCCGCGATCACGACACCCAAGGAGGCGGGCAGGCTGATGCGGGCGATCGATGCCTACACCGGCCACTACATCACGGCCTTTGCCTTTCGCATCACACCGCACCTGTTCGTCCGCCCCGGCGAATTGCGCACCGCCGAATGGACCGAGTTCGATCTGGACGACGCGATCTGGTCAATCCCGGCGGCAAAGACAAAAATGCGCCGCCACCACCGCGTGCCGCTCTCCACGCAAGTCATCGACCTGATCACGATGCTCCATCCGCTGACCGGGCACAGCAAGTACCTCTTCCCGTCGGTCCGCACTCCTCGGGAATGCATGTCGGAAAACACGGTCAACGTTGCGCTGCGCCGGATGGGCTTTGGCAAGGACGAGATGACCGCGCACGGCTTTCGCGCAATGGCTGCAACGCTGCTCAACGAGATGGGTATCTGGAACCCCGATGCCATCGAGAAGCAGCTGGCCCATCTCGACACTTCGATGGTCCGCCGTGCCTACACGCGCGGCGCCTATTGGGACGAGCGCGTGCGCATGATGCAGCACTGGTCGGATTACCTCGACAAACTTCGCGATGGCGGGACGGTTCTGCGACCGAAGTTTGGCAGCGGCGCTGCATAGCGCCGCTGCTCGTTTACCGTCCGGTTTCTATCAAGGCCACGCTTGCGGTTTGGAGTGGCAGGACCTCGATACCCTCACGCAATGGATAGCTCTCCTGGCCCGGATAGATGACAAGTCGCCGGGCCGGGTTGAGATCCGCACAAGCATGATGGAAACCGCGCCCCACAGCCGGTGCCAGACTGCGCTTGATCTCGATCGCCCATAGCGCGCCACCGGGCAGGGTCAGGAGCAGATCGATCTCGGCACCGGCCGCCGTGCGATAAAAGTTTGCCTGCGTGCCTTCCGGTGACGCCGCGATCATCGTTTCGATCACGAAGCCCTCCCAGCTTGCACCGGCCACAGGATGCCCCAAAACGTCCTCCAGCGTGGCCAGGCCAAGCAGGGTGTGCACGATGCCACTGTCGCGCACATAGACGCGTGGTGACTTTACCAGCCGCTTGCCGACATTGGCGTGCCAGGGCTCCAGCCGGCGCACCAGCAGCAGATCGACCAGCAGATCCAGATAGGCAGCAACAGTCTTGCCATCGACACCCAGCGCGCGCGCGAATTCTGCGGAGTTGAGCAGTCCGGACTGGTGATGCGCCAGCATGGTCCAGAAGCGCCGGAGCGTTTCGGCCGCAATGCGCGGCCCCAACATCGGCACGTCGCGCTCAAGATAGGTGCGGACAAAATCCTGTCGCCAGCGCTGGCTAAGCCGGTCGTTGCCGGCAAGGAAGCTGTCGGGAAAGCCGCCACGGTTCCATAGGTCGGGCAGATCTTCGAACGGAACCTCCAGCCCGTCGATCGGCCCCATTTCAAGGTAGCTGATCCGTCCGGCCAGACTTTCGCCTGATTGGCGCAGCAGATCGGGTGACGCCGACCCGAGCAGCAGGAAGCGGCCGGTCCGCAGCCCCTTGCGCCTGCCCTCGTCAATCAACCCGCGCAGGATCTGGAACAAGCCAGGCAGGCGATGCACTTCGTCAAGAATGACAAGCTTGTCCTCATGGCTCGCAAGGTACAGTTCGGGGTCCGTCAGCCTGGCGCGATCCGCATCGGATTCCAGGTCGAGATAAACCGAAGGCCGCTGATCCCCGATCATGCGCGCTAGTGTGGTCTTGCCAACCTGCCGTGGCCCCAGCAGAGCCACGGCAGGCGAGGTTTCCAGTCGCTCGGCCAATTCGGCAGCAATGCGGCGCTCAATCATCCTTGCATTTATGGATTATAATTCCAGATTTGCAAGGTTATCTTGCGCACGTCACAAGGTCCGACTGCGGGCCTGCTCGATCAGCGCACGCAAACTGGCGACGACGACGAGACTGCACCGCCCAATCTTCACCACCTCGATATCGCCGGAAGCGATGAGCTCATAGAGTTTGGATCGACGCAGGCCTGTAATCCGCATGGCCTCCCCAATCCGAACCGTGAATGGCTCAATCGGTGGCACTGCCAAGCTCGGCTTGGGTGCGAACGGCAACGCCAATTGCCCACCTTCCGATGGCCCGCTGTTTGTCGTCCGGCGGATCATTGGCCCGCCTCCCCATCCAGGGCAGCCACCTTGCGGCGGAAAGCCTCGTGCACCCGCTCGCGCAAGGCGGGGTCCGGGTGGGAAGCGAGCATGGCGTCGAGCGCGCAAGTGACGAACGCCAACTGGCGATGGAGTTGCGCCTGCCCTTTGCGCAGAGCCTCATCACGCACACGGCCTTCGTACAGATCGGCCAGCACGGTGCCAAGCCATTGGCTGCGACTGACAGCCGCCTTGCGCGCCTGCCCTTCGACCCAGGCGGCGATATTGCCGGGGACATAGGCTTGAATTGGTACATTGGATTTCATAACCGACTCCATTGTAAGAGGAGCCCGGTCGCACTGCGAAAGTGCATTCGGGTTAAATCGGCAATGAGAACATGTCAAGAACATTGCGCGTGAGGATTTCCGCGCCTTTCAGGCGAAGCAAGTCACTTCGATTTGCGCCAAACACAAGCAAATCACTGTGCATGGGTACTGCAAGACAGCCATATATCGCCAGTTTTCACCGTGATTTCCGACTCTTAAACCGCTGCAATGTATTGCGTACGGTGTGCCCTACATTGTACCTTCCTGCGGGCGTTGGCTCTCTCCTTCAAACCTGATTTGCCAATGCAGCCTTGGCCCTGAATCCGGGAGGGATCCGCTTGCGCCCCGCGTTCGGTCTTTGATTCCGCGCTCGAGCAGCAGGTCCGCGATGCTGTGCGGCGACAGAGGAAATCGCAAAGACAACATCACCACCAGACAGAGCCCCTCGTGCGACAAGTTTGAGTGGCGGATCTGACTGGAGGGGTTTTCGTAGGCGCGGCATGCGTTGCGCCCTAGCCAGTCACCACGTCAATCACCAACGATGCATTTACTCTGACTGCGCTTGGTATGGTCATACAGTGGGGAAGCCTAGCAATCTCCTTTCCTTGTGCTAGTTTTGCGCTTGTGATTACCCACTGATCGGTGGCTTAGAGCGACGCTGAGCTGACCAGCCAGTGCCACGGCATGCTCGGCGTCATAATTGGCGCCTCCGAAGGTCTCGGCAAACTTGGAGAGGCATAACAAAGTGAGTGCACGAGCTCCGCAGAAAATTCAGTTTCGGCCGCGGGCACGTATCATTCGCACGATCGGCGACCAGCTGATCAGCGGTCCGGAAGCCGCGGTAATCGAACTCGTCAAAAACTCCTACGATGCCGACGCCAGCTACGTTGTGATCAAGTTTCAGCCGCCACTGGTTGAGGGCGGCGGCAGAATAGTTGTGAAGGACGATGGCCACGGCATGACCGTCGACGATATCCAGGAAAAATGGATGGAGCCGGCCACTTCTTCGAAGGTCGTTGACCGGGCGTCGCCCAAAAAAGGCCGCCGAATGCTCGGTTCGAAAGGTATCGGCCGGTTCGCCGCAGCGAAGCTTGGCCGCAAGATGGAATTGTCTTCAATCAGCGACCGGACGGGCGAGCGGATCGAGGTGCTCATCTCGGAAATCGACTGGTCGATCTTTACTAGCGATGCCTATCTGTCCGACATCTCGATCGAGTTTCTCGACCAGCGAACGAAAGAGCCGACAGGTACGACGATCGAGGTTTTCGAGCTGAACGAGAGCTGGTCGAACGAAAAAGTCAACAAACTCTTCCTCGAGCTTAGAAAACTGGTTTCCCCTCTTCACTGGAGCTCCTCGGCACCAGACTTCCGAATCTTTCTCGATCTTTCCGAATGCACACGGGAGACCGCCGGCTTCGACGGTGCCGCGCTGGTAGGCTGGTCGGGCGAGATTGCCGAAGCGGATATCGAGGCCAATCTTCCGGCTGATTTCGAGGTGCGACCGTTCGAGCTCATGAGCACCGCCGACTACGAGGTCGACGGCTGGTTCGAGGAGGATGGCACCTTCAATGGTACGATGGAAATAAAGCGGGCGGGCCAGTCCCCGCAGCCCCTGTCGATCAAGGTTCCGTTCCTGCCAAGCGAGGAGAGTTGCGGCCGGGTGCAGGTGAAGTTGTCGATCTTTGACCGCGAGGCCGACGTCATACGCTCGACGATGCGCCGCGCAGGCATGGGAGAACTGACCGCGACAAAAGCGCGCCAGCTACTCGACGAAATGACCGGCGTTGCCATCTACCGGGACGGCTTTCGCGTCCGCCCCTATGGAGATCTCCGCAATGACTGGCTCACCCTCGATACGCGGCGAGTCCAGGATCCCTCGCTCCGTATCGGCCACAATCAGGTAGCCGGCTACATCGGGGTCGAACCCCAGGACTTTTCCGCGCTCGTCGAGAAGAGCAGCCGCGAGGGTTTTGAGGAGAACGGAGCGTTTCTGCGGCTGCGCCGTCTCGTGCAACGTCTGTTCGCCGAGGTTGTCGAGCCCCGACGGCAAACCTTTCGCGAGGCTGCCGGATTATCGCGCAAGCGCAACACCACCTTTGACGAGGTGCGGAAGCTGTCCGAGATGGAGAAGATTCGCGAACTCATCATTCGTTTCCCGCCCGAGGAACGCGAGAAGGTGGAGCAGGTCATCGATCAGCAATCCGCGCTGCTCGCCGACAGGATTGAACAGCTGCAGGACCGGCAGCGATTGCTGGAGGCGAAATCGTCGCTCGGCCTGATCGTCGGGGAGATCCTTCACGAGGGCGCACCCAGCGCGAATTTCGTAGCGACATCCTCGAGCCGGCTGAAAGCGAACTTGTCAATCGGCGTCCAAACGGGACCCACTATCGGCGTGCAAAAGGGGACCACCT
>NZ_JBBATI010000002.1:0-206455 GCF_040398825.1 Novosphingobium sp.
GATATGGTCGCATGACTCAAGCCAAATAGCCTCCAGGAAACCCGGGACGCTTCACTGAGCGCCGAGTGACTTAAAGTGGGGCGAAATCTGCCAGTTCGTCTAGCTGCTCCTGTAGGTCAGCTAGTCCAAGCTCGGCGAATGAAACTTGCCCTACGTTCACCGGCTGCCGATGGCGGCAAGTGGGCCGGTTTGAGCCAGGCGGCTTCAGATAGCCATAGAGGAAAGCAGATCGTGCTAAGCCGCTTGCGGGCTGGTTGTTGATTTCCACTGAGAGCCGACCCCGCCTGAAAACACCAGTTACGGTTCTTCCAGATACACTGTATTATCTCGACTAGGCTCATCTCGAGACCTTAGATGCGGATGCGTCACTTCGTTAGGGACGAACGTTCCCGTGACAGTGGATGGCGGATCTGGAGAGACTTTGATGCGGAAAGTTTGCGCTATACTCGGGGTCGGTCCGGGCAACGGGCTATCATTCGCCAATCGGTTTGCGAAGGTCGGATACGACGTCGCCCTATGTGCACGTACGCTTGATCGGGTTACAGATATGGCGAGTGCCATCGGCGACACGGCTCGCGGCTATGCCGTCGACGTGACCGACAATAGCTCGGTGCGGGAGGGTTTCGACGCAATCGCGCAAGGACAAGGTCCGGTCGATACTCTCATTTATAACGCGGGGAATGCGCGGTGGGGGAACGTAGATTCCATCAAGGCGGACGAACTTCTGCCCGGGTTCGACGTCAACGTCGCCGGCTTGATCCGTGCCGTCCAAGCAGTATTGCCAGCGATGCGCTCGGCTGGACAAGGCAACGTGATTGTGGTCGGTGCCGGCGCGGCCTTGCGGGGTCGCCCGGACACGCTCGGGTTTGCAGCAGCAAAAGCCGCTCAGCGTTCGATTTGTCAGTCTCTCGCCCGGCAACTCGGCCCAGAGGGCATCCACGTTGCGCTCTTGATCCTTGACGGTGTCATCGACATTCCCAGCACAATGCAGCGGATGGCCGACAAACCGAGGGAGTTCTTTCTTTCTGCGGACGGCATCGCGGATGCTGCGTTCGCGCTGACCCAGCAAAATCGCCAAGCCTGGACCTTTGAGCTAGATCTGCGACCGTTCTGCGAACGGTGGTAGCGGCGCGAGCGCGATATGCGTCCGCTTGCGCAGGACCAAAAGCCGCTTCACATAAATCGTTCATCAGTTATGAGCGATGTATCGCTCGCACATTCTAATTATGAATTCTGTATTTTGAATATTTCTGGTAGGTCAAAGAACTATAAAGCGTGTCGATAAAACTATTGGTGTCAATAAAATCATTTGAATATTTTTGGCTCCACTGAGCGAGAATCTTTTCTCGCTTCATCTGATCGCTCGTCTTTCCAGCTTTGATCGCCTTGCGGACAGCCGCAGAAGTCCCTTTCAGCATCTGCACATATTCGCGCACCTCGCCGACGTTTGACACCTCCCCATGCCCCGGGATCACTTTCACATCAGGCGGAAGCTTTGCGATGGCTCCTTCGCAAGCCTTGATCATGCCTTCGACGCTGCCTCCGGCCTGAACATCGATGAAGGGGAAACCATACCGCACGTAATCATCGCCCATGTGCACGACGTTCGCGTTCTTGAAGAAGATGATCGAGTCACCGTCCGTATGGCCAGCCGGATAATGCAGCGCTCGTATGTCCTCCCCATTCAAATGCACTGAGACATCGTGATCGAATGTAATCACCGGCAACGCCGCCTTTTCGCCAGCAAGCGTCTGAAAAAATACTTTGCTGCCAATGCCCGATGCGCTGCCGCTCATTATGCGCGCGCGGGCATTGTCATGCGCGATAATCGTCACGTTTCCATTGGCGAATGCCGCGTTACCTCCTGCGTGATCGTAATGAAAATGAGTGTTGATGATGAACCGAACGGGCTTTTCGGTTGCGCCAATACCCTTGAGCGCAGCGGCAATTTTACTAGCGAGGGGTGCATACTCGTCATCAACCATGACGATGCCATCCTCTCCCACCAACGCAGCGATATTTCCGGCATCGGCTCCTTGGAGTAGGTAAACATTGCCCGCCACTTTGGATACTTTGATTTGAGCCTCGCTCAAGTCCGGCAACACGGGTTGAGCGGACGCGATCTGCGGCAGACCGATGGACATAAGTAGGGCAATGATACGCTTGCTCATTCTGATTATTCCTCATTCCGCCCCAAGGTGATTTGGTTTGATGATAGGCAACGATCGGGGCAGGCATTTTTCTTTGTCAGGTAAGATCATTGGGCCTTAAAGAGCGATTTCTGCAAGACCACATGGACGCCCTTGTTGCGATCAACCAATTCGGTGATCTCAACATCCCCCGCCACACTGATCAGCATATAGGCATCATCTCGCGTCATTTTCTTCTGGGCTACAAGAAAATCGACCATGTTGCGCAAAGCCTTGCGTGTTGCGTGGCTGAGATCGTCGTCAAAGCCCATCGCTATGTAGGCAGTCGGCGTTTCTGCCCAAGGATAAGGGGTCACCAGCTTTTTGTGCAGGATGAATTGGAATGTGCCGGTAAGCGAGGTTTCCAAAGCAGTAATGTCAACTTCGCCATTGCCCTGCGCGGCGTGCCCGTCACCCGCCTGGAACAACGCACCGGGAGCATGGACGGGGAGATAGAGCGTTGTGCCCGCCACCAGTGCCTTGTCATCCATATTGCCGCCATTGATCGTGGGGGGTGCTGAATCGTAACGCCCGAAGGCTGGCGGCGGGGCGACGCCCATGCTGCCGAAGAATGGCGCTAGTGGCACCTCAATCCCCGGCCCGAACTTGCCGACCATCCTCTGCGCATCCAGAGGCACGATTTTCATCCGTGCGTAGGGGAAGTCATCGGTCAGGAAACCCGCTCCAAATCGAAACGCATTATAGGAATAAGGTATTGCCAGATCGACCTTGCGAATGCGCACTTCGAGCGTGTCACCTGGTTCGGCTCCTTCGATCGCGATCGGGCCGGTCAGGATATGCCCGCCCGGACCGCGCGCCGATGCGGGCACCGCTTCGTATACCGCGCGCAGCGCCGGCTCGATATCCGCCGGCGCAACGCCTGCCTTCTCAAGTCCCGCTGGACTGTTTGTAAGCAGCGTGTGCATCACCACCGTATCGCCCGATTTGATCGTAAGCACGGGCTTGTCACTTGCATCATAATGGCCCCACGCAACAGTTTGCGGGGTCGCCTGCAATTCATAAGTATCGGCACGCGCTGGTGTGGCGAACGCAAAAATAGCAAGAAGCATAATTCTCATGGTCAATTCCTACGTGGGGTTGCAGGGCAACTCGCTTTGATCAGGGCAGCCAGTTCACGTCCCTAGCGTTCAGCATCGTGATGCGCTGGGAGTATATCGCCAATTGGCATGGACGGCCGGGGCGCATGGCGCGACGCCGGATGCGCGCGCTTCGGCCCCAAACACATCGCTGATCGTGCGCAAGTTGACCTCGGCGGTGACGCCATAAGGCGTCCGTACCGGCGCACGGTCGCTGACTACGAGCCAGTTTCCGTAGCTCGGCGCGACGCTCGCGAAGATCAGGCCAATCGCCCAAAACACGTTGTAACACCGCGCGCGCCGTTCGGCTCCAAACCAATGCCCATCGTTAACTGAAGACGCGCCCGCCATATGATATGCTAACTCCCCTGTAATGTTGGTGCGCTGGAACAAAGGAATCAAGCAATTTTCACCTTGGTAACGCCCGGTCGCATTGCTTGCGTTGCTAGTCGGCATGCCGACGCCTCGATTAGGCTACACGGACCTCACACTCGCGCGACTTTGCGTTTCAAAGCGGTCAGGCAGACCACGTCATTCGCGGTGCAAAGGCGAAGTTCGCGCGTTGCTTGGCCTGAATCACCGCTTTTGGGAGCAGCGCCTTGGTCTTCTTACTACCGGCATTGGGGCGCAAAGCGGACAAATTCCATCATGGTGAACGCATGGTGGCTTACCCCAAGCGTGTAGCCAAACACGGGCTGTCGGCAATTTCCAGGATGGCGGGACCCGCAGGTTCCGGATCGACGATCTCGGAAAGTGTTCTGCATTCATCGTTGCAGGAGGCAGCTCCGCTTCGCAGCGCCGAGCTGCCGGGCTCAACTCTCGATACGCTCAACATACGCAATGGCGTCGTGGATCTCGATGGCAAGATAACGAACGATGTTATCGTTATTCGTGTGACCGTGAATACTGGCTGCACTCCTCGATCAGAGCGGGTTCAGATCGGTCTTCGTATTGGTCATTTTGTCTTGAGGAGGAAACTGATGCGAAAATTGGCTATGACAATTCTGGGTAGTGCGTTGCTGATTGGCTTCGCGATGCCGGCATCGGCACATGAGCAATATCGCCACGACTAGCAGCACCAGCGGCTTGATCAACGCCATGACGATGTGCACGAACAGCTCGACGAAGAACACGATGAGGCGCACGAACAGGGTTAAAGCCCTTGGGAACATGCGCAGCTCCACCGCGAGCTGGATTATCGGCACGAAGACGCGGACGCCCGGCTGCGCTGGCAACATGCCCGCGAACATCAGCGCAATTCTTGGCAATATCGTAATCGCTATTACCCGCGCGGCAGTTATTACGGCTGGTTACAGCGCATGTCCGGAACGCGAATGAGCTGTCCTGTACCGGATCGGACTTCACGCAGAGCGATAAATACACCACGGAGAGATCGTTATGAAACATAGCCATGCCATCAGGGCGCTACTCGCCGTTTTCGCGCTGGGCGTGGGCGCGACGGCCGAGGCTCATCCCAAGCTCCTGCGTGCTAATCCGGCTGCCAACGCGACAGTCGCAGGGCCGACCCGGGTGATGCTCGCGTTTAGTGAACGGCTGATCGCACCGATGAGCGGCGGCGACATCATCGCGACGGCACTGGCGAGCCGTGGCACGACAGCAGCGATTAAGGTTGCGGGGGTCACATCGGCCGTCATCGGCGGCAAATCGCTGATGCTGACACTCAAGCGTCCGCTGGCTCCGGGCAGCTATCGCTTGAACTGGCACGTGGTATCGGTCGACACGCACCGTGTGCAAGGAACGTTTAGCTTCAAGGTGAAATGACAGACCGGCTCACCATCGGCATCAGGTTTGCGCTCTATGCTGACCTGATGCTGCTGTTCGGTGTGCCGATCTTCTGCCTCGACACACGCTGGTCTGAGCCCCGGCCCGACAGTTGCGGAGTCTCCGCAACCGGCCCAAATGAGCCCGCGATGTGCGCGGGGTAACATTGTCTTGGGCCATTTCGTGCAAAGCAATGCGGAATGGGTGTTAGCGAATTTGGTTCCCACGCTCATAAGTGCTGGCCTTGGAATTTGAGCAATCAAGTGGGTGCATCGCGTCCGGTTGGGTTGCTTGCTGTGCGGGTTATGTAAGTTGCTTGCGAACTTGACCCATAAAACGTGGGCAAGCGCTGATGGGGGCCCCGGTCTAAACCTCACTTGGGAAACAACATGCCATTTGCTGGGTTCTTCCCCGCATGAGACAAGAAAATACGTTGTGGTTAGTGGTGAACGACACCAGCGGAGGTAACGACACATCGGCGCTGGTCGATCTGCTCGCCTCGATCGCAGCGGCTGGGTTGCAGTGCCAGCGAACCATCCATTTCCCGGCAGAAGATCTACCTACGCCCCAAAAGCTGAACAAGGCCGAGGTGGCGATGCTCGCGATCTTTGCGGGCGACGGGACGATCAATGCTGCCGTCAGCGGCCTGAGTGGTTGGGGCGGGGTTATTCTTGTGCTGCCAGGCGGCACAATGAACCTCCTCTCCAAAGGATTGCACGGCGCGGCCTCGGCTTCAGAGATTATTGAGCTGATCGGCTCGGGCAAATGCACAGCGGTGCGCCCGCAAGTGATCCAGACCTCGCAAGGCATCGCGTTCGCAGAATTGCTCGCGGGGCCAGGCACATCCTGGGCACCGGTCCGCGAAGCGTTGCGCGATACCAATGTTTCGCAAATGATCGAAACGGCCAGCGAAGCAATCACTCAAACGAGCGAGGCACCGCCGCTCCATCTGATTGATCCAAAGCTTGGCCGGGAGAACGGCTACCGCTTGTTGGCGCTGCAGCCGACCCAGAATGGACTGCACATTTCCGGCTATTGTGTCGAATCATTGGGCGATTTTCTGCGGCAGGGAGCGGCCATTGTCAGGCGCCGCTTTCGTGAAGGCCCGCATGATGATCTTGGCATAGTCGCCCAGGTCACGCTGGCAGCGGAGAATGGTGGTTCGATGGGCCTACTGCTCGATGGTCAGCCAGCCGGCGGAGAAGGAACGGAGACCTTTGCATTGACGCAGTGTGCGGTCGATCTGCTGGCAACGGTTCCGTTCGACTGATGCCAAGCCGCTTTCTAATCCGAGCAAGAGCGGGAGGCGTCAATCCGAGCAACGGTATCCGAACTGAAACGAACAGGAGTAGAGCATCTGTCAGCAATCTTGATTTCCCTGTTTTCTCAGTTCGGCTATCTCATGATTGGCGGCGCGCTGCTTGCGGGCGCAAGCCGGATGCGCTGGCGGACCTTCTTGCGCGGGAATCTGCCCGCCGCTGTGGACAGGCGACAGGCCGCAATAGGTTTGGTCGCGCTGGCCTGCGCGGTACTGTTCACGAAGATTGCCGAGGACGTAGTCCATCACGAATCGACCCAGTTCGACTGGGCAGCCAGCCTCTGGGTCCACAGGTTCGACACGCCGACGCTCGATCTGGTCATGCGACTGTTCAGCTTCATCGGGTCATTTCCGGTGATCGCAGTCAGTGGCCTCCTTGTCCTGACGTGGTGCTGGCACAGGAGGGACCGGGCGGCGTTTGCAGGTTTGATTGGCGTCATGGCCATCAACGAGACGTTGAACTTCGCACTCAAGCATCACTTCGAACGGTCGCGGCCCGATTTGTTTCAGGAAATCGCGACACTACACACTTACAGTTTCCCAAGCGGCCATGCCATGGCTGCAGTAGCCATCTGGGGGATGATCGCGCTCGTCATCGTCCGATTGGCACCGCGGCTGCGCCTGTGGATAGCGGTTCCGGTATTTGCGCTGATCTTGCTGATCGGCCTGTCGCGAATATACCTCGGCGTGCATTGGATCACCGACGTGCTGGCCGGCTATGCCGCCGGAGCGACCATCTTGTTCGCAGGCGCCTTGTGGCTCGCGTCTTATCCAGCAGAACCATGACGCGGGCTGCGATCGCCTCCAATGTCATCATCGGAGCAACACTAAGATTTGTCCCGTGCCGTGTCCGCAATTGATGACGTGAAAGGCTCACGTGCCCAAGCCAACCTCAAGCATCGGCCCAGATCACCGCGAAACGTTGATGAGCCTATCCAGTCCGGGGAGTGGCTGGACCTTGTAGGGTTCTGCTGTAGCTCGGAGCGAGTCCGCCCGTGGTTAAGGCTTGGCCAGACTGAGCCGCGTTCGACCTCGCAGCTTTGCTGATTCAGGCGGGGTAAGCTGGATGTTGCAAATGGGTCTCCTGCCCAACGCCGCGCCGGATCATAGCGTCGCTATTTTGCAGAGTCCCATTTGAGGAGCACGATTTTCCAGCCATCGGGCAGCTTTGTCAGAACCGCCGTCTCCTCGACAAGCGAGTCGATCATCTTGTCGCTGCGATTGCTGACCATGCGCAGCTTTGAGACGATCCGCGCCTGTACCGGGCTTTCGTTGATGACACTGCGTTCAAGCAGCACCGTCTTCACCGACTTCTGATAAGCCATGTCTGCCGCAAGGTGGCCACCGATGTATTCGGCCCGGCTCTCCTCGACACCATCTTCGACGACTTTGAGACCGGGGGCGAGGCGAGCGATCGCGAGGTCGCTGTTGCCGACTTCGAGGGCATCCGAAAAGGACTGGAGCGCGGCTTCTGCAGGACCAACATTGCTGCGAGTCATGCCTTTTAACGCGGGTGTCATCGCCATGCCACCATGGTTCATCTTGCTATGATCCATCGCGGGCATAGCGCTGTCGCTGGAGGCCGCCGGGGCTGGCATGTCCATTTTGCTGTGGTCCATGCCCGGCATTGCGGCGTGATCCATCGGCGGGGCCGGTGTGGTTGCCGCGCCAGGCATTGTATGGCCAGCGTGGGGATCGGCCAATTGCGCCAGTGCCGGTGCGGAGAGGAGCAGGGCCGATGCGGCAAGATGGACGGGCTTGATCATGACGGGGAACCTTATGGTCAGACTGTCCGGCGCACCGGCGCGCCAAAATCGGGGTCGGTGCTGACGCGGCGTGACACGGTGCCGCTGGGGAAACGATACCAGCCAGGATCGCGGTAGTCGCCGCGAGCAAGGTCGTCGCGAACCTTCACAACGGTAAACATCCCGCCCATTTCGATATTGCCGAACTGGCCGTTGCCGACCATCATCGCCATCGTATTGGGCGGTCCGGGGTGGCCGCCATCGGTGTGATCCTGATGCTCGGCCATGCCATCGCGGCCCATCTTCATATAGCCCGGAAGCATTGCCTTCACGCGGGCTTCGACATTGTCCTGATCAACCCCGGTCTGATTAGGCACGCCATGCCCCATGGCATTCATCGTGTGGTGCGACATATGGCAATGGAACGACCAGTCACCGGGAATGGCGGTAAATTCGATATCGCGCATCTGCCCGACATTGACGACTTCGGTGACTTCGGAGGTCCATTGTCCGCGCGGGCGGCGGCCGCCATCCGAGCCGGTGACCGCAAATTCGTGGCCGTGGAGATGGATCGGATGGTTCCACATCGAAAGATTGCCGATACGGATGCGGACGCGCTCACCGGTGCGGGCCACGATCGGGTCGATGGCGGGGAAAACCTTGGAATTGAACGTCCACAGGTTGAAATCGACCATGATCGAGGGATCGGGCCGCCACGTGCCGGGGTGGAGCGCCCAATTGTGCAGGATGAACGCATAGTCACGGTCGATGGCGACCGGCTCGCCCCCGCGCGGGTGGATGATGAACAGGCCCATCATGCCGAACGCCATCTGGGTCATTTCATCGGCATGGGGGTGGTACATATGGCTGCCATGCTGGCGAAGCGTGAACTCATAGACGAACGTCTCACCCGGTCCGATCGCGGGCTGGTTGAGCCCGGCGACACCGTCCATCCCCGAGGGTAGCATCAGGCCGTGCCAGTGGACGCTGGTGTGTTCCTTCAGCCGGTTGGTAACGTAGATGCGGACACGGTCCCCTTCGACGGCCTCGATGGTCGGGCCAGGAGTGGAGCCATTATAACCCCAGCAAGTCGCTTTGGAACCGGGGCCGAATTCATGGACGATTTCCTCGGCGACGAGGTGAAATTCCTTCGCGCCATTGACCATTTTCCATGGCAGCGTCCAGCCATTGAGCGTGCGGACAGGGGTGTAGCGCGGATCGCGCGGACCGTCTGGCACTGAAGAAGACATTGGCGCTGGCGCCATCTGCATCGCGTCACGATCCATCGCGGCCATGTCGTGTGTTTGTGCAGCCGCCCTGTTGGCCGCGACCAATGCACCGGCGGCAGCCGCCGCGCCACTGCGCATCAGCAGGTTTCGGCGATCGATGGTCATGACGGGCCTCCGGGATGTTGGTGGGCTGGCGGCGGCGGTGGCGGGCTGGGCAACGCTGGCGGCGCGTCATGCGCGGAATGATCCATTCCCGGCATGTCGGCCATGGGCTCCGGCGCAGCAGTTGGCCCAGCACTTGCCGCGCCATGCCCGCTGTGGTCCATGCCAATGCCGCGCGGCGTCAGGATTTCGCTGACACTCGGCGTCTGGCCGCTGACCTCCTGCTCGCTCGGCAGCCGGGCACCGACGACGCGCATCAGGTCGATCCGGGCCAGCCAGTAATCGCGGATCGCTTCGAGATAACCCTGATAGGCATCATATTCCTGCGTCTTGGCCTGGATGAGTTCGAACACACCGATCAGCATGTAATTCTGCTCTTGCTGGCTGCGTTCGACAATGGTTTCGCGCGCTGGAATCAGCGCCTCGCGGTGGGTCTTGACGATATCGGAGAGCACCTGGACGCGCTCGGCACCAAGGCGCACCGCATTGTCGGTCTTCAATTGCAAAGTCAGCAATTGCGCGCGCGCTTGCAGGTAGCGTGCCTGGGCGCGAGCGACTCGTGCGCCGCCCTGGTTAAAGATCGGGATTTCGATGCTGGCGGTCGGTCCCTGGATCTTCGATCCATCGGTTTCGCGTTCGCGCTCAAAGCCGATCTGGGTATCGCCAAGCAGCCGCGTCCGCCGCGTGATTCTGGCAGCATCGCGCAGGATATCAACCTCGCGCGCCTGTGCGAGCAGCGCGAGATTGCCCTGGTTTGCCATTGTTTCGAGCAGCACCGGATCGTCTTCGGTGGCCACCGGCAGCGGCAGCCGGTCGCTGGTTCGCCATTCGGCGTCGGCGCCTGACAGACCGACGGTCGTGTTCAGCTTTAGCCGGGCCATGCGCGCTGCCACTGCCGCTCGGGATGCATCGATCTGCGCTTGTGACGCAGCTGCTTCATCGCGTTTGAGTTGCAGCTCGCTGATATTGCCGGCGGCGTAGAAGCGGCGCGCCAGTTCGCCCGATGTGGCCATGCCCGACGCGACCGCCGCGCGCATATCCGCCACTTGCTGTGCACCGACGTAATCATACCAGGCCGATTCCACGTCGAAGCCGACGCCGAGCACCGAGGCGGCGATGGCAAGCTTGGCTCGCTCGAAATCGGACCTCGCCAGACGCGCGCGAGCCGGCAGGACCAAAAGATCCACCAGCGGCAGCGTGAGCCCCAGTGCAAGCTGGCTGCCATGACCGCCCAGCGCATCGAGGTTACCGATGGCGAAGCGCGGATTGGCGATCTGGACTGCTTCCATAATGTCGGCGCGCGCCAGGCCTAGCCGGGCATATTCCTCTTGCAGCCGCGGACTGCGCAGCATCGCGACACGGACGGCGCGTTCGGCGGTCATCGGTTCGCCAAGCCACTGGGTGACCAGTGCGGCATCGGCACCGCTGCTGTTTTTCTCCCAGCCCAGTTGGGGAGCGCCGCGCGCCGCCAGCAGTTTGTTGATCTGCGGCGGGTCGAGACCGGGCTGCACGGTAGCGCAGCCTGCAAGCAGCATGGCAAAACCGACGGACGCTAGGACTCGGCCCTTCTGCTTCAACATGTACCGTTCGACCCTGATGCCGCGTTTCCAGATGTGCGGCTGTGTAACCGTCAAAGGGTATACGCAGTTCCATCGCGCGGCCCTCAGGCGTTGCCAAGTATTTCTGTCAGCCTTGCCCGTGCGCGGCGGATACGGGTTTCGACAGCCTTTTCGCTGATCCCCAGCACCGTTGCCGCGTCCGCTTGCGACAAGCCATCCACCGCGCAGAGAATCAGCGGCTCCTTCAACTGGGTCGGCAGTTGCGGGATAGCGCGCGCCGCAGCGGCCATCCGTTGCCGATCATCTGCTGCCACATCGGGCCCGATGGCGTCATCGGGAATTTCCAACACATCGCCATCCAACGGCGCAGCGAAAGTGAAAAACTTGCGCACGGCGCGGCGGCGCCCCCAATCGCGCGACTTGTTGATGGCGATCCGCGCCAGCCAGGTGCCGAAGGGCCGAGCGGGATCATAGGATTTCAGCGCCAGCCAGGCCGCGACGAAGCTTTCCTGGACGAGATCGAGCGCTTCATCGTTGTTGCCGATATGACTTCGAATGAGCCGGTAGATACGCGCTTCGTGCCGCCGCATCAGCATGGCATAGGCTGCGCTGCTCCTGTCGAGCGCCAGCGTTGCCAGTTCCCCGTCGGAGTATTTGGCCAGATCGCCAGTCACTTCGCCAGTTACGTTGCCAGTCACCACCGCCCGGCTCCCGGAATCGTTCACTGTCCGTCAGCGGTAAGCGCCCGCGTCACGGCAGCATCGAACTTTGCCGCCTGATCCTGGCGCATCAGCGCTCGCATCGCGAAGATATGCGCCAGCGTGGCCTTTTGGAGTTCACCCATGACATGATGTGAGCGGTCAACCGCTGCGGTTACCTCCGGGCCTGCGCCATGTTCTTGGCCGATCGCACGGGCAAGTTCGGCATTGTTGGCGCGCAGCTGGCCTTCAAGAGTGCGCTTCTGAACCGCGAAGCCGGACTCCAGCACTTCGAGCCTGGTGCGTTGGCCTGCGTCGAGATCGAGCCCGTTGTGCAGGAAGTCATGCAGCTCGGCGCGTGGCGGCGAAGGGGCGGGAATGAACGTTCGGCCGACCCAGGCTCCTGCGAGCCCTGCGCAAAAGGCGATCAGCGCGACCAGAAAGGCACGGCGCAGCTGCGGGGTCATCTGTCAGTGGCCAGCAAGGTTGCAGGCGCAAAAGCTGCGTTCGCCGAAAACACCGACAGTTCCAGCGGCGCGTCTCTTGAAATCAGACCCGGATTGACGCTGGCCAGACCGATGGTCAGCGCCGCCGCAGCCGCGCCAAGTCCGACGCCCAGCGTGGGCCGCGCTTCGCGGGCACGCACGGCGGCGTCGATGCGCTCCATCACCGCGTTTTCGAAGTTGGCAGCGCTGCTCGGCATCTCGGCCTGCCCAAGCATCTGCAGTGCCCGATCGATGCTGTCCGTCATTCCGTCCTCCCGGCTTGTCAGTCACTATACGCAGGCCCCGCAGACGACCCTCATTTTGCCGCCCATGCAATATGCCTTGCAAACGAAGGTCAGAAAATCGGTGCCCGCAATGAGGGCCGCTCGCCCCAGCCGCGTATGGTCAATTGCACCCCTTCGGAGATCCAATCATGTCGTTTCGCTCGCTTCCCCCGATCAAGCTCGTCATTGCCGCAATCACTCTCGGCATGTTGGCGTTCGCGACAACCGCACAGGCGCATCCCAGACTGGTTGCCGCATCGCCAGCAGCCAACACCGCGATTGCCAGCACCAACCAGGTCAAACTGACCTTCAGCGAAGCGCTGGTGGCCCAGTTTTCCGGCATATCGATCCTCATGACCGACATGCCCGGCATGAAGATGACAGCGCCAATGTCGGTCGGTGCGGTGACATCAACCGTTGCCGCCGATGGCAAGACGCTGGTCGGTACGCTAAGATCGCCGCTGCCCGCTGGCACGTATACGCTGGGTTGGCATGCCGTCACCGCCGACACCCACCGGGTTGAAGGCAGTTACAGCTTTACGGTCAGATAGCGCGTGGACGCCGCACTCGGCATTGTGGTGCGATGGGCGCTTGTCGCCGATCTGATGTTGTTGTTCGGCGTGCCGCTATTCGCGATCTATTCCCCTGCTGGCGTCGATACAAAAGTTACAGCGCCTCTGCGGTCCACGATCGCTTGGATTGCGCTGGTTGGCACGCTGCTCTCGATCTTCGGGATCGCGATCTTGGCAGCGGCCATGAGCGGTGTGCCCCTAGCTCAAGTCGACGCGGCAACAGTGTCCATGATGGTGACGCAAACCGCGGTGGGGGCTGCGTTTCTGTTCCGTCTGGCTGCTACGGCAGCCGCCCTTGTGCTCGCGCTGCAACGCTCAGGCCGCCGCGCGATTGTGCTCGCCATAGCGCTTTGCGGCGCGGTGGCGTTAGGGTCACTCGCTTGGTCCGGCCACGGCGTCATGGATGACGGCAGGGTCGGCACCTTGCACTTGGTCGCCGACATTGTTCACCTGCTCGCCGCCGGCGTCTGGGTCGGCGCGCTCGCCTCGTTGCTCTGGGGGTTGCTCACCGCCGGGCATAGCAGCACCGCCGCATCGCACCGGGCGCTGGCAAGTTTCGCATCGGCAGGCACGGCTAGCGTTGCGCTGGTCCTGCTAAGCGGCTTGATCAATTCCTGGCTGCTCGTTGGCCCCTCTAACGTTCTTTCGCTGGGCACATCGCTCTACGGGCAATTGCTGCTCATCAAGCTCGCGCTGTTTGCGGGCATGATTGCGTTGGCAGCCATAAACCGCTTCCGTCTGACACCTGCTTTGGGCGCAGCCCGAATTCCTGACGATGCGCGCCATGCGCTCCAGCGGCTTCAGGTCAGCCTAACGCTCGAGACACTTGCTGCGTTTGCTATCCTCGGGCTCGTTGCCTGGCTTGGCACCCTCGAACCGCCAGTAGCGGCAATGTGAGCAACAAATCCATGCGCCAAGCGTTGTAGCGACAACGAGACGGCCCCGGTTCGATTTCAAATTCGGGGAAATCACCACGGAAAGGCACAATGATGCACAGATATCTAACCCTCGCAGCGATCCTGATCGCAGCCCCGGTCGCAGCGCAAACGTCGCCGCAGAACGATCCGGGTACCATGTCGGGCATGAATCACGGCGGAATGGGAGGTATGAAACACGATGCCATGCCAAAGCCTAGCATGCCTATGCCTCCCGCGCCGATGCCCGCCGCACCGATGCCCGCTATGGACCACGCAAAAATGCAGAGCATGGATCATGCAAAAATGGAGACTATGGATCACCCTATGATGGGTGGCATGGGCGAAATGATGAAGAACACGCCTGCCAACCCCTACGCCGAAGCCGGTATGGCAATGCATCACAAGATGATGGTGGTCGGCGCTGAAGCTTCCGAAACCTGGGTCCGCCAGATGATCGAGCACCATCGCGGTGCGATCGCGATGTCGAAGATTGCGGTTGCGCAAGCCAACGACAAGGAAGCCCGCACCATGGCGCAGAAAGACATCACCATGCAGGAAAAGGACATCGTCAGCCTGCAGTCCTGGCTGAAGCGTCACGGGCACACGGCGCAATAGCAGCGGTGCGCAGCCGGGTTGATTTCATTGAACCTGGCTGCACCATTGTTGAAGGCTCATCGCACGCGGGAAATTTTGATCGACCACAAGGACAAGTGCAATGGCAGGCAAACCGCACGACGCGCTCGAGGCGACAGCACCTGTTATGCGTGGGTCGCAGGAACCAGCCGGCCTGACCGACAAGGGCACAGATGCCGCCAAGACCGAGCGTGATCCTGTTTGCGGGATGATGGTTGATCCGCACAAAACGGGCCACCGCGCCGCTCATGATGGGCATCCCTATTATTTCTGCTCGGCAGAATGCAGGACCAAGTTTGTCGCTGCCCCCGACAAGTATCTGACGCCGCCAGAAACCCCCAAAGCGTTGCAATCGCACGAGCCGGTTCCCGAAGGCACGATCTACACCTGTCCGATGCACCCGCAGATCCGCCAGATCGGGCCCGGCGCCTGCCCGATCTGCGGCATGGCTCTCGAGCCTGAGGTAATGACAGCCGAAACGCCGCCGAATCCCGAACTGGCCGACTTCACCCGCCGGTTCTGGATCGGGCTGGCGTTGACCATCCCGGTGTTCGTCATCGAAATGGGCGGGCACCTTTTCAGCATCGACCACCTGATCGCGCCGCAGGTTTCGAATTGGGTGCAGTTGCTGTTGGCAACGCCGGTCGTGCTGTGGGCGGGATGGCCGTTCTTCCATCGCGGCTGGCTGTCATTGGTCAATCGCAGCCTCAATATGTTCACACTGATTGCCATGGGCACCGGCGTCGCGTGGATCTACAGCGTTGCCGCTACCGCCGCGCCCGGCCTGTTCCCGCCAGCGTTCCGGCGGATGGACGGGGCGGTCGCGGTGTATTTCGAGGCGGCTGCGGTCATCGTCGTGCTCGTCCTCCTGGGACAACTGCTCGAGCTTCGCGCCCGAGAGGCCACCGGTGGCGCCATCCGTGCTCTGCTGGACCTGGCACCCAAGACGGCGCGGCGCCTAAAGGCCGATGGTACCGATGAGGAAGTCTCGCTCGGCGTGGTTGTTGTCGGTGATAGCCTGCGCGTCCGGCCCGGAGAAGCCGTACCCGTCGATGGCACTGTCAGCGAAGGCCGATCGACGATCGATGAATCGATGGTCACCGGGGAATCGATGCCGGTCACCAAGGCGACCGGCGATACCGTGATCGCTGGCACGATCAACCAGACCGGTGCCATCGCCATGCGCGCCGACAAGGTCGGCAGCGACACGATGCTGGCGCACATTGTCCAGATGGTGGCAGATGCGCAGCGAAGCCGTGCGCCGATCCAGCGCCTTGCGGACCAGGTGGCGGGCTGGTTCGTGCCCGCTGTCATTGCTGTCGCGGCCATCGCCTTCATCGTCTGGGCGGCGTTCGGCCCCGAGCCGCGCTTTACTTATGGGTTTGTGGCGGCAGTGACGGTTCTCATCATCGCCTGCCCCTGCGCGTTGGGTCTCGCAACGCCGATGTCGATCATGGTCGGCGTTGGGCGCGGTGCCGAGTCCGGGGTGTTGATGAAAAGTGCAGAAGCGCTGGAGAGGATGGAGAAGGTCGACACGCTGCTCGTCGACAAGACCGGCACGCTCACTGCGGGCAAGCCAAAAGTCGTCGCCATCGAACCGTTCAGCGGCATCACCGAAGCTGACCTTTTGCGCTTTGCCGCCGCCGTCGAACGTCCGAGCCAGCATCCGCTGGCCGCTGCCATCGTTGCGGAAGCCGCCACCAGATCGCTTCCCGTTGAAACCGCGAGCGACTTTGACGCTCCCACTGGCAAGGGTGTTATTGGTACTGTCGGCGGCCGCCGCGTCGCCATCGGCAACCCGGCCTATCTGACCGAACTCGGTGTCGATACTGCCGCACTAACCGAAGCCGCCGACCGGCACCGCCACGAAGGTGCGACCGCAATCCTGGTCGCGGTCGATGGCAAGGCCGCTGGCGTCATTGCCATTGCCGATCCGGTAAAGGAGTCCACGCCCGGCGCGCTTGCGGCACTGAAGGCCGAAGGCATCCGGGTCATCATGGTCACCGGGGACAACCGCGTCACTGCGCAAGCCGTCGCGCGCAAACTGGGCATCGATGAAGTCGAAGCCGATGTCCTCCCGGACGCCAAGAGCGCCGTGGTTGACCGCTTGAAAGCGGAAGGCCGCATTGTCGCCATGGCGGGTGACGGGGTCAACGATGCGCCGGCCCTTGCCGCCGCCGATGTCGGTATTGCCATGGGCACCGGCACCGATGTCGCGATCCAAAGCGCCGGGGTTACCCTCGTCAAGGGCGACCTCAACGGCATTGTCCGGGCGCGGCGTCTCAGCCACGCCACCATGCGCAACATCCGCCAGAACCTGTTTCTGGCGTTCGTCTACAATGCGATTGGCGTGCCGGTGGCTGCCGGGGCGCTGTACCCGGCGTTCGGCCTGCTGCTTTCACCCGCCATTGCAGCTGCCGCGATGGCATTGTCATCCTTGTCCGTTGTCGGGAACGCTCTGCGCCTCAGAAGCGCTGAGCTGTGAAGGGCGACATCTCTTGAGTTTGGACCGGCATAACAGCCCGCAAGACGTGCGCCTCCAGAGCCTACTCGGAATTTTGTTCAAAAGGGGCGAAACATGACTGAAGAGAGTTGCGACGATCCCGCACCAAAAAGCCTGCAACGTCCATTGTCGGAGTGGGACAATGAAGGCGGCGCTGGTCGTTGTGGTCCCCAGGAAAGCACGGCCTGGTTTCCACGATTTGAGGTCCCTGAGCTGACCAACACCGAACTGGTGCAACTTCGCGTTCGCGTCATTGCCCTTGAAAATCTGGTGACAGCGTTGTTGGTTGGCGCGTCGGAGCATCAGCACAACCTGGCCCGTTCGATGGCAGAACAGATTTCACCACGCGCCGGGATGACCCCGCATCCCCTGACAATCCAGGCGGCGTCGCTCATGAATGGGCTTGTCGACCGAGCTATTCACTATCGTGATACGCCCCCGGAATGATGTCGGCGCACACATGCTGACGCCCGCAGCCGAGAAGAAATCCGCAGACGCCGAAGCACCAGCGTTGGCAGAACGTCTGAATCACGGGTGCTTCTGTGTGACCCTCGATCGAGCGGCCTTGTCGCGACATCTCGATGCCGAAGTCGGCATTGCTGGCTTTGCAGCGGCGCTTGCCAGTTCTCACCCTTCGCTGTTTTCAAACGTTCCGGTCTTTGTTGCGCCAGATACGATGTTGGCAATGGAACACGATGTCGCTGCAGTCGAGGCGGCTGCTCAGCTTTCGGATTTTCAAGCCGCTGCAATGGCATGGGCACCAGCCATCGCCTTGGCGGATTTCGGGCCGATGGGCGCCCTGATGGGTTACGATTTTCACATCACCGCCGACGGTCCCCGACTAATCGAGGTGAATACCAACGCTGGCGGTGCTTTTCTCAACCACGCCCTTGCCGTCGCCCAGCGAGGGTGTTGCCTTGAAATGCAGAGGCTTGCCCAAAACATTTTGCCGGGGCGAAACTTTGATGAGCAAATATCGGCCATGTTCATTGCCGAATGGCAGCTGCAACGCGGAGCAGAGCAATTGTCAACGATCGCTATTGTCGATGACGATCCCGAGGCCCAATTTTTGCTCCCGGAGTTCCAGCTTGCATGCTCGATCCTCAACGCAAGCGGCATACAGACCGTGATTGCCGACCCCGCCGCGCTCAAGTTCGACGGCGTGGCGCTTTGGTTCAACGACCTTAGAATCGACCTTGTCTATAACCGGCTCGTTGACTTCGCTTTGACAGGCGACCGTCATACGGCGCTGAGGTCTGCCTATGAAAGTGGCCGGGCAGTGGTAACACCGAACCCCCACAATCACGCGCTCCTGGCCGATAAACGCAACTTGGCTTTGCTTTCGGACGCCACCGCGCTCGAGCGGTGGGGCCTCGCAGCGCAGCACCGGAATGCTTTGCAATCCGCCGTCCCTGCAACTGTTGTCGTCGGCGCCGCCAACGCCGACAATTTGTGGGCAGATCGTCGGAACCAGTTCTTCAAGCCTTCAGGTGGGCATGGCAGTAAGGCCGCCTATCGCGGAGAAAAGCTGACCCGCAAGGTTTGGGCAGAAATTCTGTGTGGCAGCTATGTCGCTCAGGCCTTTGCTCCGCCAAGCAACCGGATGGTAGTTCGAGATGGCGCGCCGTCAGCATTCAAAGTCGATGTGAGACTGTACACCTATGCAGGGACGCGGCTGCTTACGGCCGCCAGGCTTTATCAAGGTCAGACCACCAATATGCGAACGCCGGGAGGCGGCTTTGCGCCCGTCCTTGATATTGCTGGCGGCGCAAATCTGTAGCGACATCAAAGCCGACCGAGCACACTGATCAATGGCCTCGTGCTTGTCGGGCCAGACCACGTTGTTGATATGCCGTTCACACTTTAGGGCCAACGGCTTCTCGCCAAGCTGGTCCTGTTTGGTGTGATGCTTGGCCTCGCCGCAACCAACCGATTTCGACTGACTCCTGCGTTGGAGCAAAGCCTCGCCACGGGCGAAACGAATGCCGCCATTCGTGCGCTGCGCATCAGCCTGACAATCGAAACAGGCACCGCAGTCGTAATTCTCGCCATGATTGTGTGGCTCGGTATGATCGAGCCTCCACAATCGATGTAGCCGGTGGGTCGGTCTTCGAAACTGGGCGGTCTCATTGCTTGCTGATCTCGGTGATTTGGGCGGACGTGCCGGTCACCGTGAATTTGAATGCCACTTTGTCGCCAACAGCGATTTCCGAGAGCTGATTTGCCGTCGCGCCGAATGCCATTGTCATCGCGGGCCACTGCAGCTCAGGTACCGGGCCGTGATCGAGCGTGATCTTGCCTGCCGCCGTGTCGATGGCGGTGACAACGCCGGTCGCCTGCCCGGCTCTTGTTGCCGCTGGCATCGACATGCCGGGCATGGGCTCGGGGCTGGCGTTTTGCGGTGTTTCCGCGGGCTTGCTGCAAGCAGCCAGTGCTGCGGCAACCAGGGTGACGACGATGGTCACGGCAGTTCTAATCATTCGGGTTCTCCTTGGGGGTGTTGATAGGTTGGGCGGTGTCTTGGGCGGCGCATCAGAAGGTAGGCGGCCGGTATGATGAGCATCGAGAGGAGTGGAGCGGTGATCATCCCGCCAACCATCGGGGCAGCGATCCGGCTCATCACTTCGGACCCGGTGCCGGTGCCGACGAGAATCGGGATCAGGCCCGCAAGAATGACGGCGACGGTCATGGCCTTGGGCCTGACTCGCAGCAGCGCGCCTTCGCGCACCGCAGCGGCCACGTCGGTCTGGCCCGGATCGGGGGGCTGGTCGGCCAGCGCGTATTTCAGATAAATCAGCATCACGACGCCGAACTCGGCGGATACTCCGGCGAGCGCGATGAATCCCACGCCGGTGGCAACCGATTGATTGTAGCCCAGCAGGTAGAGCAGCCAGACCCCGCCCGTCAGCGCGAACGGCAATGTCGCCATGATGAGCGCGGCTTCATCCCAGCGGCGGAACGTCGCATATAGCAGCGCAAAAATGATCAGCAGCGTTGCAGGGATCACGATCTTCAGCCGTTCGGTTGCGCGCTGGAGGAACTCGAACTGGCCCGTGTAGGCGATGCTGATGCCCGGCGGCAGCTTCACCTGCTCGGCAACGGCGCGTTGCAGGTCGCGCACAACGTCCGTCATTGCGCGCCCCCTTGCATCGACATAGACCCAGGTTGCCGGGCGGCCATTCTCGCTGCGGAGCATCGGCGGACCGTTGGTGATGCGCACATCTGCGACCGTGCCCAGCGTGATCTGCTGGCGTGACGGGGTGAGGACTGGCAAGCTGGCGATCTTGTCGGCGCTGTCACGCAACTCGCGCGGATAGCGCACGCTGATCGGATAGCGCGCCAGTCCTTCAACGGTTTGGCCCACCGCCTCGCCGCCAATGGCCCCCGACACGACCGATTGGACATCCGCCACATTCAGACCATAGCGTGCGGCAGCGGCCCGGTTGATCTGGATATCGATATAGCGCCCACCCGAAAGCCGTTCGGCCAGTGCCGAACTGATCCCCGGCACCGTCTTGGCCACCGCCTCGATCTGGCGTGCCGTGCGATCAATCTCGTCGAGGTTTGCGCCCGAGACCTTGATGCCGATCGGGCTCTTGATGCCGGTCGCCAGCATATCGATGCGGTTGCGGATCGGCGGAATCCAGAAGTTCGCAAGGCCGGGGACTTTCACCGTCCTGTCCAGTTCGTCGATCAGCTTGTCCTGCGTCATCCCGGCGCGCCATGCGCTTTTGGGTTTGAAGCGGATCGTCGTCTCGAACATCTCGAGCGGGGCAGGATCGGTGGCGGTATCGGCGCGCCCTGCTTTGCCAAACACGCTTTCCACCTCGGGCACGGTCTTGATCAGCCGGTCGGTCTGCTGGAGCAGCATCGATGCTTTGGCCGTGGAGATGCCAGGCAGGGCCGAGGGCATATAAAGCAGATCGCCCTCGTTCATCTGCGGCATGAACTCGCCGCCCGTCTGGCTGATTGGCCAAACGCTCGACGCGAACACAAGCCCAGCGATAAGCAGCGCCTGTTTGGGCTTAGCCAGAACCCAATCGAGCGCGGGCTGATACATCCGGGTCAGCCAGCGATTGATGGGATTGCTCTGCTCGGCTGGTATTCGCCCGCGGATCAGCCAGCCCATCAGGACAGGGACGAGCGTGATCGACAACAGGGCCGCACCGGCCATCGCATAGGTCTTGGTGAAGGCGAGCGGGGCAAACAGCCGCCCCTCTTGGCCTTGCAACGAGAAGATCGGGATGAACGAGAACGTGATGATCAGAAGGCTGAGGAACAGCGCTGCCCCCACTTCGGCGGCGGCGTTTGTAATGACACCCCAGCGCTCCGGCCCCTTCAGTTCTGCATCGGGGTGATCGTGCGCCCAGCGTTCGAGGTGCTTGTGGGCGTTCTCGATCATCACGACGGCGGCATCGACCATCGCGCCGATAGCAATGGCAATTCCGCCCAGCGACAGGATGTTTGCGTTCAGGCCCTGCAAGCGCATCACAATGAAGGCGATTAGGATGCCCAGCGGGAGTGTCAGAACCGCGACTAGCGCCGAGCGAACGTGCCAGAGGAACAGCGCGCAGACGAGCGCGACGATGGCAAACTCCTCAAACAGCTTGCCGGTCAGGTTCTCGACAGCCCGGTCAATCAGTCCCGACCGATCGTACGTCGTGACAATCTCGACACCGGGCGGCAGGCTCGCCTTGAGTTCGGCCAGCTTGGCGCGAACGCCGCCAATCACCTCGCGCGCATTCTTGCCCTGACGCATGACGATGACCCCGCCTGCAACCTCGCCCTGGCCATTGAGTTCGGCAATGCCGCGCCGCATGTCGGGGCCGATCTGCACTGTCGCCACATCACCAATGGTGACCGGGATGCCGCCCGCGCTCTTGAGCGGAACGGAGCGGAAATCCTCCAGCGTCTTCAGATAGCCGGCCGCGCGGACGACATATTCGGCCTCGGCCATTTCGATCACGCCGCCGCCGGCTTCCTGATTGGCGCGCCGCAAAGCATCGCCCACTTCGCCGGCTGTCACGCCGTAGGACGCCAGTTTCTGCGGATCGACAACGACCTGATATTGCTTGACCATCCCGCCGATGCTGGCAACTTCGGCAACGCCTGGCACGGCCTTCAGCTCGTAGCGCAGAAACCAGTCCTGAATGCTGCGCAGCTGCGCGAGATCATGCCGCCCGGTCTTGTCGACCAGCGCATATTCGTAAATCCACCCGACACCCGTCGCGTCCGGCCCGAGCGAGGCCGTTGCACCAGCCGGCAAGCGGCCCTGCACCTGGCTGAGATATTCCAGCACACGGCTGCGCGCCCAATATAGGTCAGTGCCGTCTTCGAACAACACGTAGACAAAGCTGTCACCGACGAACGAGTAGCCACGCACCACGCGTGCGCCGGGAACCGAGAGCATGGTTGTGGTGAGCGGATATGTGACCTGATTTTCGACGATCTGCGGAGCTTGTCCCGGATAGGTCGTGCGAATAATCACCTGCACGTCGGACAGATCGGGCAGCGCATCGACCGATGTGATCTGCACCGCGCCAATCCCGATGATCATCAGCACCAGCGCGGCCAGAACCACCAACCCGCGCGCCCTGACCGAGGCCCTGATGATGGATTCAATCATTTGGACGCGCCAATCGGACGGACGACGATGCCGGTGAGACTGGCTTCCGAATCGATCAGGAACTGGCCCGAGACAACGACCTCTTCGCCCTCGCTCAGCCCCGCGAGAACTTCGGTCTGGCCGCCGCTTTCGCGCCCGGTGCGAACTTCGGCAGGATGATAGCGTCCGTCTTTTGCTGACAGCATTACCAGCGTGCGCGTGCCGGTGCGGATGACCGCTTCACTGGGAACAAGCAGGGCTGTGCGCGCGTCACCGCCAAGGCTAACGCTTGCAAACATGCCGGGGCGCAATCGGCCGCCGCGATTGGCGAGCTCGATCCGCACCGTCAGCGTCCGACTATCGGTTTGCGCTGTCGGCAAGATCGCAATGACCCGGCCTGCGAACGCCTCGGCTGGAAACGCCGTCAGCGTGGCGGCGGCATTCTGCCCCACACGGATCAATCCCGCTTGCGCCTCCGGCACGGCAGCATTGAGCCAGACCGTCCCGAGGCCCGTTACCTGAGCAAGCGTCTGGCCGGCCCCGAGCGTTGCCCCGGCGCGCGCATCAAGCGTCTGGATCACCCCGCCGATGGGGCTTGTGACTGTGACTGTGCCACCTGTGCGCCCCGAGCGTTCAACGCCTGCAATCACGCTTTCCGGCATGCCGAGCAACCGCAGGCGCTGGCGTGCGGCAGCGGTAAGCGTTGGATTGCCCAGCCGCTTGACCGACAGGAATTCGGTCTGCGCGCCTCCCCATTCGGGCAGTTGAAGATCGGCAATCGGCGCGCCTGCGCCGATCACATCGCCCGGCGCGCGGCCATAAGTTCTCTGCACGAACCCGCCCGACCGCGCCTGAATGTTGGCCACATCGCGCTGGTTGAACTCGATGCTGCCGGCAACGCTGAGGTTCGCTGTCAACGCCCCGATCTTCGCAGCTACTAGGCGAATGCCCAGGTTCTGCCGGGCCGATGGATCGATGGTAACACCCGGAGCCGCTCCGCCCTCGCCGCTGCCCGCACTGCCGCTATCGGCGTACTTCGGCATGAGCTCCATATCCATGAACGGCGACTTGCCCGGCTTATCGAACTTCTGGTCCGGGAACATCGGGTCATAGTAGTAAAGCACTTTGCCGACGGGATCGGCTGCACCGGCTGCTGGCTTGGTGCTTTCCCGCTGGGTTCCGAGCCAATAACCGCCGCCTCCTGCAACCAGGATGGCGACCAGAAATGCCGCGCGCAAGCGCACCGCCGAGATTGTTTCAAAGCTCATCGGTTGCACCTGCATATGTGATGTTGATCCGGACCGCGTCTCGCGCGACTTCTGCTTCACGGTCGAGCAGGTCGACTTCGGCCTCGGCGACGGAAAGCGTTGCCAGCAACGCAGTGCCGAGATCGGTCTTGCCCGCCGCGTAGCTTTCGCGGTCGAGCATCGCCCGCTGCTTGGCGAGCGGCACCAAGGTCTTGCGGGCATTTTCGAGGCGCTGGTGATGCATGGTGTGTTCAGCCAGATTGGCTTCCAGCCCAGCCGCCCATTCGCGTTCCGCGGCCGCACGTTCGAACCGAGTTCGATCGGCCTCGCTCAGGGCAGCTGCGATTTTCGGGTCCTGACGGCGCTTGGCGAATAGCGGAAGGTCGATGGTGACCCCGACTGTCACAAGATCGCCGTAGCTTGGCTCGCGGCGGCCATACGAGGCACTGACTGTCCAGTCCGGGTGCTTGTCTGCGCGCGCCAGTTGCGCCTGTGCGTCTGCCGAAAGGGTGGCGGCGTCGCGGGCGCGCAGCATCGGGACAGCCGCCAGTGAGGACCGCAAGCGCGCTTCATCGACCGGCAGCTCGGGCGGTTCGCCAGCCGTTTGTACGTCCGTGTCTCCGGTGAATCGGATCAGTTTGGCCTTGGCTTTGGCAACATCGGAAACCAGCGCCGCCCGGCGGTCTGCCACTTGGGCACGCAGTTGCGCGGGCTCGAGAGCCTGACTGGGCCGCGCGCTGCCCGAGGCCAGGCGTGCGCTTACTGTCGCCTGCAGATCATCGAGCCCGGCATCCAGCGACTGCAACAGGGCAAGGCGCTTCTGGCCGTAATAGAGGTCGATCCACGCTAGCGCGGTCTCGAGGCGAACGGCGCGCACTTCGATGAGCCGGTCCGCTTCCGCCACCGTGATGCCTGCGGCCGCCATCGCCGCACGGGCATGCCGCTTGGCGGGATTGGTGAACTGCTGGCTCACGCCGATGCTCGTCATCGTGAAATTATCGCGGTTCAGGCGGCCCGCGTCTGGCCCGGTGACCGGAAAGTCCTTTAGCTCCAGACTAAGAGTCGGGTCCGGAAGCCGGTCTGCAGCGATGGCGGACGACCGCGCTGCCGCGATGCCGGCATCGCTCCCCAGCACACTCGGCGATTCCGCCGCACGTCTCAGCGCGGCACCAAACGTCAGCGGTTCAGCCAACGCAGCCGTCGTCCCCAACGGGACGGTGACCGCGCACGCGGCCAACCAGAACAATCTCATCTTGCAAATCCCTTGACTGAATCGGGCAAGAAGGAGGCGCCGGCATCATCAGCGCTCCTTTTGGCATTCAGGCAAGAATTGAAGGCGGGTCAGGATCCGGAGCAATCTCGCGCCCGTGCAGCACCTGCATTGCGGGCCAGGTTGCCGCCAGCAAAGGCGGCAGTATCGCGACACCGAGCAGCGGCCCAGCGTCGGTTGTGATGCCAACGGGGCAATTTGCCATCGCAAAGCAGCAAAGCGACTGGTCCTTGCTTGGTATCTTGCCCTTGCCAGTATGTTGCATTTCAGCGCAGCCGGGCATGTCGGCCATACCTGCCATGCCGTACATCGCGGTCATCTCGGCTTGGGCCATGTCCCTGCAGGGCGCTGTGTCGCGCGCAATCCCTTGGCTGGCGAGGCCAAGGAGGACACCTAGCAGAAGCAAGTGACGGGCGAGCGACTTCAACATTTCCCGCAGTTGGGGCTGGGCATCATAAAAGTCAATTCGCGCAGGACAAAGTGAACGCGCTTGAGATCGCAGGACGCAAAGTGTGAATTCAAGGTGTAAGCGAACTTCTGGCGATTTCACCGGGCGTGTCTTCGGTTACACGCCGGACGTGGTGCGCATTTCCGGCGAAACGAAAGCCTATATCCGGGGAGATCAGATGACTGGCATCCACTATTGTCTCTTCTGTAGGTGCGTCACCCGCTGACAACCGCTCAGCGACGTCCTTTGCACGATTGGTGTCAGTGTACGCTTGCTAGACAATTTGAATTAAAGCACCAGTGAAGCGACAAAATTCGATAACGCTGCCCGCGCTCAGCAAGCCCATCAAGCCGCATTGCTGCCGCTGCCACCTGCCCGCACCTTTTCACGTGTGCCCATCGAACAGATTGCTATCACAACCATTAGCGGTGCTATACCGGCGCTTCGACCAAAGCCCGCCCCATACCGCAGATATCAGATCGGCGATCGAACGAATATGACGTCATATAAATTCCGCGCCGCAATCGCTTTGCCGTTACTGGTGCTTTCGGTGCTTGTCGAAGCCCCGCCTGCCAATGCCCAAAGCAAAGAGGAGCCTGAGGCCGAAGAAGCCGATGCTGGCGAGATCGTCGTCCAGGCAACACGATCTGGTCGCCGCTTGAAGGACGAGTCCATCCGTGTCGAGGTCCTTGGGGGAGAGGAGATCGAAGAGAAGCTGCTGATGTCACCTGGCAGCATTGCGATGCTGCTCAGCGAAACTCCCGGCGTACAGACCCAGATTGTCTCGCCAGGGCTGGGCGCTGCCAATATCCGCATCCAGGGTTTGAAGGGCCGCTACACGCAGCTCCTGTCCGATGGCCTGCCGCTGTTCGGCGGGCAGGTGCCGCCGATCGGCATCGTGCAGATACCGCCGGTCGACCTTGCCCAGGTCGAACTCATCAAGGGCGCTGCGTCCGCACTTTATGGCCCGTCGGCGCTCGGCGGTGTAATCAATCTCGTCTCGCGGCGTCCGCGCGACGAGCCCGAAGCCGAAGTGCTGCTCAACGCGACTAGCCGCAACGGCCAGGATGTTGCCGCGTATGGCGCTACCCCGCTGGGGGCAAACATGGGAGTGTCGCTGACTGGTGGCTACAATCGCCAGACGATTCAGGACCTCGATGGTGATGGCTGGGCGGACATCCCTTCGTTTAGCCGTTTTACACTGCGGCCGCGGTTGTTCGCCAAAACCGGCGGCGGCATCAGCATCATGCTGACCGGCGGGGCGATGCACGAACAGCGCGAGGGCGGCACGCTTGCGGGACGCACTGTTCCTGACGGTACGGCCTTTCCGCTGACAGTGCGCAGTCGTCGCTATGATTTGGGCGTGACTGCAGACATTCCCATCGAAGGTCTCGGCAAGCTGAGGGTCCGCGCTTCCGGTGTTACGCAGAACCATAATCACCGATTCGGCACCACACTGGAAGATGACCGGCATCGCACCGTGTTTGCCGAAACCTCCCTGAGCGGCGACGCGGATGGTCTCGAATGGCTGGCTGGCACCGCGGTGCAGATCGACGACTATCGGTCGAAGCAGTTCAGCTCATTCGATTACAGCTATAGTGTTCCCGCCGTGTTCGGTCAGTTGCAGCGCGATATCGGCCCTGACCTCAAACTGGCGGGAAGCGCGCGGCTCGATTTTCATAGCGACTTCGGCACGCACTTCAGCCCACGTGTGTCGCTGACGTATCACCCGGGGCCGTGGACCGTGCGCGGGTCATTCAGTAGCGGGTTTTTCGCACCGACGCCGTTCATTGAGGAGACCGAAGCATCCGGCTTGTCGCGTCTTGCGCCTCTGGGAATCTTGCGCGCCGAAACTGCACGTTCGGGGTCGATCGACGTGGTCTACGCCGAGGGTCCGCTTGAGGTGAACTTGACGCTATTCGGCTCCGACATCGATCATGCCGTGCAGTTGCGGACCCTGTCGCCGACTCTGGTCGCGCTGGTCAACACCGATGGCGTGACACGCACGCGCGGCGGGGAGTTTCTGGCGCGCTATCGCTGGGATGAGCTGCGACTGTCGGTGAGCTATGTCCATGTGTCGGCTGTCGAGCCGGACCCCGATCAGCCTGGACGCCGAATCGTGCCGCTGACGCCGCGCGATGCAGCGGGCATGACCCTGTCGTGGGAAGAGCCGGGACGTGGCCGGATTGGGCTTGAAGGCTTCTACGTCGGCCGCCAATCGCTGACCGACAACCCATTCCGGCAGACGAGCCGGCCTTATGTTCAGATCGGTGCCATGGCGCAGGTCAATCTCGGCCGCGTTAGCCTGTTCGCCAATGTCGAGAACCTGCTGAATGTGCGGCAGACGAAGTATGACCCGCTGGTGCTGCCGAAACGGGCACCGAGCGGAAGCTGGACGGTCGATGGCTGGGCGCCGACCGATGGCATCCTGTTCAACGCTGGGGTCAAGTTTAAGTTCGGCGGGCACCGCGACTGACACTGACGACTTCAAAGGCGGCACCGTCGGACCGCATGACCAACGGGGATTGCGAGGTGCAAGGCCCTCAGGCGAAGTCAGGTGCTGCTCGGGTTCTTCGCCAGAGTACGGATGATTGTCGGACATTGTCGCGTCAAACGGTGCGGCCTTAGCGTTGCTCCGTTGGTCTCAAACGTTTGATCGTTACCGCAAGCATGATGGCGGCGAGCATGGCAAAGCCGCCGCCTGCAAGAAAGGTTGTCGATGCGCCGTACGTCGACCAAAGGAGCCCAGCGACGCTGCTGGCGGCAAGGAGGGCGAAGCCGGTGGCAAGATTGAACAACCCGAATGCCGTTCCGCGCAGCCGCGCGGGTGCCACATCGACAACCATCGCCGCCAGCAACCCTTGGGTCAGGCCCATGTGAAGACCCCACATCGCGACTCCCAGAAGTAGTCCTGCAACATTGCTGGCAAACGCAAGGATCAGGTCCGCCACGATCAGCACTACCAGCCCAGCCAGCAGAATGAGACGGCGATCGATCCGGTCCGATAGGCTGCCGGCAGGTGCCGAGACTGCCGCATAGACAAGGTTCATGGCAACCATCACGCCCGGCACAAGCGCGGCAGTCACTCCGAGGTCGCTGGCGCGAAGGACAAGGAACGCTTCGCTGAACCGCGCCATCGTGAACACCACGCCGAGCACGACGACCCGCCAATAGGGGGCGCCGATGGTACGCACCTCCGACCAGCGAATGGGCAGCGGCACCGGGGCGGTGCCGGTTGGGCGGGATGGTTCCTCGACGCCAAAGATCAGCAAGAAAACTGCAATCACTGCCGGGACAATTGCCCATGCAAAAACCCCGCGTATGTCGCCTGCCAGTGCGAACATGAGCGCAATCGCAATCAGCGGTCCAGCAAAGGCACCGATCGTATCAAGTGATTGCCGCAGGCCAAACGCCGCTCCGCGGACCGCTGGCGGGGTGATATCGGCAACCAACGCATCGCGCGGTGCCCCGCGGATGCCCTTGCCAATACGATCGGCCATGCGAGCGCCGAAAATAGCCAGCGGAGTCGCCGCGAGCGGGAAGACCGGCTTTGTCAAAGCGCCGAGCCCGTAGCCGATCACTGCAAGAAGTTTGCGTTTCCCGACGCGATCACTGATCCATCCCGAGAACACCTTGGTGATCGCGGCTGTCGCCTCGGCAATTCCTTCGATCAACCCTACCAAGGCCACGCTGGCGCCGAGTGTTCCGACAAGGAACAGCGGCAGCAGGCTGTGGATCATCTCCGACGAAATATCCATGAACATCGACACAAAGCCGAGGGCCCAGACACCTCGCGGAACGGATGCCAGTCCCGTTCGCGGGGGAGGTTCAGAGATCGACATTATTTGGTTCGCTTACCTGAGCGGCAGATGCACTGTCCTCCCTACTTCGGACGCTATGTTTGCAAAAAGGATAATCCCCTACCCGCATCCGGTCCATTTGAATCGTGTAGCGCCGAACCCGCTTTTGCACCGCGTGTCGGGGTTCTTTATAACTGCAGTTGGGGCGCAAAGCCGCCCTAGCCCGACAGCCGCCGACTGATGTCTTTGCTTCAATCTGATCAGGGCAAATCCACTAAGCGAAAGACCGCACCCGAGCCCGCATCGCGCACTAAATCAACCAGCGCGCCGTCCCAATGGTAGTCAAGATGCCGCCCCTGGATAGGATCGCCCGCGCAATCAGGATAGAACAGTCCGGCGCATTCGCCGCCGGCGTGACGGATGCTCGGATAGACCAAACCATCTGACCCAGTGGCCCGCAGCGTCTTCACCAAGGCTTGGGAGGCAGTGTAGTTTTCGGGATCAAGCGCGGGATGAGTCGCGGCTCCGGCACCGCGCAGATCATGCAGGTCGGCTCTAACCGAGAGAACGATTTCCCGGAACTGCGAGGTCCAACCCGGTGCTTCGGCCGTTCGGGCCATGAAGCGGGCATGGTGGTGGATCGTTTCGAACAGCGCTGTCTCGAACACCTTACCAACATAGAGCACGCCGTAGCTGCCGTCGGTGAAACGGCTGGGCCTGTCCGCGCTGACATGCGTGAACGGAGCCATGAGCCAAGAGGCCACTAGGCCACCAACCCGGCGCTCCACTGGCACTAGGTCCAGATTGCCGATCGAGGACATGATGCGCGGATTGGTTTTCTGCTCGGCAGAGATCAGCAGCGGCCAGTCTGCCGGGTCAGCGATATCCTCGAACAAGTCGATGGGCGGGAAAGCGCTGCGGATAATCCTGACCGCCCCTGTCCATCTAACAGAACTCACTGGCAGGCTATCGGTGTCGCTCACCAGCCACCGCGGGTCGCGTCGAGATAGCGGCGCACGCGCATGATATCGGTGAGTTCGCCGCCGAGCATGACCTCCAAAGCGCTCGATGCGTTAAAGGCGGCATTGCCCGCCCTGATCCACGCATAGCCTCGCTGGGCTTCGGCAAAGATGATGCGCAGCGCCTTGTGAATGCCCATCAGATTGGAGAGACGCGCACAACCATCCCGCGAAACCCGGCCCGGCCCCTCTGCCTTCCAGCGCCGGTAGGTCCGCACTGGCATATCGAGCAGGGTCGCCGCTTGATCATCGGTGAGCTCCCATTTGCCGAACAGGCCGAGCGCGGCCCGGAACATCGCGGCGGCTTCTTCCTGCGTGACAGGCTCTGCTCGGAACGCGGGAGGGACGGTTTCAACGGGTTGCAATGCCAGCACTGGAAATCTCCTTATGGCAGTATATAAGCGATATGATGCCGTTTGGCAATCTTTACCCAGATTCGCCGCCAATTCGGTCAAGGATGCCCGGCGCGCCATCAATAGGGATGAACAGCCGCGTCTGGAACCGGATGATTTCGGTGAAGCACCCTTGCGCCTTGTACCAGTCGAGGCGGCTTGCCGACCAACCCGTCAGTTCAAGCCGCTGCGCGCCGTTGACGAGGCTGCGTTTGAGCGAGAGTGTCTCGCGCGCTCTGACAGACATGGCACGGCCGCTAGTCAGAACCGCCGCAACAAGGCTTTCTGGCGCAATCTCAGGCAGGGCATCGAGGCCCAGAGTGGTGCAGATATCGCCGACGGCATGCAGCGGGACTTCGCGCCCCAGCAGCGAACGACCGTCGCTTGCAGAGATGCGGCTCACCCGAACATGATCTTTCGGCAGCTTGTCCCACACCGGGAGCAGAAGGCCCGTCGCCAGATGGAGCCGTTCGCGCTTGAGCGAGGACAGAGCCTCATCGACTTCTGCCTGCCAGGCAGCCCGAAACGCCTGCTCATCGACCGGCTCCCAGCTGCTTTCGGTAAGCTGATCGGCGGTCAGGTGTCCGCGCTTCAGTGGGCGCACCAATTCATACCGGGTAACCCGGCTGCCATCGTCGGCAAGCAGACTGCGCGCCGGCACCAGCAACGCCGCCCGGCCCGAGCGCGCATTGCGCAGCAACCTGCGACGATTACCCGATGGCGCTTCAATCTGCTCAAGCCGGTCGAGAGTCAGGGGCTTCAGTGCTCGGGCAATCTCGAGTTCAAGCAGGTGCGTCGTGGCGCCCGACACAGTGTCGGTGCGCAGCAGAGTGTCGGACAGGACCTCAAAGCTCTCGACAGCGATGGTCTCGAGTCCGAGGTCGAGCGTTCCTGCCGCCCGCGCCGCATCGATCCGCGCTTCGACAAGGCCGAGGAATTCGTCGAAGATCGCGTTCTGCAAGCCAATCGGCAGGGCGAGGATGCGGTTGAGCCAGCGCTGGATTGGGGGCAAGTCATCGACCATCCCGCCATCGGCACTTTCGATCCTGAGCCCGGTCAGGTCCTGAAACCGGGCCAGCCCGACAGCCTCAAGCTTGCCTGTGAACAGCAACCCGAACCACCGGTGCAGCGCATCCTTGGCATAGACGCTCTCGAGGTTGTCAGCGGGATCGAACAGGTTCTGCCCGCCGGTCTGGCGCTGCCCGCGCGTCAGTGCACCCAGGCTGTCGAGCCGCCGCGCGATCGTCGAGATGAAGCGGCGCTCGCCGCGCACATCGGTGGTCACCGGCCGGAACAACGGGGCGGAGGCCTGATTGGTGCGGTTGGTGCGACCAAGGCCTTGGATAGCGGCATCAGCCCGCCAGCCCGGTTCGAGCAGGAAGTGGATGCGGCGTGCCTGGTTTCTGGCGGCAAGGTCGGCATGATAGCTGCGGCCCGTTCCGCCCGCGTCCGAGAAGACCAGAATGCGCTTGTCGGCGTCCATGAACGCCTTCGTTTCGGCAACATTGGCGCGGGGCGTGCGCGTTTGCAGCTTCTGGCGTCCGTCAGACCCGACAATCAGACGCCGCGTCCTCCCGGTGACTTCGGCAACCTGATCGGTGCCAAACTGTTCGATGATCGCATCGAGCGCGGTCGCAATCGGCGGCAAGGCGCAGAGCTGCTCGATCATGCGGTCGCGCGCAGCCATCGCCGCGCGGCACAAGACTGGATTGCCCTGATCGTCGGACATCGGCTCGGACCGCGGGTTGCCGTTCTCGTCAGTGAAGACCGCCATCAGCCGGACGGGGAAGCTCTTTTCGAGGTACTGAACGACGGCCTCGCGCGGAGACAAGTCAATCTCGAGCGCCTCGCGTTCGGCGTCGGAAAGATCGGCAAGCCTGCGGTTGAGCATGGCCTCCGCAGTCGAGACCAGCTGCACGACGACCGCTTGGCCTTCGCTCAGCGCGAAATCGATGGCTGGCAGCAAGCTCGGCAGCTTCATCGAGAGCAAAAGCTGCGCAAAGAAGCGCTGCTTGGTGCCTTCGAAGACCGATAGCGCCGCCGACTTGGCACCCGAATTGAGCGTATTGCCGCTATCGCCATCGACAATGCGCGTGGCTTCCAGCGCCTCGCGCAAGTTTGCATGGATGATCGCCCAGCCGTCTGCATAGGCATCGTAGACCGCAATTTGGTCCGGTGTCAGACAGTGTTCGAGTATTTCATATTCGACACCAGCGAACGACAGCGCCCTTGCTGTGTAGAGGCCGAGCGCTTTGAGATCGCGGGCGACCAATTCCATCGCGGCGATCCCGCCCGCTCGGATGTCGGTGACGAATTCCTCACGGTTTGCGAAGGCCGTTTCCGGTCCCCAAAGCCCGAGCCGGGTTGCATAGGCCAGATTGTTGACATCCGACGCGCCAGTTGCAGATGCATAGAGCACTCTGGCGCGCGGCAGCAGGTTCTGAAGGCGGACACCGGCTACGCCTTGTTCGGACCCCTTGACTTTGCCTCGCGATCCTTCTCCGCCAGCTGCATTGGCCATGGCGTGGGCTTCGTCGAACACGATCACACCGTCGAAATCGTCACCCGCCCAGGCAAGGATTTGATCGAGTCGGGTGGCATCGGCGCGGCCTGAGCGAAGCGTAGGATAGGTTACGAAGAGGATGCCCTCGGGCATGGCAATCGGTATGCCGAGTTTCCATGACGCCAGCGGCTGGACGTCGATGGGCAGCCCTCCAAGCGCGGACCAGTCGCGGCGTGCATCTTCCAGCAGCGCCTCGTTCTTCGAGATCCAAATATGCCGCCGTTCGCTGCGCACCCAGCGGTCGAGGATGACGCTGGCAACTTGCCGTCCCTTGCCTGCACCGGTGCCGTCGCCAAGGAAATAGCCCGCGCGATAAGCCCTGCCCTCGGCGCTGGGCTTGAGCGTGCAGCCCTTGTCCTCGGGCGCAAACAGGCCGGGCAAATCGCGTGCATGGGCATTGGCGGCGTAGATCAGCGTTTCTGCCTGGGCCGCCGATAGAAGGCCCCGGTCGATCACGCCGCCGGGCAACTGCGGGACCTGCGTCGGGACTGGCGCAGTGATCGAGCCCATCGCCACCGATTCCACGAGCGGCGTCGGATGTTCTGCGGCACCGGGCATGACGATGCGGCTCGGCCGATAGGGGAGATAGTGTCCGACTTGTTCGGGCGTGGGTGCGGCGGTGTCGAGCGATGTGAACGCCACTGGCTGCACTGCCAGCGTGGCCGAAGCCGGCTTGATGGCTGCGGGCAGTGGACGGGAAGCGGAGTTCAGCAGCGGAAGGGCTCGAACGGGGCGTAACGCCAAAACCTGAGTAGCAACACGGGACGATCGGGTTGGGAGGTTATCGATCAGCTCGCAAAGTTCGCCGAACTCGGCGGTTTTGGCGTCGATCCCGTCGGTGGTGCCCTGGATCTTGTCGAGCACGAGCAGCCGCGTTGTGATCGATGTGCCATGGGCGACAAAGCCACGCTCGATCGCCACGTCGAGGCGCAAGGCCACTTGGCCGATTGCGTCTTTCAGAAAGCGCGTAAGATCGAACCACTCCGGCATGATTGCCACGAGCCGTCCGCCGGGTGCCAATCGGTTCCAGGCCGAACGCAAGTGCCGCGCACCGGTTCGACCGTCATGCCCGCGCTCAAGCCCATGCGAATAGGGCGGGTTCATCAGAACCACGCTGGGGCGCAGCGCGGGATCAAGCAGTTCGTCGATCAGCTCGCCATCGAGCCCGGTGACTCTCGCCGCAGGAAACACGCTTTCGATACAATCGCGGCGCAAAGCCGATATCTCATTGAGGACGAGCCTCGCTCCGGCCTTGTCAGCCCAAAGCGCAAGCATCCCGGTTCCTGCCGATGGCTCGAGTACCAGATCGCCGGGTGCCAACGCGCTAGCCCGCGCCGCGAGCCAGGCAATGCGCGGCGGGGTCGCAAATTGCTGGAGTTCGATCTGTTCCTCGCTGCGAACGCTTTGACGCGGAAGCTGCGCTTCGAGGCAATCGAAGCATGTCGATGCAGCAGATGGACTGGACGCCAACGTCAATTGAGGCTGTTCACGCAGCCGCAGCACTTGCGCCAGTTCGAGCGCCGTATGCGCGTCGCGTACCGACCAGCGGCCATCGGCATCGCTCCCACTAAAGTGCGCGGCGAGGACGGCATTGCGCACAGCCTTTGTGACCGGCGCGCCGGTTTCGAGGTATCCTACCAGTTCCTTGGCGGCAGACAGGACAAGCGGCTCACCCGCAAAGGGCAAGGCAAGAACGGGGGACGTGGACATGAAAACCTCCTGAAGAAACCCGCGCCATGCAGGTCTCGAAAGGCGCCAAGCCCCCTCCCCTCTGATCAGGTGTCGACGGTAATCCCGGCCATCAGCACGTCGTTCCAGTCCGCTCCGGGCTGCTCGGGCCGATGCGTCACGATGGTGCGTCCCTCGCACGCATAAGCCGCGCGGGCGCGAAGTTCGGCTTGCGCGCCTCCGGCATCGTGATCGATAAACAAATGGAGTTCGCTCACGCTCTCCGGAATCGCGACAAGCCCGAAGCGTTCAGTCCCAAGCGTCGCCCAGCAGGGAATGCCGGTCAGCTGCTTTGCCGACAGCGCCGTCTCGATCCCCTCGGCGAGGCCCAGCTTGCCGCCCCGCGCGCCGTGCAGGCGAACGGCCCCGCGCCCCAAGGCACCGAGCGCGCGCTTCGGGCCATCGACTTTCGCGATTCTGGCAGTCTTCAAGTCGATGAACGTGCGGTGGAGCGCAAGGACGCCCAGGTCATTGCGCACTGTCGCCACCAGCGCCGGAAAGAACCGCACTGCACCCTTGGGGCCGAGCGGCGTGCGCGCCAGATAGCGCAAATCAGGCGAACCAGCGGTGATGCCGCGCTTCGCCAGATAGCGTTCTGCGGGACTATCGATAAGGCAAACAGCCTCACGCCAAAGGCGTTGGATATTCTCCGGAGGTGCTTCGTCCGAGCGAACCGATCGGACCGAAACGGATCGACCGTCGAATAATGTCGCAGTTTTGATCCCGCGCTGCGCCAATGCCGCCAGCACGGCGTCGTTTGCGCAGCCGGCGAAGCAATGGAACAGGATTGCACGTGAGCCCAGCGTCACGCTGAGCGACGGGGTGCGATCTTCGTGGGCAGGACAGCGGCACATGCCGCGCGAGCGCGACCACGAGCCGCCAAGGCCGGTGACAATCTCTCGGGCACGGACTTCAAGACGATCAATAACAGGGGCATTCGACATTGGGCATCTCCATAATGGATGCCACCGCCCGCGCAGCCTCCGCTCTGCGCCCATTCGAAACGCGCTTTATCGCGCTCGATGTTCTATATATGTTCTAATCCGAGTCGGCTAGCGAAAGGTTCATCATGAAACGTCTGCAATGCAGTGGTGCGATTTTGATAACAGCGCTGGCTTTGACCGGATCGGCATTCGCGGCAGAGGCGCCGCTCTCACCGACCAACGCTGTTCAAGTTCAGCAGACTGGCGTGACTACCGAGACCAAGCCGGGCGGATTTGCGCTGGTGACGTTCGGCACCTGGCACACACCCGAGGTTCGTAACCCTATCGCATCATCCGTCGCGGCGACCGGGCAACTTACGAATGTACGCCCTAACAACCTATCTAGCGGCAGCTTCCGGCGGGCGATCTATCTCCCGCATGTGCAAGCGGCGGAACGGCGATACGCCCTTCCCCATGGCTTGCTCGATGCGCTGATCTGGACCGAGTCCCGTTATAATCCCTTGGCACTAAGCAAAGCGGGTGCAGCTGGCTTGGGCCAGCTAATGCCTAGCACCGCCCGTGCGGTGGGCGTGGTTAATCGCTATGACCCACGCGCGAACCTTGGAGGTGCCGCACAGTACTTACGGCAACTGCTCGACCAGTTCGGCAAGATCCATCTTGCAGTTGCCGCCTACAACGCCGGTCCCGGCGCAGTCCGAGATTCCGGAGGCATCCCAAAGAATGCCGAGACGCCCAGCTATGTCCGGAACGTCCTCGCTACTTGGCAGAGCTTGAGACCCTGACGAACACCCTCGCGCCGGGTGAAATCGCTCTGCCAGATCCTAGGGCGATGGCATGCGAAAATCTGCAAACCACTCAGGGCGATCCGGGCCAGACAATTTTGTCGGTCAAAGTGTGAGGCCGTCTTTGCACCCATAAATATTTCATTTGGTACGTTGTTTCAGAAATACAGATGTCTTCGTGTCAGCAGGCTGTCGTTGAAGTCCACTACTGGCTAATCGAGGCGAGCCACGGCAACAGCCTTCAACGAACGAGGGCCAAGACCTTGGCTCCGTTCAGCGCCGCTTCTCTTGCTTCGTCGAGTACTTCGACGGCCTTGAGTTTGAACTCTGGCGCAAGGTGCGCGTAGCGCAGCGTCATCGTATAGTCGCTATGGCCGAGCAATTCGCGGATGGTGTTGAGATCGACGCCGCCCATAGCCAGACGCGATGCAAAATGGTGGCGCATGTCGTGCCAGCGAAACTCCGTAATCTGTGCTTGCTTGAGCAAACGCCGCCATGACGAATTGGCGCGATCAAACCGGTCGCCCTGCTCGTTGACGAACACCAGCCCGGTAGTGTCTTCGCTCTGTGCGCGCCAGTTGAGCAATGCCGATGTTGCCTCCCGATTGAGCGGGATATGACGCGTCCGCCTCGACTTGGCGGTTGCGCCGGTAACAGTCAGGATCCGCCGGTCCAGATTGACGTTTGGCCAGGTCAGGTCGAACAGCTCTCCCCTGCGACATCCCGTGTTGAGAGAGAGCAGGATCAGGGGTTTGACATGATCGGTAAAGACCACATCCCGCAGGCTGGGCAATAACGGATATCCACGCTGCGCCCGCCATTGGTTGGCATTGTCGCGCTCAGCGCGGCGGCGCTCTTCCCGATCCTCTATCGCATCGCGCAGTCGTACTTCTTCTTCTGCGCTGAGATAGCGAACCTTGAGGCAGTCATCGACGCGCGCTTTCTTCACCTTTGCAAGAGGGTTCGTGGGAAGAATCTCCCAATCCACCGCACGATTGAAGCAGGCCTTGATCGAGGCAATGTCCCGATTGATCGTCTGGTTGCTGAGGCCCCGATCGACCTCCTTGGCGCGCCAGCGCTCGACATCGAGTGCGGTGATCTTGTCGAGCGGCTTCTTGAGCAGCGCTTTGAATGCGGTCTTGAGCCGTTTGACGTTCTGCTCATGGGCCTTCTGGCTCGCCTTCGCCCAAGCTGCATAGTCGCCTTCAAGAAACGCCCCGAAGGTCGGCATCTCTGCCTTCGGCTTGCGTGCCTCGATCGGATCGATACCCTGGAAGACTTCAGCCAAAATTCCGCGGGCGCTTTCCCGCGCGTCGCTCAAACTGAGGACATCGGCGCGCCCAAGCCAGACGCGCTTGCCGCGGGCGAACTCACAATACCACGACTTCGCACCGCCCGGCGTTACCCGCAAGACCAGCCCCTTGAGCCGCGTGTCGCGATGCTCCACGGGTCGCTGTGTCGGCGTGATCTTGTCAACAACCAGTTGTGTCAATGCAGAGCGCATCGGGCGGCCTCACCTCTCTAGCAGAACTTGAAATCCCGTGGTGCTGTGGTGGTGCAAATTGATGAAACAAGGCGGAACAAAACAGGAAAATCTGCACCACCACAGCACCATGGAGGTACCCAATAAGGCCCGAAAAATCAAGGTTTTTTGTTTATTTTCGGTGCCTTATGGGTCGCTCAAATTAACGGCTGGGGGTGTGGGGGTCGGAGGTTCGAATCCTCTCGTCCCGACCAACTAACAATCAATTCGATATGCTGAAAAAGACGCTCTCCGCCCTTCGGCGTGCAGAGCTGTTGGCGTTGCTGGCGCAAGTTTGGTGGCCGGCGCAACTTTACGCGCCCAGTTGTATCGGTCCGGTATGCCGAAACGCATGGAAACCGGTCTGAACATCCCAAAGAACCCTATTGCAAACGACAGTTTAACAGCTGATCGTTATAGAGCCCGTTCGGCAGGTTTCGGTTGCAGCAGGGAAATCCGGAAAAAATGACCATGCAAGACGGCCATTCCGCGCAAGCCAGGGATTTGCTTCCGCTTAAATATCACCGCGATCTTGTTGAATACCTTAAACAATCCGAACCACATGTGTGGGAATGGGCCAGTTCGACCAGTGCCGCGTCGCAGCAATCCGACGACGTTCGCGATGCCATGCTGCGCCAGACCTACCGGCTGGAACCGGACAGCCATCCCGCCGTGTTCGCGGCGTGTGCCGCCGCCATGGAAAAGCTGGGCATCGAAGCGCCCGTAACCATCTACCAGGCCGCCGACGGAACCATGAATGCCGCGCTGTATTACGTGCCCGGCGAAATTCACCTGATGTTTTCCGGCCCTACGCTGGAGCGGCTGGGTGAGGCCGAGCTGCTGGCCTTGATGGGGCACGAACTGGCGCATTACAAATTGTGGTCATGCGACGATAACGCCTATTTCAATGCCAGCCGCATTCTCGAAATGGCTCTGTCATCGCCTGCTGCCACGCCATCGCACCGCGAAACCGCCCGCCTGCTGAGCCTGAACACCGAACTTTATGCCGATCGCGGTGCGGCGCTGGTGGCAGGAGACGTTGCGCCCGCGGTTGCGATGCTGGTGATGGTGATGACCGGGCTGCGCAGCGTCGATCCGGCCGCTTATTTGCGCCAGGCCGCCGAGCTTGAGGCAAGCAACATCAAGTCATCAGGCCATTCCCATCCTGAATCCCATTTGCGGGCACGCGCGCTCGAATTGTGGTGGCGGGCATCGGAACAGCTTGAGAACTGGATCGACCGCCACCTGTTCGGCCCGATTTCGATCGAATCGCTCGATCTGCTCGGGCAGGACCGGTTGACCAAATTGACGCGCGAATTCCTGTCGGGCTTCGTCGCGCAGATCGAGGCGCCGAGCGAGGAAGTGCTGACACAAATCCATCGCTACTTCCCCAACCTTGCGCCGGGCGAAGACGCGCTGGACCTGAACCAGATTGCGCACACCCGGATCGACGATCCGACGCGCGATTATTTCATCTCGCTGATGTTCGATTGCGCGCTGTCCGATCCGGAATCGTGCGATTACGTCATGACCCTGGCGGCCAGGACGGCAGGCGAGATCGGTGCCGCAGATCAGCTCAAGACTGCGCTCAAACGCGATCTGAAATGGACCAAAAAGGCGACCGACAGCTTGTTCGCCCGTGCGGTAAAGGCGGCCTGACCGTGCCTGAAACGCACCAGCAGTCCGCTGCAACCGTCGTACTGCGCAGCCTGGGCGATGTGTTTGGCCAGGTGCAGCACGTGCCGTCACCGGAAGACATGATCCTGATCATGGTGCAGCTGATGCATCAGGTCGCCGCGTTGCACGCGCACGGGTGCGTTGCCGAACTGACGCTATCGTCAGTGCGGGAAAGGCCCGACGGACGGCTTGAACTGGTCAACCCGGCTGGCGCCGCAACGCGCAAGAACCTGGCCGCGATCGACCGGGTACAGCCCAAGGTTTCCTCCGCGCTGAAAGTGGTGGGCGAATACCGCGTCGTCAGCGACGAGGAAAAGGGCACGAGCGTCCACGACTTGCGCGCCGCGACGGATGAGGACGCGGCGATCACCAAGCCGATCTACCTGCCCGATTTGCGCAGCTGGGAAATCGAGCTGGGCCATCATGACGAGATTACCGATGTCTTTGTGATCGGGATGATCATGGCCTGCTTCGTGTGCGGCCTCGACCCCACCGATCCGGCGCAGATCGAACGCTTTTCGATGAACCGGTCAAACCTGTTCGCGATCGCACCACGACTGCACCCGGTGCTCGCCTCGATCATTCTCGAAGCGACCATGCTCAACCGGCACGAGCGCGCGACGGACCTGGCCGAACTGGCCGGGCGGCTGCAAAGCTATCGCGACCAGCCGGTCGCGCTTGACGTCGACCGGGTCCTGTCGGCAACGCACGGTGTGCCCGGCCGAAGAACCGCCGTCATGGCCCATCTGCGCGATCGCCTGTTCGATCTGTCGCGGCGCAACAAACTGATTCACTTCCGCCCCACCCAGTCGAGCGTCAACCTGACCGAATCCAGCATGCCGATCGTCATGCGGATTGAATCGGTGCGCAGCGAGCAGCTGTGCACGTGGAAGGGCAAATTCATTCAGGATGTGCTGTCCGGCCGCAACGTACCGCTGGGCCAATGGCTGCGTTTCGAAGATCAACCCCACCTGCCCTCGTCATTCGACCGGCTGATCCAGGAAACCCGGCGCGACCGGGCAGAATACGGTTTCAGTCACTTGCGCCTGGCGGTTGCGTTCCTGCATTGGCACAATCTGAAAGAGGCCCCCAACGAGCGGATCAGTTCGCCCTTGCTGTGGCTGACCGCAGAGGTGACCAAAACCAAGGGCGTGCGCGATCAGTACATGCTGCGCTGCGTCGATGCTGTGGCCGAATACAACCCCGCGTTGCGCCACATGCTGCGGCAATTGTACAATATCGAACTGCCCGCTGAAATCGATCTCACCCAGACCTCGCTGGCCGAGGTGCACGCCGATCTCATGCGCCAGATCCACCACAGCGAACCCGGCGTCAGGCTGGAACTGCAGGAACGGCCACAGATCCAGCTGATCCACAGCAAGGCGGTGCAGCGCGTCAACCGGTTCAACCGGCGGCGCAATCCCGGCCGGCAAACGGTCAGCACCAGCGTGGATTACAGCTATGCGCGCGATGATTATCGCCCGCTTGGCCACGCGCTGTTTGAAAAATTCGTAAGGCCCTCGCCGCTGCCCCAGCGCATTGCCTCTGGCGGGTCGCTGGCGCCAAAGCGGACCTTCATGGTCGCCGAAACCGAAGCGCTAAGCTATGCCAAAGGCGGCGACGAGGGCCACAAGTTCGCCTGGGAAATCGATCTGACCCAGGTCACGCTGGCCAATCTCAATTACAAAAAGATGTCGCTGGTGCGCGACTATGCCGAACTGATCGACCGGCCCGCAGCACAGCCGGGATTTGACCAGGTGTTCTCGATCGAACCCCGGCCGTTCACGCAAGACGTGCCGCCACCCGTTCCCTATGCCGATCAGTGGAACGTGCTGGCATCCGATGCCACCCAGGATGCCGCTGTCGCGCTGGCGCGGACCGGGCGCAGCTTTATCATCCAGGGCCCACCGGGCACCGGCAAATCGCAGACCATCACCAACCTGATCGCGGACTATGCCGCGCGCGGCAAACGGGTGTTGTTCGTCTGCGAAAAACGGGCGGCGCTGGATGTGGTGTTCCACCGGCTGGGCCAGGCCGGGCTTGATCGGCTGGCCTGCATCATCCACGATTCGCAGGAAGACAAAAAGGGCTTCATTGCCGATCTGAAGCAGCAGTACGAACAGTGGGGCAAGTCTGACGACCGCCTCGGCCATTTCCAGACCGTGCGGGCAAAAACCGTGTCCGCGCTCGATCAGCATATCGCGGCCATCGCCCGCTATGACGCGGCGGTGGGCCGCCCGGCGCAAGGACCGGGGTTACGCGATCTGGTGCGCCGCGCCGTGACTTTGCCGCCACCGCCAGCTGGATTTGGCCCGCAATTGCGCGAACAATTGCCACCCTTTGAAGCCTGGGACACCAGTCGCGCGATGGCCGGCCGGGCGTTCCGTTCGGCGCATGAACTGCTGGGCGCAAACAGTCTTGCCGCCCATCCGTTTGCCCTGATCAACCGCGCCACCGTCGATGACGCGCGGCCGGTGGCCAGGGTCACGGACATGATCGAAACCGCAGAAGCACTGCTGCAGCGCCTCGATCGCTGGTTGGACGGCGGCAGTGCGGTCGCATCGGGAACCACGCCGGTTGGCGACGCGGCCATCGCGACCGACCTGGCAAACCGGCTGGTCACCACCGGACTGGCCCGCGCGCTTGACCTGCTGGACCCGCTGTCGGACGCGTCGAACCGCTTGCAGACCCATCGCGCCGAAATTGCCCGGCTGGAAACCCTGCGCGATACTGCGGTGCGCGATGCTGCGAACTGGCGCGAACCGCTTTCGCCCGGCGACACCGCTGCCGCGCTCGATCTTGCGCGTGCCAAAGAGACATCGTTTCTGCGCCTGTTCAGCGGCCCCTGGCGGCAGCTGCGGCAGACTGTGCAGGAACGCTATGACTTTGCCGCCCACGCCGTAACGCCGGGGATCACCGCCGTGCTCGAACTGCTGGCCGCACGGCACGCGGCGGAAACGGCGGTTGACGCCGCTGCGGCGGCGTTGGGCGAACGGCTGCAATCGGCCAACGTGAACGATCTGATCGCACTGCGCGCCGCGCTGTTGGACGGCGGCAACCCCGGCAAGGTGGAGATCGCGCTGCTGGAAAGCGCCCGGCAATCGCCGCACCCGGCCGAAACGCTGGCGGCAGAGGCCCGACACGCCGATACGGTGCGCAACCTGCGCAGTGCGGTGGATGCGGTGCTGGATGGTGCCGGCCAGTTTTCCTTTGACCAGCTTTCCGAAGTGCTGCGTGACATGCGTGAGGCACTGGACGATCTGCCCGACCTGCTGCCTGCGCTGCGCGAGGTTCATCAGGCCGAAGCCGGCGTCGCGCTGGCCTTGCGGACCATCCCGCTTCCCCTCGCCGCGATCGAGGCACTGATCATCGATGAGGCAATCGCCAGGATCGAACGCACCAAGCCCGAAATCAGACGCTTTGATATCGACCGCCTGGTTGCCGCCGCGCGGCGGGCCAGTTCGGCGCGCGACCGGCTGCGGGATGAAAATTCCGACGCGATCACCGCCGTGCTGCAGCGCAAATTCCGCGAAAATGTCAAAGTGTCCGAACAATCGGTCACCCAGCTTGATGCTGCCGGGCGGGCTTTGAAGAAAGCCTATGCCACCGGCCGCCGGGAGCTGGAACACGAGTTCGGCAAGTCCATGCGCTATCGTTCGATCCGGGACCTTGCCAGCGGCGATCCGGGAAATGTGGTCAACGATCTCAAGCCGATCTGGCTGATGAGCCCGCTGTCGGTGTCGGACACGCTTCCGCTCACGGCCGACTTGTTCGATGTGGTGATTTTTGACGAAGCGAGCCAGATCCCGACCGAGGAATCGGTGCCGGCGCTGTGCCGTGCGAACCAGGTCATCATTGTCGGCGATGAAATGCAGTTGCCGCCAACCAGCTTCTTTTCGGCTTCACTGGATGACGAGGACATGGAAATCGTCGCCGAAGAGGATGGTGAACGGATCGCGATCCTGCTCGATGCGGACAGCCTGCTGAACCAGGCTGCGCGCAATCTGCCCGCCACGCTGCTGGCCTGGCACTATCGCAGCCGGTCCGAAGCCTTGATCAGCTTTTCCAATGCGGCATTCTATGGTGGCCAGCTGGTCACCGTTCCCGACCGCAGCCTGCGCCTGTCCCAAGGCCAGCCAGGGCCGGTGGAATCGGGCGAAGCGGCAGAGTGGGCGGCTGGTGTCACGCGCCTGCTGGCGGCCCCGATCACCGTGCACCGCATGGCCGATGGGCTTTACGAAAACCGCACCAACCTGCCCGAGGCGCGCTATATTGCCGGACTGGTCCGCGAAATGCTGTCACGCGAAACCGGCCAGAGCATCGGCATCGTGGCGTTTTCCGAAGCGCAGCAAAGCGAAATCGAAATTGCGCTCGATCACCTCGCCGCCGAAGATTCCGCGTTCGCGGCGTTGCTGGAACGCGAATACACGCGTGAGGACGATGGCCAGTTCAACGGCCTGTTCGTCAAAAATCTGGAAAACGTGCAGGGCGACGAACGTGACGCGATCCTGATGAGCGTTTGTTACGCGCCGGATCGCAAGGGCCGCATGGTGATGAATTTCGGCCCGATCAACCAACGCGGCGGGGAAAAGCGGCTCAATGTAATTTTCAGCCGCGCGCGCCGCCACATGGGAATCGTGACCACGATCGCGCCAGAGGCGATTACCAACACGCACAACGACGGCGCCCGCGCCTTGCGCAGCTTCCTGTCGTTTGCAGAGGCGCAGTCCGGCGGCGCGCAGGATCACGCCCAGGCCGTGCTGGCCGGGCTCAACCCGCAGATCGCCGGGACCTTCGCGGCGGCGCTGCCGGTCGATCCGGTCCGCGATGCCATCGCCGCCGGCCTGCGGGCGCGCGGCCACACCGTTCATGAACATGTCGGCGGGGCCAGTTTTCGCTGCGATCTGGCCGTGGTGAACACCGCCGGCGATGGCTATGCGCTGGCCGTGCTGCTTGATCGCGATGATGGCGCGGTGGGTGCGGTTGAGGAACGCCATGTGTTCCGCCCCGGAATTCTGCGCGCGATGGGCTGGCGGGTGATCGACGTTCCGGTGGCCAACTGGCGGCATGCACCCGATGCGACCATCGCACGGATAGAACGCGAATTGACGTCATGCAGCTGGACCCTGATCGATAGCGATCCGTTTGCCGGCATCACGATGCCCCAGCCGGATGCGGCGTACGCGCCGAAATCAACCGGGGCAACCAGCGCGGGCATCCTGTCGCCGGACGACGACCGGGCCCCGTCCGCCGCCGTGTTTCCGCCACAGGCCGATGCCCCGCCGCGCCAAACGGCCGAGGCCGCGTTAACGGAATTCCGCCTGGTCGAAGGTTCATCCAGCAAGTTCTGGCGCATCGGCGTGTCGGGTTGTGACCTGACCGTCGAATTCGGAAGAATCGGCACACGGGGCCAGCGCGTGGTCAAAACCTTTGACGACGAAGACCGTGCCCGGCGCGAGCAAATCAAGCTGACGCTTGAAAAGACGCGCAAGGGCTATCAGGAAATCGGGTAAGCCACGGGCCACAAGCGCGGGGACATGCGCGCGCTCGCCGCCCGGTACGGTCAGACCGGCGTGTTCAGCGCCTTCATCGCGGCTGCCTTGATCGTGCGATCATCGATTGCGCGGATCAGGCGCATCAGCGCGGGCGCAACATCGGCCTCGCCCAGATGGATCAGCGAGGCAATCGCGGCATTGGCGACAACCTTGCTGCGCCGGCAATCATCGCCCATCGTCAGGCGCGCGCTGGCAGACAAGGCCACCTGTTCAAGCGTGGCGATGGCCACTTGCCGTTCCGCCATGGCGGTCATCAGCCAGATCGCGCCGCGCAAGAGCTGTTCGTTCTCCAGCGAAACCTTTTGCCAGGACTGGATCGTGCCATAGTCCCTTGGACTATCAGGCCGTTCCGGTACACTCGCGGCCACCGGCAGCTTGTGGTGCGTGGCCGATTGCCGGTCCCAGTAATGGTCCGTGTAGCCCAGCAGGCTTAGTCTGAACGGCGCGGGCACGCTGGCGCAATTGCCAGACGCCAGTTCCATGGCCAGCGCCAGTCCCGTGGCAGCCATGTCGCGTTGCGCAATGACCGCGGGCCAATCCGGGCGCTGCTCGTTCAGCCATCTGACCGTGCGATCCATCAGCCAGGCGTTGTCTGCATCGGCGAGCGACTGTGGCGTCGGCAGCGGCGAATGAAACACGCTCAGCCAGCTGCACAACTGCGCCAGGGCCTGCGCGGAACCGGCAGCATCGGCGAGCGCTTTGGCTTGCTTGAGCCAGGCCGCGGTCGGCCGGGGACCATTGGGAACGCAGATCAGGTGTTCGATCAGCGCTGTGCACTTCGGATCCGAAAGATCGCCCAGGGCATCCAGCGCGGGGATATCCTTGCCCTGCCATTGCCAGCGCAGCATCGGCTCCACTTCGGCGCGCACCACATGCAGCCGGCGGTAATCGTCGCCCTGGGCCAGCGGGGTTTTCATCCTGCCATAGTGTGTCCTGAGATCGGCAAAGTCGCGTGAGGCTTCCCACGCGCAGTCCGCCCACGCGCCAAAACGCGGCGCGAAAGGGCCGGCTGGCGGGAATGCCGCCTTGAACGCGGCCTCATTCTTGAGCCAGGCCGGTGCCGGCTTTGCCTTCAGCTGCGCCAGGATACCATGCAAACCGTCGACCGTCGCGCCAAGCAGTTCGCACCAGAAGGCGTGGTTCGGCGGCATATCCTGCAGGGCATGGGGATTTTCCGCGCCGTCGCAGCGTTCGAGCAGCAGCGCCGTGGCAGACGCTTCCTTGCCGGCGAATTTCTCGACCATCTCCGCCCGGGTGACAAGCTTGCGCTTTCTTGGTTTGTCATAGGCCCTGATGTCGGCGTGCCGGCGCAAGGTTGCGGCATATTCGCCCAGCACGTCCTGATCGACCGTGGTGAGAAACGCGCCGTCCTTCACCGCTTCGCGCATCAGCCGAAACAACGTGAGCACTTCCTGCTGGTAATAGTCCTCCCGATAGCGTTCGCGACCAGTGATCAATGCCATGAGCGCTGGCAAATCTTCGCGCGTGGCGCGCAGCTCATGCCGAAAGCATGCGTCAAAGGCTTGGTCGGCCCACTCCGCCCGTGTTTCGGGCGTGCCGCGCGAACCCACATAAGCCGCAATCAGGGCGACCTCACCGCCCAGCGCGCGCAACAGTTCCATGCGCTCTGCGACCGACATCTGGCCGACGAAATCTCTCAGGGTAAACCCGGGCACGGGCCGGAAGGCGTGCTGGAGCCAGTCGAGCGAAATAGCCCCCTCGTGCCCCGGACGCGCGAACCGGTTGTCGCTGCCAGATTGCGACGGGCTGGATTCCAGCTTGAGCCCGGCAGACTTGCGACCAAACACTTTTCTGCCGAATTCAAACATTGTACCTCCGACAGCATGAAGATCGTCTGGTCCGATCGAACATTCGGCCGGACGTTGCGTTCAGGCACAATAATCAGATCCCGGTTTAATCGCGGTTAATTGCCGGCAGACATCCCGCTGACCGGCATGCATCCAAACCACGGCGATGCCCTGGCGCCGCGCATTCAGGGTGTGTAGGTCAACTCTGTCGAAGATTCCCGACCTGCCGCAATCGCGGCGGGTGCCAGATCAATCCGTTTGAACCGGTTTTCGGCGTGCATCTGCACCTGATCGGTAAGATGCGCGGTGCCGTGGCCGGCCGGATCGATGAACTGGTTCTGCCCGCCCACCTCGGTAATCGTGTAGATCGCAGCGTTCGCCGGGGTCAGCTCCATCATGCCCACCCAATCCTCCTCACCGTTGAGCGGCACCATTTTGGGCCCCAGGCCAAGCTCTGCCCACAGCGCGGTGCCCCGCTCGTCGTCATCGGGCAACGGCGGCCGCGCCGGATCGTCGGGCTGATCGGTAAAGTATTTCCAGAAAATCGGCGTTTTCCAGTCCGCCATCGCGCTCTGACCAAATGTGGGGCGAAGCGCTGCAATCGTCTGGCGGATCGTGTCGGCGACCACCGCGTCGCGCGTGCGGCCCAGAAGGTAGTCAAATTCGACCGGCAACCCCGCCGCCTTGCCCTGCAAAGTGCGATACAGCAGGCCGGTGCGGTATTTCAGATAGCGGTTGGCATCGATATCCTTCCACCAATTGCCCATCGCGGGATCGAACAGCACCTTGGGTGCGATCTCCAGCCAGGTGCGGAACAGGGTCAGCCCGGCACTGTCATAGCGGCCATCGGCGTCGCGGTCCTCGTACAGCCCGTCCCACGCTGTCATCAGTGCCACGGCCTGCGCCACGTCGGGGTCGTTGGCAGAGGTCGCGGCGGCGCGCAGGAACGGCGCAAACAGGTCGGGCGGGGCATTGGCGCGGTCGCGCGCACCATAGGCGTGCCAGATCTGGCGGTTGTATTCGGCCATATCGACCAATGTCGCGCCGTGGGCCGCCGCGCCCAGCCGGTTGCCCAGCCAGGTGCGGAACGTGGCGCCCATCCGCGCCTCATCACCTTCGCGGGTCCAGCTGGTCGCCTTGCTGTTCCAGGCGTGGATATAGGCTTGTTTCGGGTTGATCATGTGCGGGCGCTCGGCCGGCGACAGAAAGCCCTGCCATTCGTATTCGCCGGTGCCGGGGGTTGGCAGGCGCGGGTCGGTGCCGGCTGCGCGGCGCGGTTGCAGCCCGGTTTCCCAATAGCCGATCTGGCCGCTTTCATCGCCATAACAGATGCCGAAATTGGTCGAGAGCCGGGCCATGGCCGCGTCGAATTCACCGATCGAGCGCGCCCGCTGCATATCGACCAGCGCGACCCAGTTTTCCAGTTCATGCCCGCGCTGGGCAAAGCGGTGGGTATAGGCGATGGCGTTGACCGGGTCCTGGCTGACCACCGCGCCGTGCACCGTGCGCGTGAATTCGTGAACGACGGGCACAGTGCCTTTGACCACGATGGTCTGCGTGCTGCGCTCCATCTGGCGCCACGCACCGTTGAACCAATAGCGATAGGGATTGTGGGGATCGAGCTTTTCCGCAAACGTATCGGTGCTGTCCGACTGGCCAGAGGTGATCAGCCAGCCATGATGGGCCGCGCGCCCCATGATCGGCACGCCCCACGCCGGGGTGGTAAACCCCGCGCTGTCAAAGCCGCCGCCATGCAAGTGAATTTCCGGGCCATCTGCGGTCGATTCCATCATCAGCACTTTGCCGCTGGCGGTCCGTTGCGGGCCGAGCACCAGGCAGCGACTATGGTCCCTGCCCGGCGCCGGCAGAACGGCGGCGGCCTTTGCGGCCCCCAGCGGCGCCAGGGTCAGAAAGGTCGGCACGGGCAGCGGTCGCGCCGGGGCCAGGTCTTCGCCGGGGGGAATGGCGGTGGGCGTGTCGGGATCGCTGGCGGGCACGACATCGTTGAAAATCTGCCGCCCCGCGCTATCGCCATGTTGCGCGATCATCGCCTGCAGAAAGGCCAGATTTTCAACCTCTGACCCGCCGCGATCGCGCGGAAACCCTGCCACCATCGCCAGAAAATCGGTCAGCGCCCAGCGTTCGGGCGACACGCCCCATTTGGTGAATTGATAGGGCGTCTTGTGCGCCGGATCGCGCGCAATGTCGTCGATCGCGCGGTTTACCCCATCGACATAGGCCTGCAGCATGCGCCGGTATTCGGCCGGAATCGCACCAAACATGCGCAGAAGCTCGGCCTTGTCGGCCAGGCGCTGACGCGAAACCACATCCGATTGCACCGCTGATGGACCCAGAATTTCGGCCAGCCGCCCCAGCGCGCGCCGCCGCGCCTGTTCCAGATCGGCGAGCCGGTCCTGCGCCTCGGCAAAACCGGCGCCGAACAGCACCGCTTCGGCCGTATCGCCAAACACATGCGGCACACCCATCGCGTCGCGGTCGATCCTGACGGTCTGCGCCGGCGCCGGCGTGTCACCGGCGTGGGCAACGCCTGCCGGCAAGGCGGCGGAGGTCAGCAACAGCGGCAGGATTACAAGGCGCTTCATGGGCACGTACTCGCGTCGGCGTGGCATGCCCACACTATGATCATGCGCCAGCCGCTGGCAACACCTTCACAGGAATGTGCGCAGAGCCTGCAGCAAGGCCGCCGGCGCTTCCTCTTGCGGGCTATGACCACAGGCGATCGCGGCCCCGCGCACATCCGTGGCCTTGTCCTGCCAGGTGGCGACCACATCATACAGCGCACCGACCGTGCCCATGCTGCCCCACAGCACCAGCAGCGGCGCAGCAATTCGCGCATCTGCATCCGCCGCATCGTGGACCAGGTCGATTCCCGCCGCCGCTCGATAATCCTCACAGATCGCATGGCGCGTCGCCGGATCGGCATAGCAGCGCCGGTATTGCGCGATCACGCGCGGGTCGCTGGTGCCGGCAATTCCGGTCTGGGTGGCCAAATGGGTGTCGAGAAAGTGATCGGGATCGGCCGCAATCAGCCGTTCGGGCAGATCGAACGGCTGGATCAGAAAGAACCACCAGAAATAGCGGCGCGCAAATTCCATGTTGGTCCGCGCATACATCGTCGCGGTCGGCGCGATATCGATCAGCACCAGTCGCGTCACCGCCTGCGGGTGGTCGAGCGCCATCCGGTGCGCCACGCGCGCGCCGCGGTCATGCGCGACCACGGCAAAAGTTTCGTGGCCGAGCATCCGCATCAGTTTGACCTGGTCGAGCGCCATCGCCCGCTTGGCATAGGCACCATGATCGGGGCCACCGGCAGGCTTGGCGCTGTCGCCATAGCCACGCAAGTCACTGGCCACGACGGTAAACCGTTCGGCAAGTTGCGGCGCAATCTTGTGCCAGGTCAGGTGGGTCTGCGGATGGCCGTGCAGCAACAGCAGCGGCGGGCCGCTGCCGCCCGTGGCAAAACGGATCGAAACGCCATCCACATCGGCATCGAACCAGCGAAATCCGGGAAGGATGTCGGGATGCCCGGCGACCGGTTTCATCCGGGCTGATCGTCCAGCAACCACGGCGCAGCGGCCAGATAGTCCGCCTCGAACGCGCGGATGCGGTCGAACAGCATGAGCGTTTCACCAATCCGGTCAAGCCCGAGCATGATCGCGCGGCGCTGCGATTTCTCAATCGCAAACGGCACAGTCAGCGCGTCGGCGACAATCTGCTGCGATTCCAGATCGATCGTCAGCTCGGCCGCGCCGCCGGCCACAGCCTCCATCAGATTCGCCAGCGCGTCGGGCGCCAGGCTGATCAGCAGCAACCCGTTGTTGGCGGCGTTATCGGCAAAAATCGCGCCAAAGCTGGTGCCGATCACCGCGCGAATGCCATATTGCAGCATGCCCCACACTGCGTGTTCGCGCGAAGAACCGCAGCCGAAATTGGGCCCGGTCAGCAGGATGCGACAGTCCGCCATCCCCGGCCGATTGAGCACAAAGCCGGCACGCCGCGCGCCGTCGGCAGCAAAGCGCAGATCGTGAAACAGCCCGCGCGCCAGCCCGGCGCGGTCGATGCCTTTCAGGAACTGTTTGGGCATGATCACATCGGTATCGATGTTCGCGCCCGGCAACAGCGCTGCGGTCGCGGTCAGGCGCGTAAACCCCGCCATCACGGCACCATCGCGCGCACATCGGCCAGATGCCCGGCGATCGCGGCGGCGGCGACCATCGCCGGGCTCATCAGGTGGGTGCGCCCGCCGGTGCCCTGTCGCCCTTCAAAATTGCGGTTGGTGCTGGATGCGCAGCGTTCGCCCGGCGCCAGCACATCGTCGTTCATCGCCAGACACATCGAACAGCCGGACTGCCGCCATTCAAAGCCCGCCGCGGTGAATATCCGGTCCAGCCCCTCCGCCTCTGCCGCGCGGCGCACCGCGCTGCTGCCCGGTGACACCATCGCGCGCACCCCTGGCGCAACCACGCGCCCGCGCAACACCCGCGCCGCATCGCGCAGATCCGACAGGCGGCCATTGGTGCACGATCCGATGAACGCACGGTCGATCGGGATTGTGTGCAACGGCGTGCCCGGGATCAGGCCCATATAGGCCAGCGCCCGCTGCGCATCGGCCTGCGCCGGCGCGGGCAATGCGGCGGGGTCTGGCACCGTGCCGGTGATCGGCAGCGCCTGATCGGGGCTGGTGCCCCAGGTCACCATCGGCGCGATCGTGGCAGCATCCAGCCGAACCTCGCAATCGAACCGCGCATCGGCATCGCTGTACAACTCGGTCCAGGCTTTGCGCGCGCGTTCCAGCATTGCCGCGCCCGGCGCGCGCGGTCGGCCCGCTATAGCCGCCAGCACCGTGTCATCGGGCGCGATCAGCGCGACGCGTGCGCCGCATTCGACCGCCATGTTGCACAGCGTCATGCGCCCCTCGATTGCGAGTGCACGCACCGCTGTTCCGGCAAATTCCAGCGCATAACCATGCGCACCCGCCGCGCCGATCTGGCGGATCACCGCCATCACCAGGTCCTTTGCGGTGCTGCCGATCGGCATTGCGCCATCGACCGTCACCCGCATCGTCTTCAGCCGGGTATAGGGCAGGCACTGGGTGGCGAGCAGATGTTCGATATCCGATGTGCCGATGCCGAACCCGACCGAGCCGAACGCGCCATAAGTGGTGGTGTGGCTGTCGCCGGCGGCAAACACCATGCCCGGCAGCACCCAGCCCAGATCGGGCAGCACGACATGTTCGATGCCCTGCGCCGGATGGAACACGTCGAACATTTCGATCCTGAAATCGCGGCCGTTGCGCGCGAAATAGTCGATCTGTTGCTGCGCATCCGCATCCGCCACCGGCCCGGCGCGATCGGGCGCGGTTGAATTGACATGATCGACCACGCCAATCGCCGCGCGCGGCCGCCACACCGTGCGCCCGGCCGCACGCAAGCCACTGAACGCCTGCGGGCTGGTATATTCGTTGAGCACGGTGCGATCGACATACAGCAACAGCCGCTCACCTGGCCCGCGCACGTCATTCAGCGCGCAGACGCGGTGCCGATCGATGATCTTGTCATAAAGCGTGGTCGGTGGCGGCAAGGCAAACCCCGTCGATAGGTCTGGCCGCAGGTGATCGACAAATTGGCGGAGAATGCAAGCTGTGAAGCCGGCAGCCGTTCAACTCTGCGCCGCAAACAATTCGGCAAAGCGTTTGCGCAGCTCGGCCTTCAGCACTTTGCCCATCGCATTGCGTGGAAATTCGTCGACGATGTGGATCGCCTTGGGCTGTTTGAACCGGGCCAGCTTTACCTGCGCCACCGCCGCGATCAGCGCGGTGTCCAGGCCGGGCCGGTCCGCTGTCACCACCGCCACCACCGCCTCGCCGAAATCGGGATGCGGCACGCCGATGATCGCCACGTCGGTCACGCCCTCCACCTCGGCCAGCACCATCTCCAGCTCGGCCGGATAGATATTGAAGCCGCCGGAAATGATCAGATCCTTTGACCGCCCGGCAATCGTCAGCCGACCGCTGGCATCGCGAAAGCCGGTGTCGCCGGTCACAAAGAACCCGTCCGCGCCGATCGCCTCGGCCGTGGCTTCGGGCCGGCGCCAATATCCGGCGCACAGATTGGGGCCGCGCATTTCGATTTCGCCGACCTCACCGGGGGGCAGCTCCGACCGCGCTTCGCCGCCGACCACGCGCAGTTCGACGCCGGGCAAGGGATAACCCACGGTACCCGCAATGCGGCCATCCTGCTCATAGCGGTTTGACGTGATCATCACCGTTTCGGTCATGCCATAACGTTCCAGGATGCGCTGGCCCGTCCGTTCCTCGAACGCCGAAAACACCGACGGCAGCAAGGGCGCCGATCCGCACACGAACAGGCGGATTGCGGCGGTCGCGGCGCGGTCGAAATCGGCGCGGTCCAGCAGCCGCGTGTAGAATGTCGGCACCCCCATGAACACGCTGACGGTTGGCAGCAGCGACACCACCTTTGCCGCATCGAACCGGCCCAGCAGGTGCACCGTCGCCGCGCTGTACAGCCCCAGGTGCAGTGCCACGAACAGGCCGTGCGCATGGAACAGCGGCAGGCTGTGCAAAATCGCATCCGCATCCGAAAAATGCCAGGCCTCGTGCAATGCCGCGACGTTGGACGACAGGTTGCGATGCATCAGCATGGCGCCCTTGGGCCGGCCGGTAGTGCCGGATGTGAACAGGATCGCGGCGAGATCGGTTTCCGCCATATGCTCTACCGCCAGGTCTGGCGAAAGCTGCGCGGCCAGGTCGGGCAGCGATCCCGACCCATCCGGTTCCAGCGTGGCGCGGGTCAGGCCATCGCCGGCGGGCGGAACCGCGGTGGCAGAACCGTGCACCAGCAGCACCGGATCGGCATCATCGACCAGCAGCGCCACTTCGCTGGCGGTATAGGCCGGATTCATTGGCACAAAGATCGCCCCTGCGGCCAGCACGGCGCAATAGGTCAGCGCAAACGCCGGTGAGTTTTCCGCCTTGACCATCACCCGGTCGCCCCGCTTCACCCCCAGCGCGGCCAGCGCGGCGCGGTAACGACCGATGGCAGCGGGCAGTTCGCCAAACGTGCAGACCGTTTCGCCCTGCCAGATCAGCGCCGGTTTGCTGTCGTGCCCGGCCTGGCGGGACAGGAAAATGGCAATCAGGTTAGCGTTCATGGCCCTGCTCTCTTGTTTTACGCCCGATGCGAAGCTGCACTGCCGTGCAGTCATACCTCCCGCCCCGCCTCCCCGCCCGACCACCAATGATACCATCATGCTGTGGTGGTCGGGCGGGGAGGCGGGGCGGGAGGTATGAGTCGCGCTTAGCGCGTCTTGGCAAAAGGTGCTTACCCATAGATGGACGACGGTTTGCCCGCAAAGCCAGACTTCTCATATGATGAAATCACCGTCGGCGCGATCGTGCACCAGCCGATACATTTTAAGCTTGAAATAAATTGCCCGAATGCCAAACTTCGGGCAAGCCCCATTGCACACGGCCGCCAAATCGGCTCGGATGGCGATGTACGACAGGACAGGAGGCATCACGATGGCAGATACGGGAATTCTTGCGGGCCTGCTCGGCGCAATCGCTGGTGGCGGCATCAAGGTCATCGACCTGACCGAAACGCTGACGCCCGATTACCCGACGATCGCCCTGCCCCCGGAATTCGGCCAGGCGTCACCCTTCGTAAAGACCGAAATCTCGCGCTATGACGATCGCGGGCCAGGCTGGTACTGGAACAACTTCACCATCAGCGAACACACCGGCACGCATTTCGATGCGCCGATCCACTGGGTCACCGGCAAGGATGTCGAAAACGGCTCGGTCGATACGATCGACCCCGCGCGGTTCATCGCCCCGGTCTGCGTGATCGACTGCACTGCGCAAGTCGCCGCCAACCCCGATTTCATCCTGTCGGTCGCCGTGCTCGAAGCGTGGGAGGCCGATCACGGCCGCATTCCTGCGGGCAGCTGGGTGTTCCTGCGCAGCGACTGGCGCAAGATTGCCGATCCCGCCAACTATACCAACCTCGATGCCGCGGGCGCCCATTCGCCCGGCCCCGATGCGGCCGCAACGCTGTGGATGATCAACGATCGCGACGTGATCGGCTTTGGCACCGAATGCGTGGGCACCGATGCGGGGCAGGCGTTTTTGTTCGAACCGCAATACCCGTGCCACCACTACATGCACGGCGCGGGCCGCTATGGCCTGCAATGCATGACCAACCTTGATCTGCTGCCGCCCACCGGCGCGGTGATCGTGGCGGCGCCGCTGAAAATCGACAACGGATCGGGCAGCCCATTGCGGGTGCTGGCCCTGGTTCCGGCCTAAGCCCGCCAGACCGTGGCAGAACGCTCCTTCGCCCAGGAAGTCGAAAAGCTGCGCCTTGGCGCGGGTGAGGAATTTGCGGGCGAAGGCATTCTCGCGGTTACCAAGGCGCTGCTCCAGTCCGGCATATCCTATGTCGGCGGCTATCAGGGTTCACCGATTTCGCACCTGCTGGATGTGCTGTCCGATGCGCAGGACATCATGGGTGAACTGGGCATCCGTTTCGAAGCGTCGGCCAATGAAGCGGCCGCCGGCGCGATGCTGGCGGCCAGCGTGAATTACCCCTTGCGCGGCGCGGTCGCGTGGAAATCGGTGGTGGGCACCAATGTGGCGTCCGATGCGCTGTCCAACGTGGCATCCGGTGGTGTGACCGGCGGCGCGATGATCATCGTGGGGGAGGACTATGGCGAAGGGTCCTCGATCATGCAGGAACGCACGCATGCGTTTGCCATGAAATCGCAGATCTGGCTGCTCGATCCGCGCCCCAACCTGCCCTCGATCGTCAACATGGTCGAAAAGGGCTTTGAACTGTCCGAAGCATCCGGCAGCCCGGTCATGCTGGAGCTGCGGGTGCGTTCGTGCCATCTGTACGGCCGGTTCACCGCCAAGGACAATGTGCGCCCGGCGTTCGGCCTGAAACAGGCGATGGAAAACCCGGTCCGCGATGTCGACCGGATCGTGCTGCCCCCGGCCAATTTCCTGCACGAGCGCGAAAAGATCAGCCAGCGCTGGCCGGCGGCGGTGAAGTTCATCAAGGAGCACAAGCTCAACGAATTTCTGGGCGGGCACCTGGGCGATGTCGGCATCATCGTGCAGGGCGGGATGTACAACAACCTGATCCGCGCGCTGGAACTGGTCGGGCTATCCGACAGCTTTGGCCAGACCGAAATTCCGATCTATTGCCTCAACGTCGCCTATCCGCTGATCGACAGCGAAGTGACCGGGTTCTGCGCTGACAAAAAGGCGGTGTTCCTGATCGAGGAAGGCCAGCCCGAATTCATCGAACACAATGTCAACACCATCCTGCGCCGCGCCGATCTGCAGACGAAACTGATCGGCAAGCAAACCCTGCCGCTGGCGGGGGAATATACTGGCCAGGTGATCAAGGACGGCCTGGTGCGATTCCTGCGCGACCATGCGCCCGGGCTGGCGGCAAAGGCCGCGCTGCCGCCGTCGCCGGTTGGCAGCAACCAGGCGCCGCTGACCGATGTGGTGCCGGCGCGGCCATCGGGGTTTTGCACCGGCTGCCCCGAACGCCCGATCTTTACCGCGATGAAGCTGGTGGAGCGCGACATCGGCGAATTCCACATTTCGGGCGATATCGGCTGCCACATCTTTTCGATCCTGCCGCCGTTCAACCTGGGCAACACCACCATGGGCTATGGGCTGGGCATGGCGGGGGCCGCCGCGTTCCAGTCGGATTCCAGCCAGCGCACGGTGTCGGTGATGGGCGATGGCGGATTCTGGCACAATGGCCTGACATCGGGGGTTGGCCACGCGGTGTTCAACCGCAACGACGGGGTGACCGTGCTGGTCGACAATGGCTATTCGGCGGCGACCGGCGGGCAGGATATCCTGTCCAGCCGCGCTGAAAACCGCACCCGCACCACCAAACATCCGATGGAAAACGCGATCCGCGGCATCGGCGGCCAATGGGTGCGCACCGTGCGCAGCTATGACCTGGCGGCGATGACCGCCACCCTGACCGAGGCGATGACGACCGACTTCAAGGGGCCGAAGATCATCATCGCCGAATCCGAATGCATGTTGAACAAGCAGCGCCGCACCAAACCGCTGGTGGCCAAGGCGATCAAGGGCGGCAAGCGCGTGGTCAAGGAACGGTTCGGCGTCGATGCCGATACCTGCAGCGGTGATCATTCATGCATCCGCCTGTCCGGCTGCCCCACATTGACGCTGCGCGACAATCCCGATCCGCTGCGCGATGATCCGGTGGTGCAAGTGCTGGATGATTGCGTGGGCTGCGGCCATTGCGGCGAAACCGCCCATGCCGCGGTGCTGTGCCCCAGCTTTTACCGCGCCGACATGGTGTTCAATCCGGGGCGTTGGGATCGCCTGCGCCAGAGCATTCGCAGCGCGGTGATCGGCTTTTTCCAGGCACGCGCCGCGCGTCGCCGTGCCCTGACGGCGTTTTGATCATGCAGACCAGTGGCACCCGTCCGATCAGCATCGCGATCATGGCGCTGGGCGGCCAGGGCGGTGGGGTCATGGCCGATTGGACCGTGCGCGCCGCTGAACTGGCCAATTTCCGCGCGCAATATACCTCGGTTCAGGGCGTGGCGCAGCGCACCGGCGCCACGATCTATTACATCGAACTGTTCCCGGAAACCGAGATCGCTGCCCGGGGCAAGGAACCGGTGCTGGCGCTGATGCCGGTGCCGGGCGATGTCGACGTGGTGGTCGCGTCGGAACTGATGGAGGCCGGCCGCGCGATGATGCGCGGCTTTGTCACGCCTGAACGCACCACGCTGATCGGATCGAGCCACCGCGTCTTTGCGATTTCCGAAAAGATCGCGATGGCCGACGGGCGTGCCGACAGCGGCGCGGTGCACGAGGCGGCGCAGGCCCGCGCCAAACGCTGGATCGCGTTCGATATGGAGGCCACCGCCCGCGAAGGCGGCAGCGTGATCAGCGCGGTGATGTTCGGTGCGCTGGCCGGATCGGGCGCTTTGCCGATCCCGCGCGACGTGTTTGAAGCGGTAATCCGCGAAAGCGGCAAGGCCGTGCCCGCCAATCTGGCGACTTTTGCGCTGGGGTTTGATCGCGCGCGCGGGATCGGCATGCCCGTTGCTCCGCCCGCCGCTGCAGTGGTGGCCGCTGTTGAGCCACCCGCAGTGGTGAAACCGCTGCTCGCCCGCATTGACGCCGAAATGCCGTTCATCGCGCGCGAATTTGCCATCGAAGGCCTGCGCCGCACCATCGATTTTCAGGATTTGCGCTATGGCGTGCTCTATCTTGACCGGCTGAAACAAGCGGCCGACTGGGACGCCGCGGCCGGGGGCAGCACCCGCCGCCACGACCTGATCCGCGAACTGGCCCGCCACCTGGCGCTGTGGATGACCTTTGACGATACGTTCCGGGTCGCCGATCTGAAAACCCGCAGCAGCCGTTTCGAACGCTTTCGCCGCGAAGTGAATGCCGCGCCCGACCAGATCGTCGCGGTCACCGAATTCATGCACCCGCGCCTGCAGGAGGTGGCGGATTCACTGCCCGCCGCGCTGGGCAGTTGGGCCGCACGACAGGCCTGGCTGGGGCGGTGGTTTGCCAAAGGCCGCAAAGTACAGACCAGCAGCCTGCGCGGTTTCCTGATGCTGAGCCTGCTGGCGACGGGCCGCCGCTGGCGCCGCTCCACCTTGCGTTTTCAGCGCGAAGATGCCGCCATCAACGGCTGGCTGGACCGCGTGCAGCGGCTTGCGGCCAGCGACTATGCCACAGCGGTCGAAGTCGTTCGCTGCCAGAAACTGATCCGTGGCTATGGCGATACCAACGAGCGCGGATCGCACAACTTCGGGTTGATCATGGCGGCGGTGGATGCGGCATCGGGCCATGCCGGGCTGGCCTTGCGCATTCGCCGGCTGCGCGAAGCCGCGCTTGCCGACGAAAAGGGCGCGCGTCTGGCCGAAGTTCTGGCCGAAGCGACCGCCGAAGCGGCCTGACGCGGCGGATCAGTCGGGAATGACCGCGGTCACCTCGATCTCGATCACCGCTTCGGCCTCCATCAGCGCGACAACCTGCACAACCGCCATCACCGGAAAATTCCGACCCATGATCTCGCGATAGATCGCGCCGATCTCGCGGTCATTGGCCAGGTAATCGTCACGGCTCGTCACATACCAGGTCATCCGCACGACATGTTCGGGCCGGGCACCGCCGCTGGCGAGGATGGTGACAATATTGTTCAGCGCCTGCCGGAACTGCACGACCAGGCCGCCGTGAAAACGTTCCTCTGCATCCCAGCCGACGATGCCGGCCAGAAAAATCAGCTCACCACGCGCGGCGATGCCGTTGGCATAGCCTTTGGGACGGGGCCAGCCGTCGGGTTGCAGAACCTTCATGATCCTCCTGTGGCGCTGCTTGACAGTGCGTCTGCGGTGACCGATATTTTAAACTTGAAATAATGTCCAGCCCAAGGATCAGGCCGATGTTCAAACCTGCCGAACGGATCATCCACCGCCCCGATCCCGGTCGTTGGCCCGATGCGGCCGAAGCGGCGCGGTCGCGGCTGTTTTCACCCGTGCAGATCGGTCCGCTGGCACTGGCCACGCGCACCTGGGTACCCGCCATGGTGCCGTGGCGCGCCACCCCGGATGGAGCGGCCGGCGCCGACGTGATCGATTGGTATGCGCGGTTTGCAGCCGGCCGCCCCGGCGCGATCGTGATTGAGGCCACCGGTATCCGCGATGTGCCATCCGGCCCGCTGCTGCGTATCGGTGACGATCGTTTCCTGCCCGGCCTCACCCGGCTGGTCGACGCGGTGCGTGAGGCGAGTGGCGGCGAGACAAAGCTGCTGATCCAGCTGATCGATTTTCTGGCGATCCGCCGCCGGCCCGACCGCACCACCTTTCTGTCGCGGTTTCTGGCGCTGACCGACCGGCACCGCGCCGCCACCGGTGAGACTGATGATGACGCGGTGCGGCGCGCGTTGATCGCCATGCCTGATGCAGATCTGCACGCGGTACTCGATCCGCGCGACCGCGAATCGCTCACCCAGGGCTATCGCGAACGCGTGACCGATGTGGACAAGCCGCATATCGCCGATCTGCCACAGGTGCTGCCCGGTCTGTTTGCCGCGGCGGCGGCGCGTGCGGCACACGCCGGCTTTGACGGTATCGAGCTGCACTATGCCCATGCCTATACCATGGCGTCGTTTCTGTCGGGCCTGAACAACCGCAGCGACGGGTTTGGCGGGCCGCGCGAAGACCGTGTGCGGCTGCCACTGAACGTCTATCACGCGGTGCGCGCGGCGGTGCCGTCACAGATGGCGGTGGGCTGCCGGTTCCTGGCCGAGGAATGCATTGCGGGCGGCAACACGGTCGATGATGCAGCGTGGTTCGCAGTCGAATTTGCGCGCGCCGGCATGGATTTCCTGTCGCTGTCGCGTGGCGGCAAGTTTGAAGACGCGTTGCAACCGCGCGTGGGTGAGGCCGCCTATCCCTACACCGGGCCCAGCGGGTATGAATGCATGCCGGCGTTCATTTCCGATGTCGCGGGACCGTTCGGGCGCAACGCCCGCCCGGCCCATACCATCCGCGCGACGGTTCGCACGGCAGGCTTTACCACCCCGGTGGTGCTGGCCGGCGGTATCCACGGCTTTGCCCAGGCCGAAGCGATGCTGGCGCAGGGCGACGCCGATGTGATCGGTTCTGCCCGCCAGTCGCTTGCCGACCCGGACTGGTTTCGCAAGGTCCGCGCCGGCGCCGGCGACGCCGTCAGGCAATGCGAATTTTCCAACTATTGCGAAGGGTTGGACCAGAAACACAAGCAGGTGACGTGCAAGCTGTGGGACCGGCAAAAGACCGGCGATACCCAGACCGGCATGTCGCACGACGGAAAACGGCGGTTGACCGCGCCGGCGTGGGACGCCGGCGCGGGATAACCGTTCAGCCAGCGCAGTGATCGCCCACCAGCCGGCGGAACAGTGGCCCGTGTTCGATCATGGTCCAATGGCCGCACTTTGCAATCGTGTGCAATTGCGAATTGGGCAGGTGCTGGTGCAGGTTCCATGACACTTGTGGATCGACCACGCGGTCGTCGCGCCCGTGCACCAGCAGCGTTTCGTGGGTGATCGTCTGCAACGCGTGGATCGGCAGGCACTGCGCATCCAGCCAGCGCTGGCGCGGTGCGGGAAACAGGCGGTGAAAATGATCGAGCGCGCCCGGCCGTGAGCAGGCCTTCAGCCGCATCGCGATCAGTTCGTCGGTGATCAGCGCCTGGTTCCACGCCATCACGCTCATCGCGCGTTTCATATGTTCCGCCGTGGGTTTGAAATCCCACAGCAATTCCAGGTTTTCGTTGACACGCGCTGGCCAGCCACCCGGCCCCATCAGCACCAGCCGGTCGATGCGGTCGGGGTGTTTCCACGCCAGCCACAACGCCAGCGAACCGCCAAAGCTGTTGCCGACGACGTGCGCCTTATCAATATTCAGCGCATCCAGCAGCGCGATAATCTGTTCGACCCAGGAATCCATGAACCGAAAGGGGAAATCGGCGGGTGTTTCGGTATAGCCGAACCCGACCAGATCAGGGGCGATAATGCGGAACCGGTCCTGCATCGCCGGAATGAACGTGCGCCAGTTGGCCCAGGCACAGGCACCCGCGCCGGAACCATGCAGTACCAGCATCGCCGGGCCATCGCCGTGGATATGGGTGTTGGTCCGATAGCTGCCGGTCTGGACAAATTCGCCGATTTCGGGGTTATCGCTCATCCGGTTTCTCCACATAGGCTCATCCGTCGAACTTCAATCGACAGTCAATCGCATGGTTAGCGCTTATCCGGCCGAAGCTCAAAATGTTTCTGGACAGGGGGGCAATTTAGTTTAGGCTTTAAATATCTCCTTGAGGGGGCGGTTTTGATGGTAATGGACCTGCGCGACAAGGGTAACGGGCCAGGCCGACGGACTTTGCTGAAGTCCGCCGCGTTCGGCATGTTTGCCTTCAGCGTTGCCGGGATTGATATGCTGCTGTCCCCGCAGGAAGCCCGCGCCCGCGACGCCGCCCTGACCGTGCTTTCGCATGACGAGGCTGCTCTGCTCGAAGCATTTGGTGAGGCGCTGGTCCCTGGTGCACGCGTCGCGGGTATTGCCCATTTTGTCGATGCCAATCTGGCCCGTCCGCATGCGCAATCGCTGCTGACCGCACGTTATCTCGATGTGCTGCCGCCGCACGATGCCTTTTACCGCGAAGGTCTGGCCGCGCTGGACCGTGCCAGTCACGCGGCGCTGGGTGCCCCGTTTGTGCAGGTTTCTGCGGAACAGGCCAAACCGCTGATTGCCGCGATGCTGCCGGGCACGATCGCCCCGTGGCACGGCCCGCCGCCGGCGCTGTTCTATCTGGCAGTGCGCAGCGATGCCGCCGATCTGGTCTATGGCACGCCTGCCGCGTTTGCGCGGATGAATGTTCCCTATATGCCGCACATCGCGCCGCCGGGGGACTGGTAGGACAATGGTCCGACCTGTGTCCCACAACCAGGCCCACAGCCCGACGCGTCATGCACGGGTCGATGCGGTCATCGTCGGCGCCGGGGCCGCCGGCAATGTGTTTGCCGCGGTACTGGCAGAGGCGGGCAAGTCGGTGCTCGTGCTCGATCCCGGCCCGGCGTGGAAGCCGGCCGATCTGTACAGTTCCGCCATCTGGTCGCGCCGGCTGCGCTGGGGTGGCCCACCGGTGGAATCGACCGGCGCCAATGCGTTCGGGGCGGGTTTCAACGCCGGCTGGGGCACTGGTGGAGCGGCGCTTCACCACTATGGCACCTGGCCACGGCTGATGCCGGCCGATTTCACCATGCAATCGGATCACGGCAAGGGGCTGGACTGGCCGATCGGCTATGACGACCTGCGCCCGTTCTATGACCGCGTTCAGACAGAGGTGGGCGTGTCGGGCGATGCGGTGGCCGAAATCTGGCGCCCGGCGGGCGAACCCTATCCCCTGCCCCCGCTCCAGCAATTTGCGCAGGCACGGCTGCTGGCCAAGTGCTTTCACGCATCCGGCATGAAGACCGCACCCAGCCCGATGGCAATCCTGTCGCAGGACTACAAGGGCCGCCCGGCGTGTCTGTATGATGGCTGGTGCGATGCCGGCTGCCCGATCGGCGCTCTCGCCAATCCGCTGGTGACGTACCACCCGCGCGCGATCAAGGCCGGCGCGAAATTCGTGAACCATGCACATGTCACGCGGCTGTTGCCGGGCAAGACCGCGCGGGTTGCCGCCGGGGTGGACTATGTCGACGCCGCCGGGACCACCCACACCGTGCTGGCCGACATGGTCATCCTGGCCGCGTCGACCATTTCCAACCCGACGATCCTGCTCAACAGCACCGGCGGCGACTGGCATCTTGGTGCTGGCAATTCCTCAGGCCTGGTCGGCCGCTATTTCATGACTCATTCGATCACCTCGGTTTACGGCTTTTTTGATGACGAAGAGACCGAAAACTACCTGGGCGTGACCGGCGCCCAGGCCACCAACATGGACCATTATGGCAAGCTGAGCCTGGGTGACGGTGCGTTTGGCAGCCTGCAATGGCAACTGGCGCCGACCATGAAACCCAACGATCTGCTGGGGGTGGCGATGGCCCGCGCCGACCTGTTTGGCGCCGATCTGACACGTTTCATGGAACGCGCGGTGCACCACCTGGCGGTCATGTTCGGCTTTGGCGAAGGCTTACCGCTGCTGGACAACCGCGTCGAACTGTCCGACCGGGTGGGGCCTGGTGGCACCAGAACGCCGCGCGTGGTGCATGCGTTTGCGCCTGAATCGATCAGATTGTCGCAGAACGCGGCAAAGCTGGGGCTCAAAATCGTCGCGAGCGGCGGGGCCAGCGAACCATGGGCAGGGCCGATGGCGAACGCGCATATGATGGGCGGCACGATCATGGGCACCGATCCGCACAGATCGGTGACCGACAGTTTTGGCCGCAGCCACGATATCGGCAATCTGATCATCGCCGGGCCGGGACTTTATCCGACCGCGGGAGCGATGAACCCGAACTTTACCAACCACGCATTGGCCTTGCGCAACGCCGAACACGCCGTGTCGCGCTGGCTCTCATAATGCGAGCTGGCGCTATCAAGTTAAATTGACTTTCGATTGAAATTTGTAATAACACGATCACCAAACCACTACGACGCATCTGAAATTGCGCGCGGCACATACCGGAACGCAGGCACCGGAACAGACACACACACCTTGGGCACTCAGCCGAGGGGGGTATCAAAGGGGAGTACCATGAGGACCATCACGAAAATGACACTGGGTGCATGCGCGGCCACGCTGGCCATGGCATGGGCACTGCCGGCCATGGCCGAACAGGCCGCTGCGCCGGCCACGCAGGACGCCGCGCCAAAGGACAATTCGGTGCTGAGCGGCGAAATCGTCGTGACCGCGCAAAAACGTTCGGAAAACGTGCAGAACGTCGGCATCGCGATCACCGCTTATTCGGGCAGCCAGCTGCGCGCACTGGGCATCGCCAAAAGCGCCGATGTCGCCAGCTTTTCCCCCGGCGTGTTCATTTCGGGCAGCCTGGCCGGGCAGAACACCCAGTTCACCATTCGCGGCGTAACCCAGAACGATTTCAACGACATCGTTGAGGCTCCCAATGCGGTCTATCTCGACGAAGGCTATATCGCCATCGCGCAGGGCCAGTCGTTCGCGGTGTTCGACATCGACCGCGTCGAAGTGCTGAAGGGCCCCCAGGGCACGCTGTTCGGACGCAATGCCACCGGCGGCCTGATCCATTACATCAGCCACCTGCCCTCGCTGAAGAAGTGGGAAGGCTATGCCGATGCCCGCTATGGCATTCTCGACAGCACCTCCAACCCCGGCGTGTTCACGCTGGAGGGCGCGGTTGGCGGCCCCGTTAGCGACAAGGTCGCGGTACGGGCGTCGGGCCGGTGGAACAAGGCGCAGCCTTATCTTAAAAACCTTTACCCGCTGGGCGCGGTCGGCGGATCACCCGGTGCGGGTGCCGGGGCCGATCTGGGCAACGACGACACGCTGTCGGGCCGTTTCACCGTGCTGGTGGAACCGTCATCGACCACACAGCTGATCCTGTCCGCCAACGGTTCGCGGTCAAAGGTCAGCACCGGGCCCTACACGCAAAAGGCAACGATCGCGCAGTTTGACCAGAACGGTGAACTGGTCAACGTGCTGGACGTCGGTCCCAACGAAACGCGCGCCTCGATCGGCGTTGCGGGCGCTCCGCGCGTCGTCAACGGTGACGCCGGGTCCGACCTTAACAACGATGGCGTGTTTGGCGGCGCAGGCGAAATCTATGGCCGTGCACCGGGCGCAGACTTTTTCGGATACAAGGCGCCCAATCCGGCAACGCGCACGTTTTCCAGCGATTTTGCCTTTAAAAACCAGGGTCACGTTGACACCTGGGGGGTCAACCTGCGCGCCAAGACCGAACTGACCGACAGCATCACCTTGTCGTCGATCACCGATTACAAGAACTTCAAAAAGCTGCTGTTCATCGACGTCGATGCCGGCCCGGCCAACCAGCTGGCCAATTATGGCAATGTCGATGCCAACAGCTTTACCCAGGAATTGCGCCTGAACGGCAAGGCGAGCAAGCTGAACTGGACGGCAGGCGTATACTTTCTGCATATCGACAACTTGTCGAAAAATGGCCTGAAAGCCCCGCTCAACGGACTGGTTCCGGGCAACCCGATCGATATCGCATCGACCGCGCACCTGAAAACGACCAGCTATTCCGGGTTTGGCCAGGTCGACTATGATGTCACCGACCAGATCAAGGTCATTGTGGGCGGCCGGATCATCAGCGAACACAAAGACTATAATTTTATTCAGCAGCTGTTTGTCTCGCCCGATCCGAACGTGGTGCAACCGGCGCAGACCGCGCCCGGTTTTCCGCTCACCATCGGGCCGATCTATCCCGGTGGCGTGCCCTCGCCCTATCTCGACAAGGACAGCAAGACCTTGTGGGCGGGCAAAGTGCAGGTTGAATACCGCCCGGCCAGGGGCACGCTGCTCTATGCCGGCATCAACCGCGGGGTAAAGGCGGGCAGCTACAACGCCCAGCTCAACGGCGGCCTGGCCACCCCGGATTCGGCGATCAAATATGGCGCGGAAACGCTGTGGTCGTATGAAGGCGGGTTCAAGCTGTCGATGCTGGACAACAAGGTCCGGCTGAACGGCGCGGTCTATTATTATGATTACAAGAACTACCAGTCGTTCCTGTTCACCGGGGTGGCCGGGCTGGTCATCAATGCCGATGCGCGCACCTATGGCGGCGAAATTTCGCTGCAGGCCAACCCGATGCGCGGGCTGGATCTGGCGCTGTCGTTCTCGGACTTCAACGCCCTGGTAAAGAATGTGCCGTTGCGGGTGGGTGGCCCGATCCGCAAGGATCTAAAGCCGACTTACGCGCCTGAAACCCAGGCGTCGGGTATCATCCGCTATGGCTGGGACATGTTCGGCGGGGAAATGGCGGCCAATGCCAACGTTTCCTATTCGTCATCGTTCTTCTACAACTTGCGCAACTTCGACGCCGACAAATTTGGTGGCTATGCCAATGTCGATCTGGGTCTGGGCTGGACTTCGGCCAGCAAGATGCTCGAAGTCGGTGTGCGGGTGGACAACGTCACCAACCACCTGATCGGGCTGCAAGGTTATGATCTGGCCGGTCTGTGCGGTTGTAACGAAGTATCCTACAAACCGCCGCGGACCTTCTCGATCCACACGCGCGTCAACTTCTGATCAACGGCGCAATCGCCTCTGCCCCCGGTCTGGCGGCGGAGGCGATTGCGTCACTTTTCTTTGCGCACAAAGGATTTTCCCAACGTGGTCGCGATCAAGCGCATCCTGATGATTGTTCCAGTTCCGGTTCCCGCGTTCGCGCTGGGCGGTTTTGCCGGCCAGATTCCGGCGGAACTGATCCGTCCCGATATTGCCATCGATTTCGTCGGTTGCCGCAACGGCGCAAACCTCATCGATTCTCCCTATGAACAGACGCTGGCGGATGCCTGGGTGCTGGATGCCGGCGCGCGGGCAGAAGACCAGGGCTATGCGGCGGTATGCGTCAATTCGATGAGCGACAGCGGTCTCGCCGCCCTGCGATCGCGCCTGTCCATTCCCGTTGTCGGCCCGGGGCGGTCGTCCTTCTTTCTGGCGGCGGACCTGGGCAAACGCTTTTCAGTGCTGACCATGTGGAAACGCTGGCATCCACTTTATGAAAAACTGGCGCTGGAAACCGGGCTGGGTTCACGGCTGGCGTCGATCCGCAATATCGATGTCCGCCCCGACACGGCCGAGCTGCTGGCCGGCAAGGAAGACATCGTGTTCGCCCTGCTGGAGCGCGAGGCGCGGCGGGCGATCGACGAAGACGGCGCCGATGTGCTGATCCTGGGTTCCACGACCATGCACCAGTCGGCCACCTGGCTGGCATCGCGGGTGGAAGTACCGGTGCTCAATCCCGGGCTGATTGCGTTCAAACAGTGCGAAATGCTGATCGACCTGGGGCTGGCCCAGTCAAAGACCACCTATTTTCCGCCCGAAACCGCGCAGGACGGGCTGCTCGATCCGGTCGCACCGCTGTTCCCATGACCCGGCCTTTTCGGATCGGGCAGATCGTGCCCAGTTCCAACACCACCATGGAAACCGAAATCCCGGCCATGCTGCGCGCGCGCGAAGCGGCCTTTCCCGAACGGTTCACCTATCACTCCAGCCGCATGCGGATGATGCACGTGGTCAGGGAAGAGCTGGCGGCGATGGATGCGCAATCGCTGCGCTGCGCCGCCGAATTGGCCGACGCGCGGGTGGATGTCATTGGCTACGCCTGCCTGGTGGCGATCATGGCCATGGGCCCCGGCTATCACCGCACCAGCGAGACCAATCTCGCCGGGATCGCCGCGCGCGAAGGCGGTCAGGCCCCGGTCGTGACGAGCGCCGGCGCGCTGGTAAAGACGCTGGGGGAACTGGGCTTTGCACGGATTGCCGTGCTCACGCCTTATATGAAACCGCTAACCCGCATGGTAACCGACTATATCACCGCCGAAGGGTTCACTGTGCAATCGGTCCATTCACTGGAAATATCGGACAACCTTGCCGTTGGCCGGCGCGATCCGTTCGCGGCGATCGCGGCGGCGGATCAGCTCGACCTGGCCGGTTGCGATGCGCTGGTGCTGTCTGCCTGTGTGCAGATGCCCGCCGCCGCGGCGATCGAGGCGGCGCAGCAGCGCTTTGGCCTGCCGGTGGTGACGGCATCCAGCTGCACCGTGCGGCAAATGTTGCACGCGCTTGGCCTGCCGGCAATCGTGCCCGGTTTTGGCGCGGCCTTGTCTGCGTGAGCACCTTGCCCGATAAGGCTGGTGATCCGCTTGTCAGGAGCCCGCGCGCCGCCATGAAATCCAAATATTACCGCAACTGGCACCTCGCCAACGACGAGACCGAGTTCAAGGTCACCGAGATGGAATTCGCGCTGATGCGCGTGATCGAGGCGTTTGCCCGGTGGGTTGCCGCGGCCGACGAAATGGTCGGATTGTCAGATTTGAAACATGCGGAGCATGTCATCCTGCACGTGATCCGCATGCAGAACCGGCCCAAAAGCGGCGCAACCATCGCGCGCCTGCTCAACCGCGATGACCTGCCCAACATCCAGTACAGCCTGCGCAAGCTGGAAAGCGCCGGGCTGATCCACAAGAACAAGGAAGCGGGCACCAAAAACCACACTTATTCGATCACCAAGCTGGGTGAGCGGCTGACCAACGAATATTCCAAACTCCGCAGCGAAATCCTGATTCGCAAATTTCGCAGCCTGACCAGCTTTGACGAACGGGTGGAGGATGCGACCGAACTGCTGTCGATCATCACCGGCATTTACGAGGAATCCGCACGCACCTCGGTCACGCTGAACCGCGCCAGCGACGTTTAGAGACTGTTTTGAAAGTCGCCTGCAGGCGACTTTATGCCACCCACCGCCCCGCACCCCCGGCCCATCCGCCCACAGGGTACCTTAACCGGGCGGATGGGCCGGGGGTGCGGGGCGATGGGGTGGCACTTTCAAAACAGACTCTGAACCTCACAACCCCAGTTCGCTGCGCGGCCGCATCAGCGTATCGATGCAGGCATAGAGGATCTTTTCCAGGCACGGCATCAGATCGGGCACATAAGTCGCGCCCATGCCACCCAGCCCTTCGGCAATCGGTTCGGGCGATCCTTCCGCCGGCCAGGGCCAGCCGATCCGCGCGGTGGGCACGCCCAACCGGCGCAGTGCCGCACCATCGGTCTGCCCGCCCAGCGGATCGGGCGTGACATAGGCCCGGTTCTCGATGCTTTCCCATCCGCGCCGGCACGACTGGATGATCCAGTTGGCCGGATCGGTGGTGCCGCCGGGGGTTGATCCATACATTTGCCAGTCACAGTCAATTTCGGGGAATCGTGCGGCCAGATCAATCATGAACGCTTCGAACTGGGCCTTTACCTCACCCGGCGTGGTGCGCGGGCTGATGCGCACATCGAAAAACACTTCGGTGACCGCGCTGGGGAACGCGGGCCGTTCCGGCCAGCCGCCGCGCACGCCAGCGATCCAGCCGTGGGGATAGATATCGCCCGACCGGTTCTTTTCGGCATAGTCGATCAGCCATTGTTCCAATTCCAGGATCACCGTCGCCGCCGGCACCACCGAACTGCGGAAACCAGGCGTGCCGCGCGGCACCCCGGCATAACCAAGCGTGCCTTTGACCTGGATCTTGAACCACCCCATGCCGGGCTCTTCGTGATAGACCCAGTTCCATGGCTTCATGATGATCGCGAAATCGGGCGCCATGCCGCGGTTGAGCAAGTGATGGACGCCATGGCTCATCCCCGCATTGTCGCGTTGGGGAATGGTCACGGGCATCCCGCCATCGGCAAACGCCACGTTGAGCGTGCCCAGCATCGGCACATCGGCCTCGATCAGCGCGGTCGCCACTTCCAGCAGGCTGGCCACCATCGCCTTTGGGTTGGATGACCCCAGGCCATAGACCCAGTCACCGACCATCTTGGCCGAAGGGCGCAAATCGGCAAACTGTTCGGGGCCGGCCCAGGGGAAATCGGTTTCATCGCCTTCCAGGTGCGTATCGATCGGCGCATAGAGCAGCAGCGTCGCCCCGCCGCCTGTCCCGCGCTTTTCGCCCAGCACATTGGACGAAATGGGGGTCATCGGGTCGAGCGTCGGCGCCAGGCCGATGCGGGCCATGTGGTCCGCCACAAATTCTGCCGCAGTGCGCGTGGCACCGGTGGGCGAATGGATATCGGTGATCGCGAACAACAAATGTTTCAGCCGGTCCGGATCAAGCCGCGCTTTCGCACGCGCGAATGCAGCCTCCATGGCCGGCGTGAACGGCGCCGAAGCAGTGGGTTCCATGGTCAGTTCTCCCTGGGCACGGCAAGCGCCGCTATAGCCATTATGTTGGACAGCATTTGCCGGTCATGCCCCGGCGCGCCGATCACCTGCAGCCCCAGCGGCAGACCGTCGCTGCGCCAGGCGGCCGGAAAGCCGAAACACGGCGCGCCGATCGCGGTCCAGATACGCTGAAACGCCGGGTCGCCAGTCGCGGCCAACCCGGCCGGTGCCGCGCCGGGTGCGCCGGGCACCAGCAAAAGGTCCACGCCGTCAAACACTTCAGGCACCAGCGCCTTGCAATGCTGCTGCAAGGCCAGTGCGGCGGTGTAGTCGGCTTCGCTCTCGGCGGCGCCGGCGTCGATCATCGCGGCAAAGGCGGGGCTGATCAGCGCGGCATGGTCGCGGCGGATGTGGCCCATGACCATCGCCGCTTCGCGCCGGTGGATCAGCGCCTGCGCCGCGCCAAGGTCGCGAAACGGCGCAGGCAGTTCGCGCGTCACGGCAGAATGCCCGGCGGTGCGCAGAGCCTCGGCAAAGTCCAGGAACGCAGCCTGCATGTCTGCATCGGCGTGATCCCACGCCGGGCTGCGGCACAGGCCCACGCGCAACGCTGCCGGGGCCAGTGGCACCGCATCGTCGCCCGACAGCACTGCATCAGTCACCATCAGGATCGCCGGATTGCGCGCAAACAGCCCCACTGTATCCAGACTGGGCGCGGTTTCGAGCACGCCATCCAGCGGATAGCGGCCAAAACTGGGCTTGAACGCAAAGGTGCCGCAAAAACTCGCCGGGCGGATTACCGAACCGGCGGTCTGCGTCCCCAGCGCCAGATCGGCCTGGCCATCGGCCACCACCGCCGCCGACCCGCTGGACGAGCCGCCGGGGGTATGCGCCGGATTGCGCGGGTTGGCGGTTGGCCCGGGGTGATAGGTGGCAAATTCCGCGGTGACCGTCTTGCCCAGCACGATCGCGCCGGCGGCACGCAAACGGGCAACACAGGTCGCATCGGCAGTGGCGATGCTGTCACGATAGGCGAGCGAGCCATGCGTGGTCGGCATCCCGGCCACATCGATCACGTCCTTTACCCCCAGCACCAGCCCGGCCAGCGGCCCTGCCCCGCCCACGGCTTCGCGGTCGATCCAGGCCCAGCCGCGCACCATAGCATCGCGCGCATCGATGCGGGCCAGGCATTCGGCATATCCCATGGGCTCAGCTGCCGACAAACCGGTGGCCCCACAGCATGGGCGCGTCGTAATTGCGCACTTGCCAATCCGGCCCGATCTCGATCCCGCCATAGCCATATTCCAGCCAGAAGCCGGACGGGGTCTGCAGATAAAAGCTTTGCATGTGGTCGTTGGAATGCTTGCCCGGCTCGATCATGACCGGAATGCCCATGTCGCGCACCAGGTCATAACCATAGCCGACATCATCGTAGGAATTGGCCTCGACCATCAGGTGCATCAACGCACCAGCGGGCGTGTTCGGCCCATCCTGCATCAGCGCCAGCGTGTGGTGGCGCCGGTTGCAGTGCATGAACACCGCATCATTGTTATCCCACGCGATATAGTCCGAAATGGCGAACCCCATCACATCCTGATAAAATTTCACCGACGCGGCCAGGTCTTTCACCCAATAGACCACATGCCCCAGCCCCAGCGTGCCGGTCTTGTAACCGCTGATGCCGCGGCTGGGCGCAAACGGCGTGTTGGAGATGAGCGGGCCGTAATAGAGCTCCTGCCGGTTGCCGATCATCGGGCAGGTGAAACTGCACAGTTCCTTGACCTTGCGCCGGGCGCGCAAGTCTGCGCCCTCCATGGTTACGGCGACGCCCCGGTCCTGCAGGATTTTGACCAGCGTCGCCAGCGCTTCACTGCTGCCCAGTTCCCAACCGATCACCTCGACGCTGTCGGTGGTATCCGGGGTCAGCGTGATGCGGTGATGATAGCCGTCGATACGGTAATCGATGGCGCCGTCGCGCATGCGCGGTTCCATGCCGAACACGCGTTCCAGCAGCGTGCGCCATTCGTCCATTTTGGTTGTCGTAAGGGCGATATACCCCAGACTGTCGACGCCCATGTCCCCATCTCCCAAACCGTGTCAGCTTGCCACAAACTGTTCTGCGTGAATGTTGCTGTCGGCCAGCCCCAGCGCCTGCAAATGCCGGCGCGCGGCATCGATCATGCCGGGCGGGCCGCACAGATAGGCGACCGTTGCCGGATCGAGCGGGCCGTCCGCGCCGATCACTTCGACCGGATTGCCCACGCGCACGCCATCGGGCGTGGGGCCGCGATCGACCGATGTGGTGACCGAAAGCCCGGGCAGCCACAAGCGGCGCAAGTCGAGTGCGTCGCCATGAAACAGGCCTTCAGCCGTCTGGCAACCAAAGCTCAGATGGATCGGCGGTTTGCGTCCTGGCCGCGCGCGGATGACATCGATCATCGCCATCATCGGCGCAAGACCGGTGCCCCCGGCAATCATCACCACCGGCGCCCGATTGCCATCCTGCAGAAAGAACGCACCGTAAGGCCCTGAAATTTCCAGCACTGCATCGGCGGCCACCTGGCCGAGCAGCCATTCCGACATCACCCCACCCGGCAGTAGCCGGATCAGCAATTCGATCTTAGGCAGTTCGGCCGGCGTGGATGCAATCGAATAGCTGCGGGTTTGATCGGTGCCCGGCACCGTGATCTGGATGAACTGGCCCGGCCGGAAGGTAAACCAGCAATCCTCCGCCAGTTCGAGTTCCAGCCGCATCACATCGGCCGCGACCTGCGTCGCCGCATTGACAAACGCATGCCCTTTCACAACCGGGTTTGCGCCGGCCTTGCTGTCATAGGGCAAGGCAAAGCGGCAATCGCTGCTGGCCCCGGTCACGCACAGCAGGCGCTTGCCCGCCGCCCGCTCCGACGCCAGCAGCGATGATCCGCAGCCGGGCAATGTGCCCACCTCGCCCTCCACCAGCGAGGCCACGCAGGTTGAACAGCTGCCCGAACGGCACTGGTGGAGCAGGGGCAACCCGGCCGCCAGCCCGGCGCCGAGCACGCTGGCGCCGGGATCGACCGCAAGTTCGTGTTCAACCCCGTCGCTGAACACCAGAGTTACCCTGTGCACCACCGGTCCGCCCATCAGTAGCTGTTCACGTCTTCGATCTTCTCAACAAAATATCCGGGTGCCTTGCCCTCGGCCAGCCGACGCAGACGGATGCTCGATGTCTTGGTGGCGTTGGGCACGCCCTTGCCCGGTTTGGCAATGCCGCGATTCCAGCGCGAGGCCAGTTTGCGCCAGGTGATTGGCGAAACGTCAGTCGCCACCAGCTGTTCGGCATCCCAACCGGTGCCATCGGCATAAAATTCCTCCATCGCTTCCCGCGCATACAGATCGCAATCGTTGAACCCGCGCAGGCACAGCGGCAGAAAGACGCGGTCAAAGCGGTGCTTGAACGCGGCCTTGTCCTTGTCGGTGGGGCACACCCGCACCATCACTTCCCAGTATTCGTACATGTCGTCGGTGATCGGCACATACCATTCGTACTGGACAATGTGTTCCTCGGGCCAGTTTTCCACCATCAGGCAACCGGGCAGCACCACCGAGGTGCGATAGAACCGGCCGTTGAGGTTATCGATTTTCAGCCCGAGCTGTTCGTTTTCCAGCACCGGTTTCCACCGGTCGGTAAACAGCCACTGCATCATGCCCTTGGGGCCGTCCTCGTCCTCGATCAGCGTGATCGGCTCTTCATGATCGGGCAGGATACCCAGCGGCAGCACCCAATTCAGCGCATGGACGATGGTGTTGTCCATGTGCACCAGGATATGCGCGTTGTCGAAACCGTTTTCGCAGGCGATGCGCCAGTTGCTCTGCCCGGTGCGGTGCATGCCCAGCGCCACCGCGCCCTCGTCCATCAGGCTGGGTGCGGCCGGCCACAGCGGATGGGGGAATTTTTCGCTGTTTTCTGGAAAGCGGATCGGCAGGTCGCTGGACAGCGGCGGCACGTCTTCGAGCGGAAAATCGTCTTCGCGCACGAACACAAAGATCATGCCGGCCACTTCCTCGACCGGATAAGACGTAATGCCGGTGGTGCCGACCAGCGGATCATCAGGGTTGGCGACGATGGTGGACAGCTTGCCGTCCGCCAGATCGTAGGTGAAACCGTGATACCAGCACGTGATCGAGCTTTTGTTGAAACACATCGGTTTGGCCGACAGGCGCACGCCGCGGTGCAGGCACTGGTCTTTCAGCGCAAAGATCTTGCCATCGACGCGGCGCAGCACGATCGGCACCCCGGCAATCTGGATGCCCTCAACTTTGTCTTCGGGCAGCTCTTCGCTGAACAGCGCGGGGTACCAGTGGTTGATGAAACCCCAGGCCGCATCCTTGTAGGGCTGATACTGGCTCTGGGTCTTGCTGTCGTTCAGGCGCTGATCGCTGGTGGTGTTGATGCGCACGGTGGAGCGGCGGCGGACGGGAGTGGCTTCATTCATCTCGCAGTTCCTTTCAGGCAACGTTCTGAATTATAGTTGTTTATATTCGTCAGAGAGTTCCAAGCAGAAAGCGGGAAACGACATCATCGTGCTCTTCCGGCCGCTCCCATTGCGGCCAGTGTGCACAACCGCGCATGATGTGCTTTTTCGCGCCGGGGATGATCGCTTGCAGCCGGTGCGCCGCATCTTCGCCGTGGATCGGATTCTTGTCGGTCCACAGCACCAGCGTGGGGCAGGCGATTTTGACGATGTCGGCTTCCTGCCAGTAAAATTCGGCGATGTTGGGCGCGAACAGGCGTTCGTAATATTCGATCAGCGCGGTGCGTGTTTCGGGAATCGACCACAGCGCGCGGCGCAGGTCGACCAGTTCGTCGGTCACCCCGCCCAGTGGCATCAGCCATTCCAGCCGCTTGCGCAGCAATTCAGGCGTGGGATTGAGCAGCGCATTGACCGAGGTCTGGCGCAGCGCATCCAGATCGGAATCACCCTCAAACACATGGTCCGGGTCCAGGTGCATGCCCCAGGTGGTGTTGAGGATGACTTTTGACGTGCGATCGGGGTGGTTGATCGCCATGTCGTAGGCGATCCACCCGCCCAGCGATTCACCCTCAACCACGGCCTTTTCAATGCCCATATGGTCCATCAGGTCGATCAGCTGGTCGGTAAACTGGGTCAGCCAGTTTTCGGATGCGCGCGGCGCGCCGTTGGAAAACGCCGGGCGCGACGACATGCCGTGCCAGATGAAATCGATGGCATGCGGCTGACACACCTGCCCCAGCCGGGTCAGGTTGCGCGAATAGGTTTCGGCATGACCGCCACCGCCATGCAGCAGAAACACATGTTCCCCCTCACCCGGGGCAGAAATGCAGCGCGTCACATATTTGCCCGTATCGATAAAACGGGTCTCGGTACCCAAAAGGTCAACATGGATGGTCACGCGCAAAAACTCCCCGGGGTCAGACGGTCACCGCCGCTACCCTTGCACCCTTGCTGACAGGTCACAGATCGAAAATCAATTGAAATCCTATCGACGGGTCGGCAATCTGCTTGACAGGCGCAACCGCGCGCCGCAGACATAGTTTAACCTTGAAATAATCTGTTGACGGACCAGCCACACACACCAGCCACTCACGCGGGAGCGACGCATGCCACCTGTTGAAAACCGGATGCGCCGGGCGAACCACTTCAAGCTCGGCACCTTTTCCACCAACTGCTCCAGCGGCATGTCCGTCACCAAAATCCCCGAACGCTGGGACGCCAGCTGGGACAGCAACCTTGCGCTTGCGCATATGCTCGACGATGCCGGCATCGATTTCATGCTGCCGATCGCGCGCTGGATCGGGTATGGCGGGGAAACCAATTTCCATGGCCATGTGCTGGAAACCATGACCTGGGCGGCCGGGCTGCTGGCATCGACCAGGCGCATATCGGTGATCGCCACCATCCACACCGCGTGCAACCATCCGGTGGTGGTGGCCAAGCAAATCGCCACGATCGACGCGATCAGCCAGGGCCGCGCCGGGCTGAACATTGTCGCCGGCTGGAACAAGCCGGAATATGAGGCGCTGGGCCTGACCCTGCCCGACGACCATGAAACACGTTACGCCTATGCGCAGGAATGGTTCGACATCATCCAGACGCTGTGGTCGAAATCAGGGTCGTTCGACATCACCACCGACCATTTCCAGCTGAAGGGCATCGAGGCCGAACCCAAGCCGGTCAACGGACGCCCCCCCATCCTCAATGCCGCAGGATCGGAACTGGGCCGCGATTTCGCCACCCGCAATGCCGATTTCCTGTTCACCTCGGTCATCGATTTTGACCGGTCGCGCGCAGAAATTGCCGAGTTGAAGGCGCAAGCCGCAGCACAAGGCCGAAATGTCGACGTGCTGACCTTCAGCCATGTCGTGTGCCGGCCGACCGAAGCGGAAGCACAGGATTACCTCAAGCATTTCGCACAGGACAATGCCGATTGGGAAGCGGTCGACAACCTGGTCCGCCTGCAATTCGCGCACGCGCAAAGCTTTCCCCACGATCTGCTGGCGCTGATCCGCGACCGCTTCGCCATGGGCCACGGCGGCATCCCGCTGATCGGCACGCCCGAACAAGTGGCCGATGGGCTGTGCCAGCTGCACGAACTGGGCCTGGGCGGCACCACGCTGTCGTTTGTCGATTACGGCGCGGAATTCCCCTATTTCCGCGACAACGTGCTGCCCATTCTGGAGGCCCGGGGCATTCGCCAGCCGGGTTAATGGGGTCGGCGGACGCCTACACAAATCTGGCTATCGACCGACGCGTTGCAGAGTGACTGCTATCGCCCCAATTGCGGCCTTACAATCGTCATTCCTGCGAACGCAGGAATCCAGGTACCACGGCTCCGCGACAAAATCGTCTTGTACAATCAACAGGTTTTGCCATCCACTCTGGATTCCTGCGTTCGCAGGAATGACGAGGAGTGCGTTGCCGAGAGTCCGCTTCCCTCCAAAATTAGACATTAAAGCAGTGCATGAATTTCTCTACGCTGCCTAGCCCGCGGTCAGGACGGCAGGCGCGTTTTCGGGCATGTAGTAGCGTTCCATCCGCCGCTTCAGATCATCCGGGATCGGCTGTGATCCCTTGGCATTGGCGTCAGTGAACAGCAGTGTCTGGTGCACGCGCATGCGGTGTTCACCGCGGCACGATACCTGGTGGCACAAATCGAACGAACTGCTGCCAAAGCGCGTGACCGAGGTTTCGAACGTCAGCCGGTCGCCCATCATCGAACGGCCGGTGAAATCGACGTTGAAATGCACCGTTGGCGTGGCCAGGTTGCGGTGGAACAGCAGTCCGGAAAAGCTGGTTTCCAGCGCGTCTTCAAACCAGTCTTCGACCACGCCGTTGATCATTTCGAAATAGCGGGCGTAAAAAACGATTCCGGCCGGGTCGCAATGCGCGAAACGGACCAGAACTTCGCGTTGATAGGCTGGCATCAGCTGGCTCCTGCGCCGCTCAACAATTGACGGGCGATGATCAGCTTTTGCACTTCGCTGGCGCCTTCGTAAATCCGCAAGGGGCGGATTTCGCGCAACAGTTCCTCCACCACCTGGCCCGTCACCACGCCCAGGCCACCGTGCAACTGCACGGCCTTGTCGATCACCACTTGCGCCTGGTCGGTGGCGAACAGCTTGGCCATCGCCGCCTCACGGCTGACGCGCACTTTGCGGACATCCTTGGTCCACGCCGCGCGATAGACGAGCAGCGCCGCCGCATCGATATCGAGTGCCATTTCCGCCAGCTGGCTTTGCGCGATCGGCATATCGGCCAGCGTCGATCCGAACAGCTTGCGCGATTTCACCCGCGCCAGCGCCTCATCCAGCGCGCGCCGGGCAAAGCCGAGTGCCGCAGCGCCGACCGTGGAGCGGAAAATGTCGAGGTTGGCCATCGCCTGCGCAAAGCCCGCGCCGGCGGTGCCGATCAACGCGTGTTTTGGCACTGCCATGCCATTGAATTTCAACGTTGCCAGCGGATGCGGTGCGGCGACATGGATACGCTCCGCAATCTCCAGCCCCTGGGTATCCGCGTCGATCACCAGCGCTGACAATCCGCGCGCGCCGGGCGCCTCACCCGTGCGCAGGAACGTGACATAGAAATCAGCGATCCCGCCGTTGGAAATATAGGTCTTTGCACCGTCAACGCGATAATGGTCACCCATGTCGGTCGCGGTCGAGGCAGTGGCCGCAACATCCGATCCGCTGTCGAGTTCGGTCAGCGCAAATGCCGCGACCAGCGTGCCCTGGGCCACGCCGGGCAGATACTTTGCCTTTTGCGCGTCGCTGCCAAAATTCGAAATCACCCCGCTGCCCAGCCCCTGCATCGCGAACACGAAATCCGCGAGCCCGAAATGCCGCGCCAGCGTTTCGCGAATCAGGCACAGCGATCGCACATCGAGCGTTTCAAACATCCCGCCATGGCTGGCCGGAACGCAATAGCGCAGCCAGCCACCTTCGCCCAGTTTGCGCACCAGCACGCCGCAGGTCGCATCGACATCGCCCTGCCCATGACCAGCGCCATGCGCCAGCGGCGCAATATGCTGCGCCGCCCAGGTGTCGAGCTCACGCGCCAGCGTGCGGTGGTGATCCTCCAGAAACGGCCATTCGAGGAAACTGGTATCGGCCATGTCAATTGCCCTCGAACACGGGTTTCTGTTTCGCCACGAACGCGTGGTAGGCGCGCGCAAAATCCTGCGTCTGCATGCAGATCGCCTGCGCCTGCGCCTCTGCCTCGATCGCGGCATCGACCCCCATGTCCCATTCGGCATGGAGCTGGACCTTGGTCATCGCATTGGCAAAGGCCGGCCCGGCGGCGATCTGTGCGGCCATTTTGGTGGCCTCTGCCAGCACGCCGTCCTGCGCGGTGATACGGTTGAAAAAGCCCCAGCGCTCACCCTCATCGGCGGACATCGCGCGGCCCAGGAACAGCAGTTCGCTGGCGCGGCCCTGCCCGATGATGCGCGGCAGGATGGCGCAGGCGCCCATGTCGCAACCGGCCAGCCCGACGCGGTTGAACAGGAACGCCACTTTGGCGTCCGGCGCGGCAATGCGCAGGTCCGACGCCATCGCGATAATGGCCCCGGCGCCGGCGCAAATCCCATCGACCGCGGCGATCACCGGCTGCGGGCAATGGCGGATCGCCTTGACCAGATCGCCGGTCATGCGCGTGAAGTTCAGCAATTCGGGCATGGCCATGCCCACCAGCGGCCCGATGATTTCGTGAACGTCACCGCCCGAACAGAAATTGCCGCCCGCGCCGGTGATCACGATCGCCCGCACCGCCGGCGTTGCGGCCAGCGCGCGAAACAGATCGCGCAATTCGGCATAGGATTCAAACGTCAGCGGGTTTTTGCGTTCGGGCCGGTTCAGCGTGATCGTGCCGACGCCGTCGGCAAACGACCACAGAAAATGGGCGGGCTGGTATTGGGCGGGGTTCATGCATCCTCCACAGGGCGCGCGCCATGTTGCAGGGCGGCGTTGAGCGTTTTTGTCAGTCGCAGCAGCGTATCCATGTCTTCATCAGACATTGCGGCGAACAGCGAATCTACCAGCGCCTCATGCCGCTGCGCCATTTCGCGAAAGGCGGATCGGCCTTGTTCGGTCAGCATCACGTGCTGCACGCGGCGGTCATCGGGATCGATTTCGCGGCTGATCAGGCCATCGTCCACCAGCCGGTTGACCAGCCCGGTCAGATTGCCATTCGACACCAGCAGATGATCGGTCAATTGCGACATGGTGATCGGCGCAACCTCGCGATCGAGCGCAGACAGCACGTCAAAGCGCGGCAGGGTGCTGTCAAATTCGGTCTTCAGATGGCCACGGATGCGCTTTTCGATGATCGTGGTTGCGCGCAGCATGCGCAGCCACACGCGCAGCGATTGTTTGGCATGGGGTGCCGCCATCACATCACCTCTCCACCGGCAATCGCGATTGCCTGACCATTGACCGAACCCGACAGCGGATCACACAGCCACAAGGCCGTTGCCGCCACTTCTTCGGGCCTTATCAGCCGCTTTTGCGGATTGTCGCGCACGAATTGCGCCAGCACCGCTTCGGCCGATTTACCGGTCTTGGCGGTCACCGCCGCGATTGATCGCTGCACCAGTTCGGTATCGGCAAAGCCCGGGCAGATCGCGTTGGCGGTGGCGCCCGTGCTCGCCAGTTCCAGCGCCAGCGTCCGCGTCAGCCCGATCACGCCATGTTTGGCGGCGGCATAGGCGCCGGTATAGGCATAGCCCTTCAGGCCCGATGTGCTGGCGATGGTAATGATCCGGCCGCCGTTTGCCGCTGCAACCTCGTCCAGCACCGCGCGCGTGCACAGAAACGCGCCGGTCAGGTTGACCGCGATCATCTGTTGCCACAGCGCCATCGATGTCTTTGCCAGTGGCGCCGTTTCGGCCCCGCCGGCATTGTTGACCAGGATAGTGACCGGGGCAATCGCGCGCGCCCGTGCCATGGCCGCCTCGACCGAGGCTTCATCGGTCACGTCCACGCAGATCACTGTCGCCCCGGCCAGCCCGGCCGCAACGTGTTCCAATGGCTCGCGCCGCCGCCCCATCAGCGTCACCCGCGCACCGGCGCCGTGCAGCGTGCGGGCGATGGCCGCGCCGATGCCGGTGCCGCCGCCGGTGATGACCGCATGATGCCCCGACAGATCGGTCATACGGGCAACACCGCCTGGCCATGCGCGCGCGCCAGATTGCGCGATAGCTGATCAAAGCCGTTGCGATAGGGCAGCGGCACGGGTGCCGCATCACTGCCCAGCTCTGCCGCGGCGCGCAGCGTCCAGGCCGGGTCGATCAGGTGCGGCCGGCCCAGCGCGCACAAATCCGCGCGGCCCGATGCGAGGATGGAATTGACATGATCCACCTCAAAAATGTTGCCCACCGCCATCACCGGCACGTCCAGTTCGTTGCGGATCAGGTCGGCAAACGGGGTCTGGTACATCCGGCCATAGACCGGCCGCGCCTCGCGCGTGGTCTGGCCAGTGGATACGTCGATCAGGTCGGCGCCGGCATCGCGGAATGCACGCGCCACTTCAACCGCGTCACGCGCGGTCATGCCGCCTTCGCCAATCCAGTCGGTTGCCGAAATGCGCACTGACATCGGCCGTTCAGCCGGCCACACCGCGCGCATCGCACGGAACACTTCCAGCGGATAGCGCAGACGGTTTTCCAGGCTGCCGCCGTATTCATCGGTCCGCCGGTTAAGCACCGGGGTGATGAAGCTCGACAGCAGATAGCCATGCGCGGCGTGAAATTCGACCATGTCGAAACCGGCGCGCGCGGCGCGCACCGTGGCGGCCACGAACTGGTCGCGCACCAGATCCATGTCGCCCCGCGTCATTTCGCGCGGGGCCTGGTTGGCGGTTGACCAGGGCACAGCCGACGCGGCGATCAGCGGCCAGTTGCCCTGTTCCAGCGGGGCATCGATCGCGTCCCAGCCCAGCCGGGTCGATCCCTTGGCGCCGCTGTGGCCCAGTTGCAGCGCGATTTTTGACGCGCTGCTGGTGTGGACAAAGCTGACGATGCGCTGCCATGCGGCCTCTGCCTCATCACTGTACAGACCGGTGCAGCCCGGCGTGATGCGGCCTTCGGGCGAAACGCAGGTCATTTCGGTGAACACCAGCCCTGCCCCGCCCAATGCGCGCGCACCGTAATGCACCAGGTGGAAATCGTTGGGCACGCCATCGCCCGCGCTGTACATCGCCATCGGCGAAACGGTCACGCGGTTGGCCAGTTCCATGCCGCGCAGCCGGAATGGCGTGAAAATCGGCGGCACCGGTTTTTCCAGCGCATGACCGCAGGCCTTTTCGGCAAACGCCTTTTCCAGCTGCGCCAGCCACGCCGGATCACGCAGGCGCAGGTTTTCGTGGCTGACGCGCTGGCTGCGGGTCAGCAGGGCATAAGTGAACTGCAACGGATCGAAGTGCAGATAGCGATCCACTTCCTCAAACCAGCCCATCGAATTTTTGGCCGCGCTTTGCAGTTTCAGCACCTCGACATGGCGTTCGTCCTGGTACTGGCGCAGACCATCGGCGAGCGGAAGATCGCTGTCGGCCAGCACTTGCGCCAGCTTGATCGCGTCCTCAAACGCCAGCTTGGTCCCCGAACCGATCGAATAGTGCGCGGTATGCGCCGCATCGCCCAGCAGGATCAGGTTGCCATCGTACCATTGGTGGCACAGCACCCGCGGAAAATTGATCCAGGCCGAACCGCGCACATGCCCGGAATTGGTCATCAAGGGATGACCGCCAAGATGGTCGGCAAAGATCGCCTCACACACCCGGCAGGTTTCCTCCTGGCTCATCTCGCCAAAGCCCCAGGCCGCAAAGGTATCGGGCTGGCATTCGACGATGAAGGTAGAGGTATTGCTGTCAAACCGATAGGCATGGGCCCAGACCCAGCCGTGCTCGGTTTCGACGAAAATGAACTTGAACGCATCGAACAGCTGGTGCGTGCCCAGCCACACGAACTTGTTGGGGCGCATGTCGATATCGACCTTGAAGGTTGCTTCGCGCATGGCCCGGATGCGGCTGTTCAGGCCGTCGCTGGCGATGACCAGATCGAAATCCTTGTAAGCCTCCAGCGTCGGATCAACCTCCACTTCGAAATGCTGGATCACGCCCAGTTCGGCGCAGCGGTCCTGCAGGATATTCAGCAGGCGTTTGCGGCCGATGCCGATGAAACCATGCCCGGTGGAGGTGACTTTCGTGCCGTTGACGTGAACGTCGATATCGTCCCAATGCGCCAGCTCGGCCTCCATCGTGACGGCGCTGGCCGGATCGTTGGCGCGCAGGTTGGCCATGGTCTGGTCGGAAAACACCACGCCCCAACCAAACGTGTCGCCCGGCTTGTTGCGCTCAAATATCTCGATCTGCGCATCGGGCATGCGCAGTTTCATCGATATGGCGAAATAGAGCCCCGCGGGACCACCGCCGACACTGGCAATCCTCATCGCATCCACATCCCTTGCTGGTTCCGGCGGAATGGCCGGGACAAAGTTTCAAGCTTAAAATATCTCGGTGTCAAGCGAACCAGGGGTCACAACGACACAATGGCCCGAAAGACACCGGCAGAGCGGTCAACCAGCCGATTTCGGCCAACGCAAGCGCGCCCGACACCCACTGTCACGATTTGTTTTAGGCTTAAAGTAAACTGGTACGGCTGACAAGGCGCGAAACGTCAGGCCACCAGCAATGCGCCCAAAATGTCCTCAATCTCCGCAGCCGCCAGCCGGATGTCGGCCAGGATCGCATCCGGTGGCAGAGCAGTGCTCTGTGCCGCCCCGCGTGAGGCGGAAATGGCTGCCAGCACCCGCCCGTCCGGGCTGCGCACCGGCACGGCCAGGCATTGCAGGCCTTCGGCAATTTCGCCATCGTCCAATGCATGGCCCTGTTCGCGCACCCGCGCCAGTTCGCGGCGCAGCGCCCCCGGTTCGGTAATCGTCCGGGATGTCAGCGCCGGAAATGGTCCGGTTGCAAGGTACGCCTCACGGTCGGGATCGGGTAGCCAGGCCAGCAGCACTTTGCCGATGCCCGAACAATAGGCCTCCAACTGCAGGCCGACCCGGGTGAACAGATCGCCCGCGCCCTCACCCGTCTTGATGCGATAGGTCACCATGTCGCCTTCCAGCGTGCCAAGCTGTACCACGCAGCGCAGATCGCCCGCCAACCGGTGCAACACCGGGGCCGCGCAATTGGCAATGACCTGCTTTTCATCCAGCTGGCGCAGCAGCCGCAGCAGGCGCGGACCGGCCACGTGAAAGCCGCGCCCCTGCCGCGCCAGATATCCGTCGGCGACCAGCGAAGCCACCTGGCGGTGCGCGGTGGCCACCGGCACATCCAGATCGCGGGCGATGGCGGCGACGCTGCGGGTCGCCCCATCGGCAATGATCGCCTCCAGCATGGCCAGCGCGCGCGACAGTGAACTCAGCAATGGGGTTCCGGTTCTCATGATGCGAGATAGTAGGCGCCTGCCCCAGCGGCACAACCCATAAAATCAGCGCGCTTCGCCGCGCGGTCTGGCGTGCCGCAGCCAAGTGTTCGCTGGTCTGCGCGTTCGCATCGGGTATAGACGCCGGGCCGACCGGGCGCGCCGCCCCGGCCCCTGGATTGCCGATGAACCCGCTGATTGTGCCTGTCGTGCTGCTGCTGGGATCGGCCGCAACCATCTATTTTGCCTGCGAATTTTTTGTCAACGGGGTGGAATGGCTGGGGCGCCGGCTGGCGATCGGCAGCACCGCCACCGCAACCGTGCTCGCCGCGTTTGGCACCGCCCTGCCCGAATCTGCGATCACCTTTGTCGCGGTGGCTTTTGGCAAAAGCGATGCCACGCGCGAACTGGGGGTCGGCGCCGCGCTGGGCGGCCCGCTGGTGCTGTCAACGATTGCCTATTCCACCGTTGGCGCGACCCTGATCCTCAGCCGGCGACACCTGCAACGCACCGCCGCGGTGCGCGCAGAATTTCAGCGACTCAGCCGGGACCAGACCTGGTTTCTGTGCATCTTTGTGGTGAAAATGCTGGTCGGGCTGGTGGCGTTTGCGTTCAAACCGTGGTTGGGCATCGCGTTTCTGGCCGCCTATGCCGCCTATTTCTGGCAGGAAATGCGCCGCGACGACAGCCTTGAGGTGCAGGACGAACTGGAACCGCTGATCATCGCCCGGCGGCGGCCGGGGCCACCACCGCTGGCGCTCAGCGCCGTGCAGACCGGGTTGGCGCTGGTGGTCATCTTTGCCGCATCGCGGCTGTTTGTGGGGCAGCTGGATGCGCTGGGCCCGGCGCTGGGGATACGGCCGCAACTGCTGGCGCTGCTGCTCAGCCCGATCGCGACCGAACTGCCCGAAACCATGAATGCGGTGATCTGGGTGCGCCAGGGCAAACACCGGCTGGCGCTTGCCAATATCAGCGGCGCGATGATGATCCAGGCGACCGTGCCGACCGCGTTCGGGCTGTTCTATACCCCGTGGCTGCTTGACCGGTCGCTGATTGCGGCGGGCGCGGTGACCGCGATTGCCGTGGCGACAATGCTGATCGCGTTCCGGCGCGGGGTGATTTCGCGCTGGTTGCTGGCGGCGATGGCGCTGTTCTATGCGCTGTTCGCCGCGGTGCTGGTCATGCTGCCGGGCTGACCGGTGTCGCTCAGGCGGGCGGAAAATCCAGGTGACCTGCACGTTCGGCAAAGCGCCAACCGTTTTCGGTCAGTGCCAGGCGGTCGTGATAGCTGCCCACCAGCGGTGGTGCGCCGGGCGCGGTGAACAACAGGATCTGGCTGGTGGCGCTGGCGGTATCGCCGCTGACCGTCACGCGGATGTTGGCGACGATATGCCGCGTCACGCGGCGCGGCCGGGCGCGGAACGCGGCCAGGATTTCATCACGCCCGGTGATGAACACGTCGGGCGCGGTGGGCCGGCTCATCCGCCCGTCGGGCAGATAGAGCGCCGCCACCGCATCCCAGTCGCCAGCGTCGTTGTATGCGGCATAATCGACAATCAGCCGTTCGATCGCGCGTTCGGCCAGCAGTGTTGCGGTCACCTGATCCATGAATTCCCCCCGGTTGGCGTGGCCGGCCATAGACCGCCGATCGAATGCCCCCATCGCCGCCGCTATGCTGCGGCCACTCGACAAACGCAATCCGGCGGATCAGTTTGGGCACTGGCCCTATGCCTGTCAGCGCCCGACACGAACAAGGAAAACCCGCCATGAGCACCGACAGCGCCACGATCGCCTATGTCGCGCGCAATGGGGCGCGGCCCTATTATTATGCCAATGCGCACGACCGCGATGCCGTGCCGCTTGATCCGCGCGCGATGCCGCTGATCGACGGACGCAGGACCGACCCGCGGCTTGATCGCGAAGGGTTTGCCTGCCTGCCGCATGTCAGCGCCGTGGCCGATTTTACCGATCGCGATGCGGTGGCGGCGGTCTATGCCGACGAGATTGTGGCACTGGTACGCGCGGCCACCGGCGCCGACGCGGTCATGGTGACTGCGCCCGGCATCGTGCGGTTCAGCGAGGCTTCGGGCCGGGCGGGCACCCGCGACAATTCCCACCCGGCACGGTTTGTCCATATCGACCAGACCGATGCGACGGCGGCGCAGTTCGCCGCGCGGACAATTCCGGCAGGGCGCCCGGCGCAACGCTGGGCGCATTACAACGTGTGGCGCGCGTTTTCGGGCGCGCCGCAAGACGTTTCGCTGGCACTGTGCGACATGACCAGCGTCGATCCTGCCGACCGGATTGAGGCCGATGCAATATTCGACCCGCCCGGTGGCGATGAATGGCGCTTTGCCAGCTGGGTGCTGGCGGCCAACCCTGCGCACCGCTGGCATTGGTTTCCCGACCTGTCGCGCGATGAAGTGTTGTTGTTCCAAAGCAGCGATTCGCTAACCGGTCATGCGGTGCCGCATGTCGCGTTTGACAACCGCCACACCGCCCCCGGTTGCACCCCGCGCGCCAGTATTGAAATGCGCTGCCTGGCGCTGTGGGACCACTGAACGCAGCACGCCGGTGATTGCCTGCGCAATCGGGCTTGCAATGCGCGGCCTTTTCTCCGAATATGATAACAAATGTTATAAAGCGGCCCAACCGCGCGGAGAGGTTCCATGGCAGACAGCGAAACAGCCGGTTTCCCGGCAGAGCCAAACTATATCGGGCTGAACACGCCCCAGCGCGCCGAATATGCTGTCGATAACCTGGCTGTGACGGGCACCATTCCCGCCGATGTGCGTGGCACATTCTTTCGCGCGGTGCCCGATCCCGCCTTCCCCCCGTTTGTCAGCGACGCCGGCGCGATCCTGTCGGCCGATGGCATGGTGTCGGCGATCCGCTTTGGCCAGGACAACGTGTCGACCGCGATCCGCTATGTCGGCACCGCGCGCCACCAGGCCGAAACCGCCGCCGGGCATGCGCTGTTCGGCAAATACCGCAATCCCTATACCGATCGGGCGGAAGCTGCCGGCGTGGACCGCACTGTCGCCAACACCACCCCGGTGTGGCACGCTGGCAAATTGTTGCTCACCAAAGAGGATGGGCGGCCCTATCGCGTTGATCCGGCCACACTGGAAACGCTGGGGCAATATGATTTCGGCGGCGCGCTGCGGTCCGAAACCTTTACCGCGCATGTCCGCATCGATCCCGTCACCGGCGAAATGTTTGCCTTTGGCTATGAAGCGTCGGGGCTGGCCAGCACGACGATTGCCTGGCTGGTGATCGATGCCGCAGGCAATCTGGTGCGCGAACAATGGTTTGATGCGCCCTATTGCGCGATGATGCACGATTTTGCGATCACCGAACATTACGTGCTGTTTCCGATCTATCCGACCACGGCCGATCTGGCACGGTTGCAGGCGGGCGGCGACCACTGGGTCCATCATCAGGACCTCGACAGCTGGGTGGGGGTGATGCCGCGCGATGGCGATGTGGCCGAAATTCGCTGGTTGCGCGGGCCAAAGGGCGTGTCGTGCTATCACATGATGAACGCGTTTGAAGATGCGGCCGGGGTCATCCATTTCGACCAGTGCCTGTCGGATTCAAACGCGTTTCCCTTTATCCGCGAAGCATCCGGCATCGACATTGCCCAGCCCGACCTCAATGGCCGGCTGGCACGCTGGAGCTTTGACCCCAGGGCTGCCGATGCTGCGATCCACGAAACCGTGATCGGCCCGCCGGGTGATTTTCCGGTGATCCCCGCCAGCCGTCAGGGCCGCGCCTATGACCACGCATGGATGCTGACGATGAACCCCGAACGGCGCGGGCCACCGGTGTTTGGCGGGCCGGTCGGCGCGATGTTCGATCTGTTGCTGCGGCTCGACATGACCGGCGGCCCGCCACAGGCGCTGGCCCTGCCGATGGGCAGCTGTTTCAACGAACCGGTGCATGTGCCGTCAACGACCGAGGGGCATCAGGGCTGGCTGGTGATGATGGTCGACCACCAGACCGGCCCGGATGCATTCGTGCACGAATGCTGGATCGTCGATGCCGGCAATCTGGCCGCCGGACCGGTCGCAAAGGTCACCATGCCGCATCGCCAGCGCCCGCAAGTGCATGGCTGGTGGGCAGGCGCAAGCGCATGACCCGCATCGCCATTACCGGCGCATCGGGCCACTATGGCCGGATCGTGATCGACCAGCTGATCGCCCAGGGACGTGCGCGCGACCTGATTCTGATGACGCGCCGGCCTGAACGGCTGGCCGACTATGCCGCGCTGGGCTGCACCGTGCGCCAGGGCGATTATGACCTGCCCGAAACGCTGGCACCTGCATTGGCCGGGGCCGAACGGCTGTTGCTGATATCGGGCACCCGCGTCGGCGCGCGCGTGGCGCAGCATGGCGCGGCGATCGATGCGGCGGTGGCGGCGGGCGTTTCGCACATTGTCTATACCAGCTTCATCGGCATCGACGATCCCGCCAATCCCGCCGAAGTGCGCCACGACCATATCGAAACCGAACGCCTGATCAAGGCCAGCGGCCTGGGCTGGACCATGCTGCGCGATGCGCACTATGCAGATTCCATGATCGTGATGGCCGGCCCCGGGGTGATGGCCAGCCGCCAGTGGATCAGCAACGCCGGCCACGGCCGCGAAGCGATGGTCTGGCGCGAGGATTGCGCGCTGTGCGCCGTCGCCGTGCTGACCGGCGCGGCGCATGTGGGCAAGACTTATGACGTGACCGGCCCGGATCTGCAGACCTTTGCCGAGGTCAACGCGCTGATGGCCGCGGTCACCGGCGTGCCGCTGGCCTATGTTGCGGTCGATGATGAGGCCCAATATGCGCTGTTCGACGCCATGGGCATCCCGCGCCGCCCGGTCGATGACCAGTCGGTCGCCGGCATCCCGTGGAACAGCGACGACATGGTCACTTTCGGGCAGGCCATCCGCGAAGGATTTCTGGCGGTGCAAAGCGATCACGTGGCGCAATTGCTGGGCCGCCCCCCCCGCAGTGTGCGCGCGATGATTGAGGCGAACGCCACGATGTTGCGCGCGGCGGCGGGCTGATCGTTACAGATTCTGGTGGGTGAACCGCATCCGGCAATTCAGGTCAGCGCGTAATACCGCACCAGGTTCCCATCCGGCTTGCGCTCGCCCACGCCGACGAACACGTGGCGCGTCATCCAGTCGTGCCGGCCCTTCGGCGTTTCAAACGTCGGTTGGGCGCGCAGGTAATAGTCTTCGTGCGCCACCGGCGGCCCGCCTTCGAACGCCCAGGCGCGCAGCCGCGCCATGGCATCGGGCGCGCGGCCCCACAGGAAACCGCGGTTCTGCATATAGATGATGGTGCCGTCATCGACTTCGAGCAAGTACCGCGCGTCGAACACCGCGGTGTCATCGGCGCGGAAATGGGCGTAATCCCCGCCCGAATTGGGCACCGCGCGGCCGCGAAAATTCGGCCCCTCGAAATGGCCCTCATCCACCAGCACCGCCGATCGGAATCCGCCGTTGTGAACATCGGGGATCGTGAACACGCGGGTGAACATCAACCGGCATTCGAACACGAATTCCAGGCGGGGATTGTCGATCGTTGAAAAGGTCATGCCGCGGCATCCTTCGTGAAAAAAGCCACCCCGCGAAATTCCATGCTGCGGCGTTCGACCGCGTCGGGCCGGCTGGTATCGCGAAACGCGGTGTGCGGCGCGCGCCAGCCCTTGCTGTGGTCGGAATCGTGAAAGGTGATGAAAATCACCTCATCGGGCATCATGTCGGGGAAATACCACCAGCGGTGATCGGGCGAATGGTGAAAGATGGTGGCTGCGACCATGTCCTCTTCGCCGGCGATGGCTGCAAACAGCGCATCGCCGGTGGGAATGACATCGACATCGACCTTGGTGTTGGCGGTGCCTTCGTCATCGCGCACGCTGCCGGCTTCGCACAGGGCCAGCGGCATATCCTGCGGCGGCGGGGTCAGCACGCGCCATAGCGAAAAGCAGATGAACCGGTCATAGCCTGCGCCGTGCGGCCGCACCTTGCGGTACATGCGTTCGGCCACCATTGCCGCCGAACGCGTGGTGAAATCGACATGCGCCTCGGCCGCCGGGGGCTGCATCGTGGCATTGGTCAACCCCGATGTGCGCACCATGCCGCCCATCGGCACGACCAGGTCGGCGCCGGTCAGTTCCAGCACTTTTTCGACAACTTCGGCCGCATAATCGCTGTCGGGACCGTAATTGGCATCCCAGTCGGTCACGGCGGTGTGGTGCTGGCTAAGGCAAAACCCGTGGACATCGGCCCGAAACGGCCCGGCCAGCCGTGCGTTGCGGATCACCACGTCATAGGACGCATAGACCCCGGTATTGTATTCCTCACCCGGCGCCCAGAACCGGCGGTTGATGCGGCTGGTGGGCAGCAGATAGGTGATGATCGCCGGCACTTGCGCCGGTGCCGTGCTGGGGGTGGTGGCCACGGCGTGTCCCTTCAGAAATCGGCCGCGGCCGAACGCGCGCGCGCCTCGGCAAAGCTTTTTTCGCGGAACGCTTCGAATGCGACGCGCTGGTCATAACCGGGGTCTTTGGGATAATCCTGATATTCGGCGATGATGTCGTCGAACAGCCCGCGCAGTTCTTCCTTGTGGTCGGGGTGCGAAAAGATGTGCAGCCGATTGGCGCGCATCGCCTCGATCACCCGGGCGCCGATCACATCGGGCTCCATGCCGAATTCGTGCACCCCCGCCAGCCGCTCGACCGCAGCGTGGTTGACCGGGCGCGCCCCGGCCATCAGCGCGTCGGGGCGGATGTCATCGCTGGCATAGATATAGCTTTTGACCAGGCCCGGGCACAGCACCGACACGCCAATGCCATATTGCAGCAGCGAATAATGCAGCGATTCCGATAACCCGCGCACGGCAAATTTGGTGGTGTTGTAAATCCCGGGCGTACCAGCGGCGATGAACGCCGCCATCGACGCGGTGTTGACGACATGGCCGCCCTCTTGCGTGCCAGCCTTCACGCGTTCGACCATGCGCGGGACAAACGTCATCACGCCGTTGATCACGCCATGCAGATTGACCCCCAGCAGCCAGTCCCAATCGTCATAGCTGCTTTCCTCGATCGGCTGGAACAGGTTGACCCCGGCGTTGTTGCACAGGATCGACACCGGCCCGAACGCGGCCTCCACCTCATCAGCGGCGGCGCGAAAGGCATCGCGGCTCGACACATCAAGCTCCACCCCCATCACTTCGCGGTTGTCGAGCGTTTTCAGCGCCTGGTCGATCGAATCGCGGCGAATATCGGCAATCGCGACCTTGCACCCCTGGTTCAGCAGCTGGCGGACCAGCCCGATGCCGACGCCATTGGCGCCGCCGGTGACAAAGGCAGTGCGCCCGGCAAAGTTTTTCATGGGTTATGCTCCCTTGGTCTGCGCGGCGCGCAACGCGGTCTGCCGCGCGATTTCATCGGTGATGGCGGGGTTGCGGAACAGCCGGTCAAACGTCGCTTTGTATTCCGCGTTTTCGGGCAATTGCGTCTGCACTGCGGCCGTCGTCGCCTCACCGCGTTCACGCACCCCGGTCAGGAATTCGCTGTGGGTAAGGATATAGAGCTCGTCGTTGAGAATGCCCTGCAGTACGCGCGCGCCCACCTCCTCCTTGGTCTGGTACAGGTGGAAAAAATTGCCCCCGGCCTGGCGGCGCTTGTCGGCCTCGGCATAGCCGGTTTGTGAAAGGGTAGCGGGGCGGGTCTTGCCCGCCTCGGCAATGTTGGATTGCACCGCGCCGGGGCAGAATGCCGAACAGATCACTCCGCGCGATTCCAGTTCCGGCCGCATGCATTCGATCATGCCGACCACCGCCGCCTTTGTCGTTGAATAGATGGTGGTGGCGGCCACCGGCACCAGCGCCGACATCGATGCGGTGTTGACGATATGGCCGCCCTCACCATGCGCCAGGATGCGCGGCAGCACTTCCACCACGCCGTTGATCGTGCCGCCCAGGTTGACCCCCATGACCCAGTCCCAATCGGCATGGGTGGCAAGCTCGGTCGGCCCGATCACCGCGACCCCGGCATTGTTTACCAGCAAGTGAATCTTGCCAAACCGTGCCTCTGCCGCATCGGCGGCGCGGGCAAAATCGGCACGGTCGGTCACGTCCAGCTTCACTGGCAACACGCGCGCATCATCGCCCAGTTCGGCACGCGCGGATTCCAGATGATCATCGCGGATGTCGGCGATCACCACGTTCATCCCCGCGCCCAGCACCGCCTTGGCAATGCCCAGCCCGATACCGCTGGCGCCGCCCGTGATAAACGCGGTTTTTCCAATCAGATCCTGCATATCCCGCTCCCGTGCTGCGCCCATGACGATGATCGTCACGCTGCATGCGTGGTGAATGTTGTTTTTTCTGCGCCGACTATTCACCATGCGGCGATTGTGTGCAAGACATACGATATCAAATGGTACGATGGCGCGAGCAGGTTCGCGACCGCCGGCCGCATTTGCGGGAAGAGGTCTTGGCCATGGCAGGCGCAGTACAACCCGGGATCGCGGGTGAACCCGATGCGGCAACCGGGACGCACCGTTACCCGTCGGTAGCGGCGCGGCATTGGGCGCTGGCGGTGATCGTGCTGGGCACATTCGTGATCTTTTTTGATCAAGTCACGTTCGGCATGCTGGCAGAGCGGATCAAGCACGATTTTGGCCTGTCGGATTCGCAACTGGGCTTTCTGGCCGGGCCGGCCGGGGTGATCGCGTTTTTCTTTGTCGGCATTCCGCTGGCGCGGCTGGCGGATATTTTCCCGCGCAAACTGGTGCTGGTGGCGGGGTCGCTGGCGATCGGCACGGTGATCGCGGCGGGCGGGATTGCGCAGAATCTGGGACAGTTTGTCGCCACGCGGGTGTTTCTGGCCGCCAGCGGATCGGCGCATGCCCCGGCCAGCTATTCGCTGCTGGCCGATGCGTTCCCGCCACGCCGGCTGACCCGCGCGTTTGCGCTGCTGCAATTCGGGTTTATCGGCGGCACCACGCTGGGGCCGTTGATCGGCGGGCATCTGGTGATGGCCAGCCGCGGCTGGAGCACGCACCTGGGCCCGCTGCACCTGTTTGGCTGGCAATGGATCCTGATGGTTGGCGGCGCCGCATCGCTGTGCGTGGGGTTGTTGTTCCTGACCGTGCGCGAACCGCCCCGCGCCGCCGTGCTGCAACGTGGCGGGGTGCATGACGGGCTGGCGGCGGTGCTCGGTTGGCAGGCGTTTGTCGCGCTGGGCCAGCGCCCCCGGTTGTTTGTGCCGCTGTTCGGCGCGCTGGCGCTGTCGGCGCTCGATGTGTTCGGCCTGCAATTCTGGCGCACGCCCTTTTTGATCCGTACCTATGGCTGGAACGAAGGGCAGATCGGCGCGGCGATGGGCCTGGCCGTGCTGGTCGGATCGGTGACCGGGCTGGCGCTGGGCACCGTGCTGGTAGAGGCGCTGGCGCGTCGCTATGCCGATGCCAATGTGCGCGCCGCGGCGATCTGCTTTGCCGGCACCACTGTCGCCGCCGTGCTGTCACCCATGATGCCCACCGCACAATGGTCGCTGGCGCTGATGGGGGTGGGCGTGGCGTTCGGGCTGGCCGGTGCGGTGCCGCAAAATGCTGCCGTGCAACGCGTGATACCGCCTGCGATGCGCGCGCAGGTCACCGCGATCTATCTGTTCATGTTCACCTTTTTTGGCGCCATGGGCAGCTTTGTGGTCGGGCTGGTGCAGGACCACGTGGTGGGTGATCCGCACCGGCTGTGGCTGACGCTGGTGATCTGCGCCGGCACCCTGCTGCCGGCGGCGACGCTGCTGATGGTGCTGGCCATCCGCCCCTATCGTGAAGAAATCGAACGGCTTGACGAAGTCGCACGCCATGAAGCTGTGGAGCATACCCCATCATGACCGATTACCCCGCGCTGTCGATGATCATTGCCGGCGAACACGTGACCGGCGGCGGCCGTCGCACCCATGCCGTCATCAACCCGGCCACTGGCGAAGTGATCGGGCAGTTGCCGCTGGCCGACCCCGCCGATCTTGATCGCGCGCTGGATGCCGCGGCGCACGGTTTTGCCCGCTGGCGCACATCAACCGCGGCCGAACGTGCCAATGTGCTCGAAGGCGCGGCGCGGCTGCTGATTGAACGGCAGGAATCAATCGCCCGCAACGCCACGCTCGAACAGGGCAAGACCCTGGCGGAAACGCGGATCGAAGTGATGATGGTGGTCAATCTGTTCCGGTTTTACGCCGGCGAATGCCAGCGCATCTATGGCCGCACGCTGGTGCGCCCGGCCGGCCAGCGCGCCACCGTAACACATGCCCCGGTCGGGCCGGTCGCCGCGTTTGCGCCATGGAATTTCCCGATCGGCAATCCCGGGCGCAAGCTGGGCGCACCGATTGCCGCCGGGTGTTCGGTCATCCTGAAATCGGCCGAGGAAACCCCTGCGTCGGCGCTGGCAATCGTGCAGGCACTGCTCGATGCCGGGCTGCCCGGCGATGTCGCGCAGGCGGTGTTCGGCGTGCCCGACGAAGTCAGCCGGCACTTGCTGGCCTCCCCCGTCATCCGCAAGCTGTCGTTCACCGGGTCGACCGTGGTGGGCAAACATCTCGCCCGGCTGGCCACCGACAACATGCTGCGCACCACCATGGAACTGGGCGGGCACGGCCCGGTGCTGGTGTTTGGCGATGCCGATATCGAACGCGTGCTCGACACCGTGGTGCCGCACAAGCTGCGCAACGCCGGGCAGGTCTGCGTCAGCCCGACCCGGTTCCTGGTCGAAGAACGCGTGTTCGACCGCTTTGCCAGTGGGTTTGCCGCACGCGCCGGCGCGTTTCGTGTCGGACCCGGGCTCGATCCCGCCACGCAAATGGGGCCGATGGCCAATGCGCGCCGCCCCGAAGCGATGGAGCGGCTGGTGGCCGACGCCACCGCGCACGGTGCCAAGCTGCTGACCGGCGGCGCACGAATCGGCAACCAGGGTTATTTCTTTGCCCCGACCGTGTTGGCAGAGGTCCCGACCAGCGCGGCAATCATGAACGAAGAACCGTTCGGCCCGGTCGCCATCATCAACCCGCTGCCCGACGAAGCGGCGATGATCGCAGAGGCCAACCGTCTGCCCTATGGCCTGGCCGCCTATGGCTGGACCGAGGATGCGCGGCGCCAGCGCCGGCTCGCTGCCGAGCTGGAGGCGGGGATGATCGGGCTCAACACCGTGATGATCGCCGGTGCCGATGCGCCGTTCGGCGGGGTCAAATGGTCGGGCCATGGCGCCGAAGACGGCCCCGAAGGCCTGCACGCCTGCCTGGTTACCAAAACCGTTCACGAAGGATGATGGTGATGACAAACGATCTGAAAACCGGCGGCGCCCATGGCTATTTGCGCATCGCCACCGAAGAGGCGTTTGCCACGCGCGAACAGATCGACGTGTTTCTGCGCATGATCCGCGATGGCCAGGCCGATCAGGGCATGGTGTCGCTCTGGGGCTTTTACGCGCAATCGCCATCCGAACGCGCGACACAGATCATGGACCGGCTGCTCGATCTGGGGGACCAGCGGATTGCGCATATGGATGCAACCGGCATCGACAAGGCCATTCTGGCGCTGACCTCGCCCGGGGTGCAACCCATGCTCGATGTGGCGGAGGCAAAGCGCATTGCCGCCGCTGCCAACGACCAGCTCGCCGCCGCCTGCGCGCGCTATCCCGACCGGTTCATCGGGCTGACCGCGGTCGCGCCGCAGGACCCGGACTGGTCAGCTGCCGAAATCCGCCGGGGTGCGACCGAACTCGGCTTCAAAGGGGTGCAGATCAACAGCCACACGCAGGGGCGTTATCTGGATGATCCGTTCTTTGATCCGATCTTTCGCGCGCTGGTGGACATGGATCAGCCATTGTACATCCACCCCGCCACCCCGCCCGACAGCATGATCGGGCCGATGCTGGAGGCGGGGCTGGATGGCGCGATATTCGGCTTTGGCGTCGAAACCGGCATGCATCTGCTGCGCCTGATCACCATCGGCATTTTCGACCGCTATCCCACCTTGCAGATCATGGTCGGGCATATGGGTGAAGCGCTGCCCTATTGGCTCTATCGGCTGGATTACATGCACCAGGCCGGGGTGCGGTCGAACCGCTATGAACGGATGAAACCGCTCAACAAGACCATCGCCGAATATTTCAAATCGAACGTGCTGGTCACCTGCAGCGGCATGGCGTGGGAACCGGCGGTGCGGTTCTGCCAGCAGGTGATGGGGGATGATCGCGTGCTGTATGCGATGGATTATCCCTATCAATATGTTGCCGACGAAGTGCGTGCGATGGATGCGATGGATATCAGCGCCGAAGCGAAAAAGCGGTTTTTCCAGAGCAACGCCGAACGCTGGTTCAAATTGTGATTGGCGTGCCGGCACGGCCGCGGCGCGATGCGTGGATCTGCCTGGGGCTGGTGGGCGCAATGCAGTGCCTGGCCATGCTCGATCGCAATATTCTGGCGATCCTCAACCCGCGCATAAAGGCCGATCTGCATATCGGCGATGCCGAAATGGGGCTGTTGTACGGCACGGTGTTTGCGCTGTTCTATGCGGTGTTTTCGCTGCCATTGGGACGCCTGGCCGATGGCTGGCGGCGCGGCTGGTTGCTGGCGATCTGTATCGTGCTGTGGTCGCTGGCCACGGGGATGGCCGGGTTTGCCAGCGGGTTTGCCATGCTGGCAATATCGCGGCTGGGCGTCGGCATTGGCGAAGCGGCGGTGCAACCAGCCGGCACCAGCTTGGTGTTCGACTGTTTCCCCAAAAGCCGGCGGGGGCTGGCGCTGGCGGTGATGGGTGCCATGCTGGCGGCGGGCCTGGGGTTGTCGTCGGTGCTGGGCGGGATGGCGGCCGATGGCTGGGACCATGCGTTCGGGCCGGGACACCTGGCGCCGCTGGGGCTGAAAGGCTGGCAGTTCGCATTTGTGCTGGCGGCCCTGCCCGGCGTGCCGCTGGCGATCCTGCTGGCGCTGATGCGCGAACCGGTGCGCGGCCAAAGCGACGGGATCGTCAGCCGGGTTGATCCGGCGCCGTTTCGTGCAAGCCTGGCGGTGCTGGTCGCGGTGCTGCCGCTGGGCGTGTGGTGGACTTTGGCGCGGGCAAAAGCGGGATCGCGCGTGATCGCGCGCAATGCGCTCGCGCTGGTGGCGATATCCGTCGTCATGGTCGCGCTGGCGCACTTTTGCGCAGGCCTGTCCCCGCGCCCGCCGCTGCATCTGCTGGGGCTGACGATCGATCCGCATGCCCTGCAATGGACGATCGTGGGCATCGGCGGGTATGTCGTGGTCAATTTCCTGCAATCGCTGCGGCTGGCCGATGCGCCGACGCATGCGGTGATCATGGGGTCGCCCGCATTGTGGCTATGCCTGTTTGTCGGCGCGTTGCAGACCACCATCAATTACGGGGTGATGGGCTTTACCCCGGCGTTCCTGATGAAAACCTGGCACCTGAGCGCGGGCGACGTCGGGCTGAAATTCGGGTTGCTGTCGGCGGCGATCGGCATGATCGGGCCGATGATTTCGGGGCCATTGTCGGACTGGCTGGCGGCGCGCCATGGCGCCGGCGGGCGGGTGATGCTGGTGGCCCTGTCGCTCGGGGTATCGCCGTTTGTGGCGATGGCGGTCTACACCTCGCCCGATCCGGCAACGTTTTACCTGCGTTTCACGCTGTACAGCGTGATCCTGACAATGTGGCTGCCGCCGCTTTATGCCGTGCTGTACGAACAAGTGCTGCCGCGCATGCGCGGGCAGACCGCGGCACTGTATATCCTGCTGATGACCATTCTGGGGCTGGGTATCGGGCCATACTGGGTGGGCATGGTGGCGGACCGCACCCATGGCAACCTGGGCACGGCGATCCTGTCGGTCAACGGACTGTCACCGGTGATCGTGATCGCGCTACTGGCACTGTGGCGCCGCGCAGACCGTGATGCGGCGGGGGCGCTGGGCCGGGCATGTGCGGCGGGGGAATTGGTTTAGGGAAATAAGGCATTGCGATAATTAGATTTTCTTCGTCATTCCTGCGAACGCAGGAATCCAGTTCGACGGTTCCAACTGGATTACACTCGGTGCACTCCTTTCCCCACCTTCGCGGGATAGACACGGTTATTTGGTTTAGTTTACCACAAAAACCCAGCCCCCCTTAAGTGGCGTCACAAAGGCAGACCGCATCCACGCCATGCACGTAGTTAGCCGAATGGCGGGGCTACGATTGTGCCACCTTTTATGATAAATTTTATATAAATTTTATATCATGTATTGAATTAATGGTTGTATAATGTATATCGACCTTGGCAACCCGCCTCTGGGCTTGCGCAAGGAATGTTACCGCCATGCCTGAAGTTGCACTGTTTTTCACCGCCAAGAGCGTCGAGCGAATTCTGGCCGACGGCGGCACTTCGTCGTGGCGGCTAGATCGAAAACACGCACGGAAGTGCGCTTTTGCGATCTGTACCCGAAATGCCTACGCCGAATGGGTGGAAGGTCCTGAGGCACACCACTCTGCCTTTCTAATCGGGAAGGTCAGGGATGTGGTGCCGACAAACGATCCCGACAGCGACATGAAAAACCGCTATCTCGTTCAGTTCAGCGAATATGCGTTGGTCGCAATCCCGGAGGTTTGGAAAGGTGATCGAAATCCGGTTCGCTACGCTGACATGGACGAACTCGGCATTGAGCTGGCAGATTTGGTCTGGCAACCTATGCCAGCCGTGTTGACTGACATTAGCGAGCGATACGAAGTGCCGAAGCACATCATCGACGTCGTTCAACCACTTACCATGAATGACGCCAAAAAAGGGCTGGCCCTTATGTTTGGAGTCTCCCCCGAGGCCATCGAAATAACAATCCGTGGATAGGGGTAACGCTCAGCCCACCGGGTCGATTCCGGTTGCAACCACCGAACTGGATTCCTGCGTTCGCAGGAATGACGAACGGTGTGGCTACGTCACCCGCCACACCCACAGCCGGATGCCCAATGGATAGCGCGCGCCGGCGCACACAAAGATCGACCGGTTCAGCCAATCGTACGCCCCGTTCGGTGCGATGAATTCGGGCACGGTGCGGAAATAGTATTCGGCCGGGTCGACCGCTTCGCCCGCTGCCAGCCGCGCCATCACCTCGGGCGGGCCGTGGCGCAGGCCCCGGTTGCGGATCTGGATCACCACGCCGTCGTCGGTTTCAATGGCATAGAGCGCGTCGGCAACCGTCACGCCATCGGCGCGGGTCAATTGCCAATCGGCCGAATTGCCGATCAGCCGCCCTGTGATGCGCGGCCCTTCGACACGGCCGCCACCGACGATCGGAATGATGCGGCGCGTGCCATCATAGGTCGCGCCAATCTGGCGCGGCGGTTCCAGATCGCCGTGCGCCTCGTAAACAAATTCCAATCCCGGCTGAATCATCGCAGTTCGATCATGCCGCCAGCCCGATCGCATCGGCATTGACCCAGTTTCCGTGCAGGCCAAAGCGCAACCGGATCGGGATATGCACGGTCGCCACCGGGCCCTTGGCGATGTCGAGCGCGTCAAAGATCAGCAGATCGCTGCGCGCTTCGTCCAGCCGGTTGCACACTTGCACGATCCAGCCATCGCCCTCGCCCGCATCGGCACTGCGGGGGACAAAGCACGGTTCCTGCAGGCTGCTGACCGGTCCGCACCACCAGTGCTGTTCGGCGCCGGTAACCAGGTCCTTGTGGAACAGGCAATTCATCAGCAGGCCCCCGGCACTGCCGCCGCGCATTTCCACGGCACGCGCCATATCCATTTCCAGAAACCAGCCATGACGGGTTTTAAGCCCGGTAAAGCGGTCATCGATGCGCGGGAATTCGGCCGCGGTGTCGGACAGGCGGTTGACCGCGGCAAAGCTGTCGTCGTTGCTGGACAGATCAACCACCCATTCGGTCGGGTGGCTCATCGCCTCACGCGGGTTGAACGGCGCGCCGTGCACATCGGGAAAGAACGGGAACATGTTGTTCTTGGCTTCGCAGGTCAGGAAATGCACTTTGCTGCCATCCTGCCAGGCGTTGAGCACATGGCTGGCAAAGCAGTTGTCGCGTTTGAACCAGCGGATATCGGCGTCGGTCACCCCGTCACGGCGCGGGATCACCCCCAGATAGACCGGCAGCGTCGTATCGAACCCGAAATGCGGCTGGCCCGCTTCCAGCCGTTCCCAGCTGCCGATCGATGGCACAATGTGCACCACCAGATAGTCCCGGGTGATGCCGAAATCGTGCATCATGCAATAATAGGGCACCTTGAACCACACTTCGCGGATCAGCGTACCGTCGGGCGCAACCTCCATATACGTCACATCATCGGTGCACAGGCCGCTGGCGGCATAACCGATCGCCACCATGTTGCCACTGGCAGGGTCGATTTTGGGGTGCGCGGTAAACGTCTGGCCGGTCATCGCCCCGCCAAACTTTTCAAAACCCAGCGTTTCCATGCTGACCGGGTCCATCAGCAGCGCGGGGCTGTCCTCTTTCATCGCCCACAGCTTGCCGGCAAAGATGAACGCATTGGTGTTGGCGGTCGAACGCACTTCGCCGCCAACCTGCGGCAGATCGGTCAGCGGGTTGCGGTAATTGCCAAACAACGCCTGGCCGGCGGCATGTTCCAGTTCCCATTTGCGCGTTTTGGCCCAGCGCTGTCGGAAATCGACCTGGCCATCGTGAATGTGAAACCGGGTGATCATGCCATCGCCGTTGAACGCGATGTCATCGTTGTGCAAAGGAGGGAATTGCGGATCGGGCTGAACACGGTAGAACGCGCCGGACAATCCGGCCGGGATCACACCTTCGTGTGCCAGATCGGCAATATCGGCTTCGATCCGCGATGGCGTGTTGAAACCGGTAAAGGCGGGTGTCTGTGGGAAATGGGCCATCGACATCGCTCTCATTTGTTATAGTACGTTATGCTTACAATCCCCCAGGGACACGAGAATGGCAAGACCAAAAGAGATCCTTGTACCGACCACCCCGCATGTCGACGGGTATGAAGATATCGGCGAAATCCGGTCGATCGTGGGGTTTCATATCCGGCTGGCACATGGTGCGGTCTATCGCCATTTTACCGAAACGTTTTCTGATATCGAATTGACGCAGAAACAGGTTTCGGTGCTGTGGCTGATCGACGATCATGCCGATATTGCCCAGACCGATCTGGCCCACCGCATGCGCATGGACCGCGCCACGACCATGGCGATTGTCAACCGGTTGCAGGATCGCGGCTATCTGGTGCGCGGTGCATCGCTGACCGACCGGCGCAAACAGACGCTGCATCTGACCGATGCCGGGCGCGCCGCACTGGTCAGCGCCAAGGATGCCATTGGCGAACACGAACGCTGGCTGAAATCGCGTTTCACCGACAAGGAAGTGGAATCGCTGATCGAAATGCTGGCGCGCATCCACGAATAGAATTGGCACCCCGTCGCGGGCTTGCAATGCAAGTACGGCAAAGCCATTTTCAGCGCAACGCGATCCCTCTCAAAAATCAAGGATACGATCATGGCCAATGGTGACCCCGCCGACAACCTGCCTGCCGGCTATGTTCCCGCCGCCGTGTGGACCTTTGATCAGCCATCGGGCGGGACCTTTGCCAATATCAATCGCCCGGTGTCGGGGGCCACGCATGACAAAGTGCTGCCGGTGGGCAAACATCCCATGCAGCTTTATTCGCTGGGCACGCCCAATGGCGTCAAAGTGACGATCATGCTCGAAGAACTGCTCGCCAAGGGGCATAGCGGCGCCGAATACGACGCCTGGCTGATCAACATCGGCCAGGGTGACCAGTTTTCCAGCGGGTTTGTCGATATCAACCCCAATTCAAAAATCCCGGCGATGGCCGACCATTCGTTCGACCCGCCGGTGCATCTGTTCGAATCCGGCTCGATCGTGTTTTACCTCGCTGAAAAGTTCGGCGAATTTCTGCCCACCGACACGCGTGGCCGGGCCGCGGTGATGAACTGGCTGATGTGGCAGATGGGCAGCGCGCCATACCTGGGCGGCGGGTTCGGGCATTTCTATGCCTATGCGCCGATCAAGATCGAATATGCCATCAACCGCTTTACGATGGAAACCAAGCGGTTGATGCACGTGCTCGACACGCAGCTGGGCAAGACCGAATATGTTGCGGGCAATGATTACACCATCGCCGACATCGCCAACTTTACCTGGTTTGGCAGCATGATGCGCGATGCCTATAGCGCGCAGGAATTTCTGGCGACGCACGAATATTCCAACCTGTCGCGGTGGGTCGATCTGATCGCCGCGCGCCCGGCGGTGCAGCGCGGGCGCATGGTCAATCGCCCGTTTGGCGAACCCGCCAGCCAGCTGAAAGAACGCCACGACGCCAGCGATTTTGAACACAACACCGAAGACAAAGTGCAGGCACGCGGCGGCACGCGAGTGTAATGATCGCGGCGGTTACGTCAGGTCGCTGATTCCGATCCGCGATCCGGCCAACGCGGCGCGGTTGGCATCGCGCCGCAGCGCTTCGATATGCGCGCGCCCGGCGGGTATCGCCTCATCGGGCAGCGCGGCCAGCAGCTCGGCGGCGATCGCTTCGAAATCTTCGCGATGGTCGGGGTGGGTCAGGATCAGCGGGTGGTTTGCGATCATGCCGCGCAGGGTTTTCCGGCCCACCTCCAGCGCGTCCATGCCCAGATCGAACGCCGTGCCGAACTGCGCCAGCTCGGCCGCATCGACCGCCGGGAAACCTGACCCGGCGAACTGCTCCGGGCGTTTCAGCGCGCTGTCCCACGCATTGCTTTGGGTAAGACCGGGACACAGCAGCGACACGCCGATGTCATAAGGAATCAGGTTGTAACGCAGGCTTTCGGTCAGGCCGCGCACCGCAAATTTGCTGGCGGTATAGATGCCCGCCTGTGGCCCGGCGCAGAATGCCGCCATCGATGCGACATTGATCACATGGCGCGGGCCGGTCAGCGCCTTCATCCCTGGCAGCATCGCCACGAGCGCGTTGGCAACCCCGCCGAAATTGACCCCCATGATCCAGTCATAATCGTCATGCGTGGCGCAATCAGTCGGCCCGAACACGCTGATCCCGGCGTTGTTGACCAGGATGTGTACCGGGCCAAGCGATGCGGCCAGATCGGCCCAGCGCGCGCGATCGGTCACGTCCAGCCGTTCAAACCGCGGCACGGGCAGGCCCTGATCGGCAAACCACTGCGCGGTGGTTTCACGATGTGCCGCGTTGCGCCAGGTCAGCACCAGATCGATCCCCGCCAGCGCAAACGCGCGGGCAATGCCAAAACCGATGCCCGATACCCCGCCGGTGATCAGCGCGGTGCGCCCGCGAAACCGGTCTGCCTGCGTCATATCGATTTGTCCTTTACCGTTTTAACGCTCGCCATACATTCTATCATTTGTTAGCAATACATATCAAATGATCCGGGCAACGCGCAAGCCCGGGCACAAACGCATGACGGGAGATATGCGATGGGTGATCTGGATACCCGCCTGGCCGCGCTGGAAGCGCGCGTCGATGAACTGGAAGACCTGAACGCCATCCGCCGCCTGCAGATGGCCTATGGCTATTACATCGATTACAACCGACCCGAAGAGACCGCTGCGCTGTTTTCACGCGACGGCGCGGTCGTATTCCTGTCGGGCGAATACCGCGGCCACGCCGGCATCATGCGGTTGTATGGCACGTGGTTCCAGAATCTGTTCACCGGTGGCCGTCGTGGCCCGGTCGACGGGCTGCTGCTTGATCATTTCCAGCTGCAGGATGTGATCACCGTGGCGCCCGACCGGCAGACCGCCAAAGGCCGGTTTCGCGGGCTGTTGGCCGGGGGCTGGCACCAGAGCGCGATTGGCAACAAGCCCGACGGCGTGCCGCAGCAGTTCTGGGAGGCGGGCCTGTATGAAAACGATTATGTACGCGAAGACGGGGTTTGGAAAATCCGCCGGCTGGATTACCTGATGCAATGGCAGGCCGATTACGAAACCGGCTGGGCAAACACCATCGCGCATCTGCAACCCGCGCAAGTGTGCTATCCCGAAAACCCGATCGGGCCAGACGTGATCCTGCCCGGCCAGGACTTGCGCGAAACCTGGCCACACCGGCAGGAAGTGGCGATGAGTTTTGCCCACCCGGTGCTGGGCGCGGCGTTCGTGCGCGGTGATTTCACCAAATTGCAGGGCCAATGGCCGTGAATTACCCGTCCTGATCGGGCTTTGCCAGCTTCACTTCGGCGTGGTGTTCGCGGATCCAGGTGATCAGCCGGGCGTTGACCTTGTCGGTCAGGCTGGCGAGCTGGGCGCGCTGGCGCGTGGTCAGCGTACCCAGCACCGCATCGGCCACCACATCGAAATAGGGCTGCGTGCGGCGATAGGCTTCGTGGCCGGCCTCGCTCAGCCGCACCGGGCGGCGGCGGCGGTTGTCGGGATCAATCGCATCCTCGATCCAGCCGCGTTCGTGCAAGGTTGCAATCGCCCGGCTGACGTTCATTGCCGGCAGGCCGGTAATTTCCACCAGGTCATGCCCGGCCAGTTCGCCTTCGCCCGCCAACGGCATAATCACGCGCAATTCGTTCGCGCTTATCTCCGCCGGGTCACACACGCCGTCGCGCATCGGCCCCGAAATAAAGCTGCCCAGTTTGAGCAGATTGATCAGCAGTTGTGCGGGCTCGGGTACCGGCTTTGCGGCGGATGGTTCATTCATGGAGTGAACGTTTAGCCACTCCACGGCATGGCTGGCAAGGGGGCGAGCCCATCCCTTTTTTGCATCACTTGTTAGTTTTACGCTTTAGGGGGCGCGAATTATGCCCCCAACCGCGCCGCCGCGATATCCGCGCCCTGGCGCAGCGCTGTCAGCTTTTTCCAGGTCACCGCCGGGTCAATCTTGCCATAACCGGCAAACGTGCCGAACCCGCAATCGGTTGACGCCACCACGCGATCCGCGCCAACGATCGCGGCAAAGCGTTCAATCCGCTGCGCCACCAGTTCGGGGTGTTCGACATAGTTTGAACAGGTGTCGATCAGCCCGGGGGCCAGCACTTTGGTGTCGGGGATGTCGGCATCGGCCCACACCTTCCATTCGTGTTCGTGGCGGGGATTGGCGGCCTCAAACAGCACGGTGGATGGCCGCGCGCCCAGGATCACATCGATCACACGTTCCAGCGGGATATCGTGATCGTGCGGCCCTTCGTAATTGCCCCAGCAGATGTGCATGCGCAGCCGTTCGGGCGGCAGATTGGCGGTGGCGGCGTTCAGCGCCTCGACATTGGCGGCCGCGATCGCCACGAATTCCGCTTCCGACAGATCCTGGTACCCGGTGTGGCGCGACATCGCGAGATCGGGGCAATCAAGCTGCAGATCGAACCCGGCCGCGACAATCGCCTCATATTCCGGGCGCATCGCGTCGACCAGATCGGCCAGATAGGCCTCATGGCTCGGGTAGAACTGGTTGGGCTGAAACGCGGTGATCAGCCCGGGTGAGGCCGCATTCATGAACCCGCGCGTGTTCTTGCCCTCCAGCGCGGCGGCAAAGCGGCGGATATCGTCAATTGCGGGTTGCAGATTGACCAGTTTGACCGGGCCGATGCAGGCAGCGCGCACAAATTCCTGATCGCCCATCACTGCCGCCAGCTTGCGCCGGAAATCGGGCAACGGCGCCAGATCGAGCGCGGGCTTGCGCGGGACATCGCCGCCAAAACCCGACAGGCGCTCGGTCATATAGGTGGAATAGCCGACCTTACCCAGTTCGCCATCGCTGACCATGGTGACCCCGGCGGCAATCTGCAAATTGACGGCTTCGTCCACCGCAGCGGCCACCACGCGGTCGAATTCCGCCGCATCATAGGCCTCTCCATGGTCGCGCGCGAGCAGCAGGGGGACCAGCGCGTCCCCGCGCGGCAGGCTGCCAACATGCGTCGTTGCGATTGTGCCCATGAGCAAATGTTCCTCTCGAGTTTTTTCAATCTTGCAATTTGTATGTATTACTAACAAAAAGACGACGAAGCGCAAGCGTCCAACCGGCGCGGCGCAGGCAGATTCTGGGAGAGTGCAGACCATGACCAAAAACCTCGAAGCGATCCTGGCCGATCTGGGCCACAGCCCGTCCGCCGTGGTGGACATGCTGCGCAACCAGCAGGTCGGGCCCAACGCCTATCCCGGCGTGCCGGCCGAATACACCAACTGGCGCGACGAACAGCGCGCGTGGAACGAAACCTGCGTGCTGTTCAACCAGAGCTATCACATGGCCGAACTGATGGTCGAGGGGCCAGGCGCGTTCGATTTTCTGCTGGGGCTTGGCATCAACAGTTTCAAAGGGTTCATCCCCGATCGCGCCAAGCAATATGTGCCGGTCACCGCCTATGGCCATGTCATCGGCGATGTCATCCTGTTCTATCTGGCACCCGAAAAGTTCAACCTGGTCGGCCGTGCGCCGACGCTGAACTGGCTGATGTTTCATGGTCAGGGCCGCGATGACGTCACGCTGACCTATGATGAACGCACCGCCGCGCGCCCCGATCCCGAAAATCGCCGCCATTACCGGTTCCAGTTGCAGGGGCCGAATGCCGCCGCGGTGCTGACCGATGCGATGGGTTCAACCGCGCCCGATCTGAAATTCTTTCACATGACCTGGATCGAAATTGCCGGAAAACAGGTGCACGCCCTGCGTCACGGCATGGCCGGGCAGCCGGGCTATGAGCTGATGGGGCCGTTTGCAGACCACGACGCGATCCATGCTGCGCTGACCGCGGCGGGGGCAAACCATGGCCTGGCGCTGGTGGGTGGACGCACCTATTCGTCCAACACGCTGGAATCCGGGTGGATTCCGTCGCCCCTGCCCGGCATCTATACCGGCGAAGCGAACCGCCCTTATCGCGAATGGCTGTCGGCCAACCATTATGAATCGCGCTGTTCGGTCGGCGGCAGCTATGTGCCCGACAGCGTCGAAGGGTATTACACCACGCCGTGGGACCTGGGCTATGGCGCGTTTGTAAAGTTCGACCACGATTTCATCGGGCGTGAGGCGCTGGAAAAGATCGCCGCCGGTCCGCATCGCAAAAAGGTGACGCTGGCGCTGGACGACGAAGCCGTGACCGAGGCGATCTTTGGCCAGTTTGGCAACAATGGCCTGCGCCCGAAATTCATGGAATTCCCCAGCGCAGTCTATGCCATGCACCCGTTCGACCGGGTTGAACGCGACGGGCAGCTGATCGGGCTTTCGACCTGGATCGGCTATACCACCAATTACGGCAAGATGGTCACGCTGGCGATGGTCGACCCCGAACATGCCGAGCCGGGCACCGAAATCGACCTGGTGTGGGGCGAACCCGATGGCGGCACCAGCAAACCGACGGTGGAAAAGCACCGCCAGATCCGCATTCGTGGCGTGGTCGCGCCGGTGCCCTATTCCGAAGTGGCGCGCACCGCCTATGCCCCCAGCTGGCGCACCCAGCAAAAGTGACAAAGTTGTGGCCGGGCCCCCTCGCCCGGCCACATCACGGCTTGCCTTTGATCAGCCGCCACCATATGGTTCGATCATAACAAATGGTACGATGCCCTGGCATCGATAACCGGAAGAGGAAGCCCATGACTGACGTAGCGGCGCTGGTGGCGCGGATCGAACGGCTGGAACACGAACTGGCGATCCAGCAGGACATCGAAATGATCCGCAAGGTGCAATACACCTACGGCTATTTCATCGACAAATCGCAATACAATGAAACGGTGGACCTGTTTGCCGAAGATGGCGAAGTCTGGTTCCTGGGTGGCATCTATCGCGGCAAGGCCGGGGTGCGCCGGTTGTATATCGAACGTTTTCAAAAGACTTTTACCGGCGGCCACAATGGTCCGCGCTATGGCTGGCTGCTCGATCACCCGCAATTGCAGATGGTGATCGATGTCGCCCCCGACCGCCAGACCGCCACCGTGCGCGGCCGGTCGATGATGCAGGCCGGCCTGCACGAAACTGCCGAGGGCAACCAGCGCGCGTGGTGGGAAGGCGGCATCTATGACAACCGCTATGTGCGCGAAAATGGCGTGTGGAAAATCGCCCGGCTGGGCTATTTTCCGTTCTGGCATGGCACCTTTGCCGATGGCTGGGCCAAGACGCCGATCGACTATATCCCGTTCACCAAAGTCGCCTATCCCGAAGACCCGCTTGGCCCCGACGCGTTTGTCGACCCGCCAACGCGGCTGTGGCCGGCAACCGACATCGTCCCCTTCCCCTATCCGCATCCGGTAACCGGTGAACCGATCGTGTGTGACAACACCCGCGCGCGCGAAGGATTCAAGGATTAGGGCGGGCTGAATCCCAACATACCCCAGAACGCGCTGCGGGATTTTCCGCAGCCAATCAGCCCGCGCCGAGCACGATTGACAGCAGCTCGCGCGGGCAATCACCCATCACGTTGTGACTGCACGGCAGATCGTGATAGTCCCATGCCGGGTCAGCCATCACCGCATCGCGAAACCGCGTGAATGGCGTATGCGGCCAGCCGCTGGCGAAAATGTAGATGCGCCGCGCTACTGCCTGCGCCGGATCGTCGATCCGCACCGCTTCCAGCAAAGTCAGCAGCGGGTGGCGCGTCAACGCCGGCGATTCCAGCCCGGGCAGCGGCGCCACCGCACCTGGAGTGAATTTCTGGCTGTCGATATAGTGGTGATGTTCGAAATCGCCGGTCAGGTCCCACAGCGACTGACCATCGGCGGGCAGAAACGCGTCGATATAGATCAGCGTATCGATGCGTGATCCGATGCGGGCGGCGACCCCGGTCACCACCATGCCGCCATAGCTGTGCCCGGCCAGCACGAACCGGTCAAACCCGGCATCGGCAATCTGCGCCAGCACATCATCGATATGCGTGGTCAACGAAATCCCCGGATGAAACGCATTGGCGCGGGTGCCCAAACCGCTCAGTTCGGCCACCAGCACGCGGTGGCCGGCCCCGACCAGATCAGCGCGCAACCGGTCATAGCCCCAACCGCCGCCCCACGCGCCATGCACCAGCACATAATCGGTCATGCCGGCACATGCCGCCGTTCATAATCGGCGATCCATTCCACCGTCTTGCGCAGGCCGCCAAACGGATAGAAATGCAGCCGCACCCGGCCATGCTGCGGCCCCAGCCCGGCGGCAAACGCATCGACCAGCTTGTCCGGCCCGGCGCTGCCCAGCAGGTTGGTGACCGAAATCCCGTATTTGCGCAGCACGCTGGTCGATGCGCCCACGCCGCAACGCGCCGCGAACGACAACAAGCGCTTGATCCCGGCAGGCCCCGGCACGCCGATGCGGACCGGCGCATCGATCCCGCGCGCGCGCAATTCGACCAACCAGGCCAGAAACGCATCGGGGTCAAACCCGAATTGCGTGACGACCAGCGGCGCCATGCCGCGCGCCTGGATATCCACCACCTTGCGCGTCAGCACATCCCAGCATTGTTCAACCGACATATTGGGGTGGCCTTCGGGATGGCCACCAATGCCGATCGCGGTGATCCCGGCGCGTTCAAACGCCCCTGTCGCCAGCAGCGCCATGGTGTCGAAATAGGGCCCCTGCGGCTCTGGCGGATCACCCGCAACGATGAAGCAGCGGCGCACGCCGGCCTCACGCACCACGGCGTGCAGATAGCCTTCGAAATCATCCTCCGACGTGATCCGCCGCGCCGAAAAATGCGGCATCGGTTCCAGCCCCAGGTCGCGCACCGCCACCGTGGCGGAAATACGCGCACTGGCCTCTTCACCGGGCAGAAAGGTCACCGCGATGGGCGTTTCCGCAGGAATCAGCGGCGCTGCTTCATGCAGCGCCGCCTTGTCCTTGGCAGTCATTTCCAGCGAATAGCCGTGGGTGATGACGTCCGGCTGCTTGTCCCAATTGGGATGGATCTGCGGGATGGCCATCGATCAGCGACCGGTGCGCCAGCCGCCCTGGTAGGTTTCGCGCGCCACACGGCTGTATGGCACAGGGCTGACAATCGCGCGCACGGCAATCTGCTTGTGCGGTTCGACCGTGGTCTTGCGCGTGCCGCCGTTTTCTTCGCCCCAGATCACCTGCAATTCGGTGCCGAACGGAATTTCTGCATCGACTGTGGCGAGCGAAAGCGCCTGCTTTTCGTTGTAGGAATAGCCGGTGAACATCGACAGCCCGACCGTCTTGCCGCCAGCATCGACCACGCGGTCGTAGTTGGACGAGGCATAGTTGGCCAGCGGCACGTCGAAGAACTTGTACTGATCGCCATCCGGGTTGAACAACGAGGCCATGATTTTCGCCATGTCTTCCGGGTTCCACGCCAGCGTCACTTTCTTGCGCTGCTGTGCCGGGTCGATCGCTTCCAGTGCTTCGCGGCCGTGGAAATCATGGTCGAACTTCACGAACGGGCCATAACCCAGTTCCCACGGGTTGAGGTAATAATCCTCGATGCTGCCACCCACGAACGAACCACCGATCGAACCGGTTGCTTCATAGCTGTCGGGCCCGAGCCATTCGCGAAAACCCTTCAGCTTTTCGCCGGTGTAGATCGCGGGCAGCGGCGACGGTATCCAGCCGGATTCGAGCGTGTTCGACGGATAGGCACGGCTGCCGCAGGCGATCAGGCCGAATTCCTTGCCGGCCTCAAGAATGGCGGCGCGGATTTCTTCCTGTTCTTCATAGGGACCCCAGATTTCCAGACCCGGCGCACCCGACATGCCGTGGCGCAGCGTGCGCACTTCGCGGCCAGCGATATTCATCGTCGACATGTTGAAGAACTTCAGCTGTTCCAGCGCCTTGCCGTTCAGCTTTTCGATCACGTTCCACGCCTGCGGGCCCTGGATCTGGAAACGCCATTCCTTGCGATGCGCCGGCTTGCCCATCAGCCGCATCGGCGAACGGTCGTCCAGCTCGATTTCCACGTCATAGCCGCCGGTGGCGCCGTGGTAGCGCAGCCAGTTCGATGCCGGCGCGCGGCCGACATAGGTGAACGATTCGGTTTCTTCCCAGAAAATGATGCCGTCGCCGATGACATGGCCATAGGGCGTGGTCGGCACATACTGCTTGGCCTTGTTGACCGACCAGCCCTTTGAACTGTTGATCATCGTGTCGGACAGCAGTTTGCCCGCATCACGCCCACGAATATACAGGTTCACCATGTGGTGCGACTGGTCGAACAGCACCGCGCTGTGCTGCCACGCCCACTGTTCGGAACGCCAGTTGGAAAATTCGGGCGCCACTACCGGATAGACATAGGCGCCAAGCTGCGAATTGCGCAGCATATCGACAATGCTGCTCTGCTGCGAAAGCAGCTGGTCCAGATTTGTGGCCGCCACGGTGTTCCCTCTCCAAAGGATTGCTATTTGTATGCAACACATACTATGAAACAAAGGCCATGCAAATGAAAAGTGGACCGGCACGGCGCAATGCCGGCCAACAGGAGAGCTGCACCCCATGAGCCTGATTTCACAACCCCGGCACCAGATTCTGTCGCTGTCGTGCCGCGACTTGCCCGGCATCACCGCCGCCGTCACCGGCTATCTGGCCGGCGCCGGGGCCAATATCGTCGAGGCCAAGCAATTCAATGACGTGATTGAAGGAACATTCTTCATGCGCGTCGAATTCGATCCGCGCGGATCAGATCTGATGCAGATAAGCCAGGGATTTGAAAGTCTTGCCGCGCAATATGACATGCGCTGGGCGCTGCGCGAAAAGGCCGCCCGGCGCAAGGTGCTGCTGCTGGTGAGCAAGTTCGACCATTGCCTGGGCGACCTGCTCTATCGCAACCGCATTGGCGAATTGAACATGGATGTGGTCGGCATTGTCGGCAACCACCCGCGTGAAGCGCTGGCGATCACGCTGATCGGCGACATCCCCTATTACCATTTCCCGATCACCCGCGACACCAAGCCGCAGCAGGAAGCGCAGATTCGCGATGTGGTCACCGCCAGCGGCGCCGAGCTGGTGGTGCTGGCGCGTTATATGCAAATTCTGTCGGACGACATGTCGGCGTTTCTGAATGGCCGTTGCATCAACATCCACCATTCGTTTCTGCCCGGGTTCAAGGGCGCCAAACCCTATCACCAGGCGCATGCACGCGGGGTGAAGATGATCGGCGCGACCGCGCATTATGTGACCACCGATCTTGATGAAGGGCCGATCATCCACCAGGATGTCGAGGCGATCAGCCACGCCCACAGCCCGGACGATCTGGTGCGCAAGGGTCGCGACATCGAACGCCGCGTGCTGGCCGAAGCGGTGCGGCTGCATCTGGAAGACCGCGTGCTGGTCAACGGCACCCGCACCGTGGTGTTCAGGGATTGAAATAAAACAAAAAAGCCCTCCCCCTCAGGGGGAGGGTTGGGTGGGGGTGTCTGACGCTGATGTGACGTGCGACAATTCGGCCGCCGGACACCCCTCCCCAGCCCCTCCCCTGAGGGGCGGGGCTTTAAGTGAGCGCCAGCAGCATCGCCGCCAGCGCTTCGGGGCGCGACAGAAAGGGGCTGTGATCGGCCCACAGCGTTTCCACGCGTGCGCCGGGCACCAGTTGCTGCATGCGCCGCTGGCTGGTGAGCGGGATGGTACGGTCATCGGTGCATTCGATATAGACGCGCGGCACCTGGCCAAACCGTTCGGGCGTCAGCTGCATGGGCGTTGATCGGGGCCCGTGCGGTTCATCAACCAGCCGCGCCATGGCATCGGCCACCGCGTCGGGCGGGGACAGTTGCGCAAACACCGATCCCGGATCGGCCCCGGTGATGCGCGTGCCATTCCCCCCGGCCACCGGCGTTATCAGCGCGTTGAACGCGGGGTTGGGCAGTTCCAGCGTTTTGAACTCTGCGCGCGACATGCCATCGGGCAGCATCATCGCGCAGATATAGACCAGCGCATCGATCGCATCGGGCGCAAGTTCTGCCGCCTGGCTGATCACCAGACCGCCACGGCTGTGCCCGGCCAGAATGACCGGCCGTTGTGGCGCGTCACGGCACAGGTCGGCGGCAAACTGCGCCCAGCCGTCCAGCGTGACCGCCGCCAGCGCGGCCTCATCACCGCCCATGCCGGGCAGATCGGGGGTGATCACGGCGTGGCCGGCGGCTTCGAGCAGGGCGCGTACCCCATCAAAGCACCAACCGCCGTGCCACGACCCATGAATCAGAACAAAGGTTGCCATGTCCGTGGTTTACCGCACGTGCCCGGTCCAGGTGCGCAAGGCCGGATTGGTATGATCGGGCATTTCCAGCGCTGCCCTGACCCCCGGCCGCGCGTTCATGCGTTCGCGCCAGTCGATTACCCGCGGATAGTTTTTCGCCACTTCCAGTTCGGGGAACATGCGTTCGACCATCATCCCGCACATCGAATAGAAATTGGCATCGGCGGTGGTGAACATGTCGCCCGCCAGCCACACATTTTCGGCCAGGTGCGCTTCGATTTTGGCGCAGGCATAAACGATCTTGTCGGTGGCGTGCGCCAGATCGGCTTCGGAAAAGCCCGAACGCGCGGTCTGCCATTTCTTGCGCTGGTCGGGCAGCGGGATGCGTTCGACCAGCTTTTCGAATTCACCGCTGTCGATACTGCGCGCGATCACGCCGACCATGCGGTGCCAGCCATGCATGGAAACATAGTTCATCACGTGTTCGTCGACGAACTTGTTCCAGGTGCGCATGCGCGCCTTGCCCACCGCATCGGCGGGGCGCAGCGGCACAGCAGGAAACACGTCTTCAAGATATTCGTTGATCACGCTGGTCTGGGTGATCACCGCGCCGTCGTGCACCAGCACCGGCACCTGACCTTCGGGATTGATCGCCACAAACCATTCGGAATGCTGTTCAAACTTGTGCAGATCGACATAGCGGCTTTCGAAATCGAGCCCCTTTTCCTTAAGGCAGATCATCGATTTCAACGAATTGGCCGCCGGTTCGGCGTGGTAATAGACCAGGCTCATGGGTACTCTCCCGTTATAGTCGTGGCATCAATGTGCCCAAAATTCCGCCATCGACCGCGATCGTCTGGGCGGTGATATGGCTGGCTGCGTCGGACAGCAGGAATGCGACCAGTTCGGCCGCTTCGCGTGCACTGCCCACCCGGCCCTGCGGCACATTGGCACCCAGTCGTGCCCGCAGCGCAGCGGGATCATCGCCCAGCTGGTGCAGCATGGGGGTGTCGATAAACCCTGGCAGCACGCAATTGACGCGCACCCCGGCGGGTGCGCCTTCGGCAGCGGCGGCCATAGCCAAACCCATAACCCCATGTTTTGACGCGACATAGGCAGGGTTCATTGGCATTCCGCGCACGCTCGCCAGGCTGCCGGTAACGACAACGCTGCCGCACCCACGCTCCAGCATGCCGGGCAACAGCCGGCGCAACAGGCGGAATACCGATGTCAGGTTGGTCACCATAACCTGTTCGAACATGGCATCGGCATAGGCGGTCAATGGCCCGAACGCACCGCCCGTGCCGGCATTGGCAAACACCAGTTCGACCGGGCCAAACGCGGATTCAGCCCGGTCGATCGCGTGATCCTGTGCGGCGGCATCGGCAACATCGGCGGCCACGGCGCAAACCGTGCCGCCGTCATCCGCGATCAACGCGCGTGCCACCTCCAGCCGATCCGGATTGCGCGCGATGATCGACACCCGCGCGCCGCGCGCCGCCAGCAGTTGCGCGGCGGCCAGACCGATCCCGGTCGAGCCGCCGGTTACCAGCGCATGGCGGCCGCCGAAATCCACCGCGTCAGACCAGACCCAGCACGCGCGCGGCATTGTCTTTCATGATCAGCGGCAGAACTTCGTCCTTGAACCCCACTTTGCGTGCCGCATCGAGCCATTTGGCCGGATGGATCAGCGGAAAATCACTGCCGAACAGCATCTTGTGCTTCAGCTGGGTGTTGGCGTACTGGATGATCTGCGGCTGAAAATACTTCGGGCTCCACCCCGACAGATCGATGAACACATTGTCCTTGTGCAGCGCCATCGACAGGCTTTCATCCACCCACGGCCAGCTCGGGTGCGCCAGGATGATTTTCATGTCGGGAAAATCAACCGCGACATCGTCGACCAGCATCGGCTGACCATATTTCAGCCGCACCCCGCCACCGCCGCGCATGCCGGTGCCCATGCCCGAATGCCCGGTGTGGAAAATCGCCGGCAGTTTGTAATGGTTGATCACTTCATAGATGGGATAGCCCATCTGGTCGGCCGGCAGGCAATTTTGCATGATGTGGTGGAATTTGAATCCGCGCACACCGTAATTTTCGACCAGATCGCGCGCTTCACGGGCGCCCAGCTTGCCCTTGTGCGGGTCGATCGATGCAAACGGGATGCAAATATCGCTGTTGGCGCCGGCCAGTTCGGCCACTTCGTAATTCGATACGCGTTTGGCGCCGATGCCGCTTTCGCAATCGACCGTGAACATGCAGAACGCGATCTGCTGTTCGCGGTACAGTTCGATGATTTCCGGCATTTTCGGGCGCTCACGCGGCGCCTTGAAATAGGCGCTGGCGGCGTCAAAAAATTGCCCCATCACCGGGTCCTCCGGGTCGTGGCACGACACTTCGGCATGAACATGGACATCGATGGCGGAAATGCGGGACAGGTCAATCGGCATTGTCAAAACTCCGGCAAGGCACAGTTTACGCCCTGGCAACTAACCGCCGGTCCGACGCAAGGGCAACCCCCGTCACGAACCGGCACAGCATCAAAACTGGATGATCGCCGTCCCGGTTGCGGGACAGGCCTTGATCTGTGCGCAGCCCGGCCCGCGGCCCAATGCCCGGCCGACGCCCAATGGCCTGCGAACAGGCGGGCTGGACATTGCTGCCCGGGCAATGGCGTTCATCGGTCATCCTCTCGTATTCGCGGGTTCGCTGCCGGCACGGGTGACAGCGCCTTATTTGTAGGCAAGACATACAAAATTCGGCGAGCGTTGCAACCGGAAAAGGGTGCAGCAATTGTGCGCGCCACAGCGACAGCGGCGCAAGTCGGGCGGGCGCCCGGTTCGCCAGCCCGACGCAGCGGGCCAGAACGAATCACCCCGGCGCAGACATCCGGTCTGATTGGCCGCGAACAGCGTTTCGCCCCTGGTCAGTGCCCGGCCAGCGCTGCCATAAAATTATCATATGTGACCTTTTTGCAGCAGCAGATGGCGCAAAACCGTCATTTGCGACGAGACCGCTTGCAAAGCTTAACTTCGTATGTACTACCTACAAAAAGTAGGGGCCCTGTCGAACGAGGCTTCCCAGATGAGAGGGAACAAGAGATGCACGCTGAAAGGATGGCGCTTGCCGCCAGCACCCGTTTGCTGCGCAACGGACAGATCACCGCCAGATCGTTGACCGGCGTTTCGCTGCTTGGTCTGGCGCTCGGCACGGCACTTTCCACGCCGGCACTTGCGGCCGATGCTGCACCCACCCCGGCGGCAAACACCGCGCCATCTGTCGAAGAAATCATCGTCACTGCGCAGTTCCGCCGTGAAAAGGTGCAGGATACGCCGATCGCGATCACCGCCATCACTGGCGCCACGCTGGAGGCTCGCAGCCAGTCCAGCCTGGTCGATATCGGCAAGCAGGCGCCCAGTGTGCAGCTGACCGATCTTGGCGGCGCGTTTGGCCCATCGATGGCGGCCACCATCCGCGGCGTCGGCCAGGGCGATTTTGACCCCGCGCTGGAACCCGGCGTCGGCATCTATATCGACGATGTTTATTATGCATCGCTGATGGGGTCGAACATGGGGCTGATCGACCTTGACCGGGTCGAAGTGCTGCGCGGGCCGCAGGGCACGCTGTCGGGACGCAATTCCGAAGGCGGTTCGATCAAGATGTATTCGAAAAAGCCGGGGCCCGATACCGATGGCTATGCCACGGTCGGCTATGGCAGCTACAAGGCGATCGATTTCCGCGCCGGTGCCAATCTCACCCTGCTGAAGGACGCGTTGTGGGCGCGCATTTCCGGCGTCGCGCATGACGACCAGGGCTATATGTACCGCGAAGATTACGGCTGCGTCTTCCCCGCCAGCGGCGTGCCATCGACCACTGCGGCCAATGGCACCGGCTGCGTTACCGGGCGGCAGGGCGGCAAGTCCTATGCGGCGGGCCGCCTCGCACTGCGCTATGCCCCGGCTGGCAGCAGGGTCGAAGTGAACGCAGTTGCGGACTATACCCGCGACACCTCGCAAGTGGCAGCAACGCGGCTGTTGCAGGTGAACGATGCGCTGGCCAAGGGCTGTTCATCGTGCGCGGTGGTTGGCGGTGTCGATCCGGTTACCGGCGGCAAGATCTTCCTCAATTCCGGGTTCATCCCCACCGATCCTTATGTAACGTACGCCAATCGTACCGACACCATCAACGGCCGCACGCTGTCTGCGCCGGACCACAGCTATACCACCAGCTGGGGCCTGGCAGCCACGATCGACTGGGCGCTGAACGACACGATGGCGATCAAATCGATCACCGCCTATCGCGCATTTGACACGACCTATTCCGAAGACAACGACAGTTCACCCGCACAAGTCTCGCTGGGATTTGAACACCTGTTCCAGCATCAGGTCAGCGAAGAACTGCGCCTGTCAGGATCGATCGGCGCTAACAAGATTTTTGAATACACCGTGGGTGGATACTATTTCAAGCAGAAGACCACTTATCCCACGCACCAGCTGCTCAACTATGCCGGCGGGCTGGAATTCTATGGCAACGACCCGGTCGATGCCAGTTCAAAGGCGGCGTTTGTCAACGGCGTGTTCCACATCATTCCCGGGCTCGATTTCAACGGCGGCGTTCGGTACACCAAGGAAGACAAGACCTATACCTATTCGCGCCTGGGTGCCGATGGCATTCACCCCGCCGGCCTGATCGGATCGGTCAACGGCCAATCGTCGACCTATTCCGGCAATCACTGGGATTATCGCGCCAACCTGAGCTATAAATTTACCCGCGATATTATTGCCTATGCCAACTATTCGACCGGGTTCAAGGGCGGCGGCACCAACCCGCGCCCGTTCTTTGGCCCCAACCCGTTTGGCCCCGGCACCACCTGCGGACCGGCCGGCTCGCCCGCCCCGAACTGCCAGTTGCAGACGTTTGGGCCGGAACAGCTCAAAGCCTATGAAATCGGCCTCAAAACGTCGTTTCTCGACCGCAAGGTTACGCTGAACCTGTCGGGCTATATCAACGACGTGTCGCAATTGCAGGCCACACTGCTGAGCTGCCCGCAGTTCTCGCCCGCGCCGTTCGGGTTCCTGTGCGCGCTGCCAGTCAACGCGGGCAACGCACGGATCAAGGGCATCGAAATTGAAACCGTGCTGCACCCGGTCGCTGGCCTGACCATCGACGGTTCGTTCAGCTACATCGATTTCAAATACAAGAACATCAATCCAACCACCGGGATCACCGGCAATTCGGTCGCTCCCGGCATCCCGCAGCACACCAAGTGGGCATTCGGTGCACAGTACATGATCCCGACCGCTGGCGAAGGATCGGTAACCCCGCGCATCGACGTCACCCATCAGGACTTTGAATATACCAACGTGCTGAACGCGGCGACCAACGTGCTGCCGGCCTATACGCTGGTCAACGCGCGCCTGACGTGGGTTTCGTCGGACAAGTCGTGGGAGGTGGCAGCCGTTGCCACCAATCTGGCCAACAAGAACTATCTGACCAGCACGTTCGACCTCTACGCCAGCGCCGGTTTCGTCTATGGCACGGTTGGTCGTCCGCGCGAATTCAACCTGTCGATCAAGCGCAAGTTCTGACGCCTGCGCATTGGCCAACAAGGGTAATCACGGGAAGGGGCGGTCGGCAACGGCCGCCCCTTTCTGCGTTGCGGCGGACTGCCGATAATGTTATCATATGTTATAATTAAACAACGCTGGAAGGGGGACTTATGACCACGGCTGCGGCTGACAGCGGGCACAATGGCGACCGGGCCGATCTGGCCCTGCGCATCGCGCTGATCGAGGAGGAACGCGCGGTCATCCGCCTGCAGACCGCCTATGGCTATTATGTCGACAAGGCGCAGTGGGACGAAGCGGCCGATCTGTTTGCGCGTGACGCCACGCTCGAAATCGCCGGCCGCGGGTTGTATCGGGGGCAGGACCGCATCCGCACTTATCTGAAATGCCTGCCGCCGCTGGTGCCCGGCGCGGTGTTCAACCATATGCAGTTGCAACCGCTGGTAACGCTGCACGGCGAAACTGCGCTGGGCCGCTGGCGCGCGATCATGGAGGTGGCGGTGCCCAACGCCCAGGGCCAGACCGGCCGCGCGCTGGTGGGTGAGGCGACCTATGAAAACGCCTATCTGCGCGAAGGCGGTGTGTGGAAAATCGCCCGGCTGCACTGTTTCGTGACCTATTATGCCGATTGGCACCTGGGCATTGCCGCGGGCGGCGTGCCGATGGGCACCCCCCTGCCCCAGTTTCCGCCAGACGCGCCGCAGACGGTCGATTACGAAAGCTATCCCGGGGTGTTTGTGCCACCCTATCATTATCCCAATCCCGTCACCGGAAAGGAATGGGCGCCATGACCGGCGCCATGACCGACATGCTCGATCGTGCGGCCTATGACCGCTATCTGACCGCGTTCAATGCGCGCGATTACGATGCGGTCGCCGATTTCTATGTCGATCCGCCGCACATGGAATTTTTCGGCATTGTCATCACCTCGCGCGCGGAATTGAAACAGTTTTACAGCTGGTTGCATTCACTGGTGATCGAAAGCGTGGCCGTCCGCGCCTTTGCCGCATCGGCAACCTGCACCGCGATCGATGCGGATGTGCGGATAGAGGCATTGCGCGACGTATCCCGCGCGGAACTTGACGCGCACGGCGCCACCGGGTTCTTTCCGATCCGCGCGGGCGAAGTGCAGGTCATCCGCCAGTTCATTTTCTACACCACCCGCAATGGCCGGATCGAGCGCGTTGAATGCGCGCTGCCCCCGCCAGCACAGGATTGATAGCCATGACCCTTTTGCCCACCGGCGTCTGCATCGCCCATCCCGAACACCTGTACATCGGCGGCGCCTGGGTGCCCGCACACAGCGGCCGCCTGATCGAACTGGTGTCACCCGACACCGAACAGGTGGTCGCGCGCGTGGCCGAAGCGGACGAAACCGATATGGACGCCGCAGTCGCCGCCGCGCGCCAGGCGTTTGACCACGGGCCTTGGAGCAAGACCCCGCCCAACGCACGCATTGCCGCGTTCCACCGCATGATCGACCATCTGGAACCGCGCGTGCCCGAACTGGCGTGCGCATGGAGCGCGCAGATGGGCGGCCTGGCCAGCTTTGCCGGGCCGATGCACGCCGGCAGCATCATGGCGCTGCGCCAGATCGCCGGGTTTGCAGAAAGTTTCGCGTTTGTCGAACAACGTCCGAGCCAGGCGGCGGCCTGTGCGCTGGTCGTGCACGAGCCGGTCGGCGTGGTTGCCGCGATCGCACCATGGAACGGTCCGTTCGGGATCATGGCCAACAAGGTCGCCTATGCGCTGCTGACCGGATGCACGGTGATCATGAAGCCGTCACCCGAAACCCCGCTGGAGGCCTATCTGATTGCCGAAGCGGCAGAGGCTGCGGGCATTCCGCCCGGCGTGGTCAACCTGGTGCCCGCACATCGAGAGGCCAGCGACCACCTGGTGTGCAACCCCGGTGTCGACAAAGTCAGCTTTACCGGATCGACGCTGGCGGGCAAACGCATCGCCACCGTCTGCGCCGGGCGCATGGCGCGCTGCACGCTGGAACTGGGCGGCAAATCGGCGGCGATCCTGCGCGACGATTTTGCGATTGCCGATGCTGCGCGGCTGTTGACCGGCACGATCACGATGCTGAGCGGGCAGGTCTGCGCCATGCTGAGCCGGGTGATTGTTCCCCGCGCGCGGCATGACGAACTGGCCGCGGCGATCGCCGGTGAAATGCGGGCGGTGCGCATTGGCCACAGCGACGATCCGGCCACCCAGCTTGGGCCGCTGGCGATGAAGCGCCAGCTGGAACGCGTTGAAAGCTATATCGACGAAGGCCGCCGCACCGCGCGGCTGGTGACCGGCGGCGCGCGCCCGGCGCATCTGAATGTCGGCTATTTCATTGAACCGACGCTGTTTGCCGATGTCGACAACGCCAGCCGCATCGCGCAGGAGGAAATATTCGGCCCGGTGCTGTGCCTGATCCCCGCCGATGACGAAGACCACGCGGTGCGCATCGCCAACGACAGCGCCTATGGCCTGAACGGATCGGTGCTGACCCACGATGCGCAGGCCGCCTGGGACATCGGCCGCCGCATCCGCACCGGCGGGTTTGGCCAGAACGGGCTGCGCATGGATTTCGGCCTGCCGTTTGGCGGCTTCAAACAATCGGGCATCGGCCGCGAAGGCGGGCCGGAAGGTTTGCTGCCCTATCTGGAAATGAAAACCATGCTGCTGGACGCAGTGCCCGCGGGCCTCTGATCCTGCCTGTTTCGGGGAGGATATTCGCGTCAGCTCAGTTCCAGGCAGCCGCCATCGACGTAAAGATCGACACCGTTGATGAAACTGGCCTCGGTACTGGCCAGAAACAGCGCCGCGCGGGCGACTTCTTCGGATGAACCCATGCGGCCGATCGGCACCACATCGGCAAACATGCTGCGCATCGCGGCCACGTCCGCCGGGGCGGCATCGCGTTTGAAGATTTCGGTGTCGGTCGGGCCGGGGCTGATCATGTTCACGCGGATGCCGCGCGGCAACAGTTCCTTTGCCACGATCCGCACCACCGCGCGCAGGCCGGCCTTGGCCGCGGCATAGGCGACATTGCCCGGTACCGCCGCGACCGATCCGATCGACCCGGTCACCACGATCGCCCCGCCATCGCGCAGCAGCGGCAGCGCCGCCTGAATCGCGAAAAACGCGCCGCGCAGATTGACGTCGTGAATGCCATCCCAGAACGCCTGGGAAACCTCTGCCACTGGCGCAAACCCGCCGACCCCGGCGTTGACAAACAGCACGTCGATCGGCCCCAGCGCGGCGCCGATCGCCGTCAGCGCCGCCGTGCTGGCGGCCACATCGCCCATGTCGGCCACGTGCGTGATCGCGCCGGTTTCGTCCCCCGCCGCCGCCAGTGTTTCGGCATTGCGCCCGGTCAGGGCCAGCATGGCACCCTCGCCCGCAAACAGCCGCGCCGCCGCCAGCCCGATCCCGGCGTTGCCGCCCAGGATCACCACCGCCTTGCCGGCAAAACGCGTGCGGTCAGAACATGGTGTTGGCATTGGCAGATTTCTCCGGAACGGGTTGCAGCACATCCCAGTGTTCGACCACCTTGCAATTGGCCACGCGAAAGATATCGACCACCGCCGCGCCGCGATCGTCGCGCGTCCACCGCACAAAGCTGTGCGCCACCACCATGTCGCCCTCCGCAATCACGCGCTTGACCTCGGCATGCTGTTCGGGGTGCGATGCCGCGAACGGCTCCAGAAACGCCAGCGCCGCGTCGCGCCCGGTCGCAGCGTACGGGTTGTGCTGAATATAGCCGGGATCGACATACGTCATGAACGCCTCCCGCACCGCGTGCTGGCCATAGAACAGGTCGAGAAAACTGCTGACGATCTGTTTCGGCGTCGAAGTGCAGGGTTCGGCCAGGGCCGGAACCGGCAAGACGGCGAGAGCGAGTGCAAGGGCAAAACGCATCGTGATTTCCTTTTTCATCGCATCAGAACATCGGGTTGGGATTGACGGGATATTCCGGCACATCCTGCAGCACATCCCAGTGTTCGACGATCATACCATGTTCCAGGCGAAAGATATCGACCACCGCCAGCCCGCGATCGCCCGGCCAGCGGCAGACATGCACATGCACGATGACATGGTCAGCATCGACAAACGCGCGGTGGATGGTCTGCCGCGCATCGGGCGAATCCGCGCGCCGGTCATTCAGCCAGCGTTTGAGCGCGGCCACCCCCGGTTCGGCCAGAGTGCTGTGCTGCACATAGTGGGGCGCAATAAAATCATCCACCCGTGACGCGTCGAGCGCGATCAACACGGCCTGGTACATCGCCAGAACGTGGCGCAGATTGGCCTCTTCAACCGGCGAATGCGCCATCGTTTTGCCCTCTTTCCCGTTCGGCACCGGCCACATGGGCCTTGCGCTCTTTATAACATTTGATACGGTGCAAAGGTACGGACAATCTGTGGCCAGCACAAGGCCACAGCGACAATTTTCGGGAGAGTTCATGGACCGGCAGGCGCTTTATGCCGTGCTCGACACGTTTCTGGCGGCCCTGGCCCGTGGCGATGCCGCTGCGATCGATTGGGCGGCAGGCGCGCTGGTGTCGGAAAACAACGTCATGCTGGACATCGGCGACGGAGTGTGGGGCACGATTCTGGGCCTGGGCGATTACGCCTTGCGCTTTGCCGACACCCGCACCGGGCAGGTCGGCTATTTCGGCACGGTGGTAGAGGCGATCGAAGAATCCGGCTTTACGCTGCGGCTGGCGGTGGATGCCAGCGGCGCGGTGACCGAGGCGGAGATGTGCATCGTGCGCCAGTCGGACAGCGGCATAAAGTTTGAAAACCCGCGCTACTGGACCAAACCGATCCTGGAATCCGATGCCACGGCCCCTGCCCCGCGCGATGAACTGGTGCGGCTGTCCGATGGGTATTTTGACACGCTGCAATTGAACGACGGGACCATTCACACGCGTTTCCACCCCGATTGCCAGCGGGTGGAAAACGGCGTGCAGACCACCAACAATCCCGAATTTGCCAAGATCGTGCCGGTTTCGGCACTGGGGTGCGAGGCGCAGTTCCGCATGGGCAATTACCGCTATGACGATGCCCTGCGCGCGCGGCGGTTTCCGCTGGTCGATGAAGAACGCGGGCTGGTGCTGGCGTTCGGGTTTATCGACCATTCGGGGCGGCTGGATACCTATCAGCTGACCGACGGGCGCACGGTGAAAAGCCCGGTGCGCCGGCCGCACAGCTTTTACATTTCCGAACTGTTCAAGATCGACCACGGCATGATCTGCCAGATCGAAGCCAATTTCATCACCGTGCCCTATCGCATGCCCAGCCCGTGGGATGTGCCAGCATGATGATACGCGGGCGGGAAACTCTTAAAAGCCCTCCCCCTCAGGGGGAGGGTTGGGTGGGGGTGTGCAGCGCTGGTGTGAAGCGCGAAAACGCGGGCCTCGGACACCCTTCCCCGACCCCTCCCCAAAGGGGAGGGGCGCAAAGCCGCCATCATCCCGTCATTGCGGGCCTGATCGCGCTGGCGCTGGTGGCATCGCCGCTGGCCGGGGCGGCATCGCAGGATGTGGAATGGGCCAGCCCGGGCGGTAATGCGGGCAAAACGCATTTTTCGCCGCTGACCGATATCAACCCTGGCAATGTCGCGCGGCTGGGGCTGGCCTGGGCTGCGGAACTGGGCACCAATCGCGTGCTGGAGGCAACGCCGGTCATGGTCGGCGGGGTGCTCTATACCAGCGGTGTGGCGGGGCGCGCCTATGCCTTTGATGCCGCCACGGGCCGCGAACTGTGGCGGTTTGAACCGCCGGTGGACATGCAGGTCAACCGTTCGGTGTGTTGCGACATGGCCAATCGCGGGGTCGTGCTGGCCGGGGGCCTCGTCTATGTCGGCGCGCTTGATGGCATACTCTATGCGCTGGATGCACGCACCGGCAGCGTGGTGTGGAAGGTTGATACGGTCGAAGACCACGCCCGCGGCACCACATCGACCGGCGCGCCGGAAATTGCCGGTGATCTGGTGGTGCTGGGCAATGCCGGGTCGGACTATGACGCGCGCGGCTATATCAGCGCCTATGACCGCCGCAGCGGAGCACTGCGCTGGCGGTTTCATACCACGCCAAAGGACCCGGCGCTGGGCCCGCAGGACAATCCCGAGCTGGAGGCCGCGGTCAAGACCTGGGACCCGGCCAGCCGCTGGGATATCGGCGCGGGCGGATCGCCGTGGGACGCGATCACCTATGACCCCGAAACCGGGTTGGTGCTGGTCGGCACCGGCAATGCCGAACCATACAGCCTGACCGCGCGCAGCCCCAAAGGCGGGCGCAACCTGTATGTTTCATCGATCGTCGCGATCGACGCAAAAACCGGCCGCATGCGCTGGTTTTACCAGGAAAGCCCAGAAGACCAGTGGGATTACGACGCCACTGCGCCGATGATCCTGACGCACATGACCATCGCCGGGCGTGACCGGTCGGTGGTGCTGCACGCACCCAAAAACGGGTTTTTCTATGCGCTCGATCGTGCCACCGGCGAAGTGCTGCGCGCCAATCCGATCGTGCGGATCAACTGGGCCACGGGCGTCGATACCAAAACCGGAGAGCCGCAGCTTGATCCCGCCGCCGATATTTCGGGCGGGCCGAAAATCGTGTTTCCCGCCACCCCCGGCGCGCGCAACTGGCACCCCGGCGCCTATGACCAGACGCGCGGGCGCTGGTATGGCGCGGTGCTCGACATGGGCAATCTGATCTTTGTCCCGCCCGGGCCAAAGCCGTATCAGGCCAAAGGGATGAACAATGGCGCGGCGCTGGTGTTCACGTCGGATCTCGCCGCCGCGCTGCCATCCCTGCCGCCACCAGTGCAAAGCGCGGTCAAGGCGCTGCCCGCCTGGGCAGAGGTGCTGGCCAACCCCGCGCAGGCCGATGTGCGCGCGATCGATCCACAGACCGGGCGCACGCTGTGGTCCGATCCGACCGGGGGCTGGCAGGATCGCGCCGGGGTGCTGGCCACGGCGTCGGGCCTGGTGGTGCATGGCACGATTGCCGGCGAATTGCGCGTGCTGGATGCGCAGACCGGCATGGTGCTGAAATCGATCCAGACCGGCACCTCGATCATGGCCGCGCCGATGACCTATCGGCTGGGCGGGGTGCAATATATCGCGGTGATGGCGGCCTGGGGTGGTGGTGGCTATCCCTATGTGCCGCGCTATTCGGCGGCCTATCAGCGCGGCAATCAGGGCCGGCTGCTGGTGTTCCGGCTGGATGGCGGGCCGGTGCCGGTCCCGCCGCTGCTGCCCCCGCTGGAGGTTGCGCCGCCGCCGCCGGCACAGGCCCCCGGGGTCACCCCGGCCGTGATCGCGCGCGGACAGGCGTTGTATTACAGTGTCGGCTGCGCGCTGTGCCATGCCAATCAGCCGCGGTCGATCACGCCTGATTTGCGGCGCATGAACGAAGGCACCCATGCCGCGTTCCGCCAGATCGTGCTCGACGGGCTGTATCAGGCAGCGGGCATGCCGCGCTGGGACGAAGCGCTGAAACCCGCCGACGCCGACGCCATCCACGCCTGGCTGATCGACACGCAAGCCAGGACACGCGCCGACGACCTGGAAAAGGTCAAACGCGGGCTGCCGCTCGATGCGCCCAGCCTGGCCATCCTGTCCAGTTACTGAAGGAAAATCCGCACATGAAACTGGTACTGCCACCGCGCATCAGCCCAAAGGCATTCGGTGCCGCGCTGACCGCCTTTGCCGGCGTGGTCGGCAAAGACTGGGTGCTGTCGACCGACGCCGACCGCGATGCCTATGCCGATATCTATGCCCCCGGCCCGTCCGAACAATGGCCGGCCTCGGCGGCGGTCGCACCCGCCTCGGCGGCGGAAGTGCAGGCGATTGTGCGGCTGGCCAACCAGCACAAAGTGCCGCTGTGGCCGGTCTCGCGCGGCAAGAACCTGGGCTATGGCACTGCCGCGCCGCGCATGGCGGGCAGCGTGGTGCTCGATCTGGGCCGGATGAACACAATCATCGATATCGATGCGAAGCTGGCGACCTGCGTGCTGGAACCGGGGGTCAGCTTTTTTGACCTGCATGAGGCGATCGCGCGCGAAAAACTGCCGCTGTGGCTGTCGGTGCCGGGCAATGCCTGGGGATCGGTGCTGGGCAACGCGTTTGAACACGGCATCGGCTATACCCCCTATGGCCTGCACGCGCGCAATCTGTGCGGGTTTGAGGTCGTGCTGCCCGATGGCGATCTGGTGCGCACCGGGATGGGCGCGATGACCGGCAACCACGCCTGGCACTTGCACCCGCTCAGCTATGGGCCGACGTTTGACCTGGCGTTTACCCAGTCGAGCCTGGGCGTGGTCACCCGCGCCGGGCTGTGGCTGCAACCGGCGCCGGCCGCGTCGCTGGAACTGGTGTTCGACATCCCCAATGAAGACGACATCGGCTGGGTGATCGACACCATCGCGCCGCTGAAAATCGCCGGGCTGATCGACCAGAACGTGTTCATCCCCAGCTGGCTGGGCAAGATGGTGCTGAAAGGCCAGCGCAACGATTTCTGGGACAAACCCGGCGCGATCCCCGAATGGCGGGTGAAAGAGCTGCTGGCGCAATACAAGCTGGGGTACTGGCAGGTCGCGCTGCGGCTGTATGGCGATGAAACCGTGATCCGGGCCAAGGCCGACATCGTGCGCGCGGCGATAGCGCGCAATCTGGCTGTGCCGCCCGCCGAACACTGGTGGCATACGGGCGAGCCGACCAACGCGGTCGATATCACCATGGGCGTGCCATCGGCGGTGCCGTTGCAGATGAGCGACTGGGTCGGCGGGCGCGGCGCGCACATGGGCTTTTCCCCCGTGGTGCCCGCAACAGCGGAACACGTGATGGGGCAATTGAAGCGCAGCCGCGCGATCATCGCCGCGCACGATGTTGATTTCTATGCCAGCTTCACCATCGGCGGGCGGTTTGCCACCAATATCAACATGCTGATGTTTGACCGCGATCAGCCCGATCAGATCGCCAATATGAAAAAGCTGTTCAACGCGCTGATCGGCGAAACTGCCAAGGCCGGATATGGCGAATACCGCACGCACCTCGGCTGGATGGACACGGTGATGGACACGTACGATTTCAACGGCCACGCGCTGCGCCGGCTGAACGAGCGGATAAAGGATGCGCTTGATCCCAACGGCATTATCGCCCCGGGCAAACAGGGCGTCTGGCCAGCCGCATACCGGGATCAGACGCAGGAGGGCCGGGCGTGATGACGCGCATGAAAACAATCGTGGCCTGCGCCGCGCTGATCCTGGGCCCGGCGGGGCTGGTGCTGGCCGATCCGCCACCGGCACCGCCCTATCAGATGCGCAGCCCCGCCCCGGCCGGTGACCGGCTGGCGCCGGGTCGCGATGGTCAGGCCTTGTTTGAAAACCACTGCGGTTATTGCCATCTGACCTATGGCATGGGCACCAATCTGCTGGTGAAGCAACGGCTGGCGGTTGGCGCCAGCCCGGCAACCGCGCTGCTGGCCAACCGCGACGATCTGACCGCGGCCTATGTCCACGCCGTGGTGCGGATGGGCAAAGGCGCGATGCCGCCGCAGACCCGCGTTGATGTAACCGATGCAGAGCTCGACAGCGTGGCGGCATACCTGGGGCGCGGCAAGTGAAGGCGGACCCCACACGCGCCGGCATGAGCAGACGCGCGCTGATCAAGGCCGGCGCAGTTTCGACCGGCATGCTCGGGCTTGGCCCGCTGGCCCGCGCCATGCCACTGGCCGATGTGGCGATCCATGACAGCCGCTTTGGCGGCGCGCCCGGTCTGGCAACGCAGACCATCGATCTGGTCGAAGAACGCCGCCAGCGCTGGGCGACCATCCGCAGCGGGCTGGGCAATACCCGCCGGATCGACGGCGTTTGTGCGTGGAGCGACTATGTGATGATCGCCCACGAACTGGAACGCCGCGGTTTTCGCCGCACCGCGGAGGTGCCACAAGGGCGGTTATGGCGCTGGACCTTATTGCGCCAGAATCAGCGCATCGAGCGCGATCACGCCCCGGCCTGACGGGTAGAGGATCACCGGGTTGAGATCGAGTTCGGCCAGACGCGGTTCGCTGTGCAGCAGCCGCGCCACGGTCACGATCAGGTCAGCCAGCGCCGGCACATCCAGCGCGGGGGCCCCGCGCCAGCCGGCCAGCAGGGCGGCGCTTTTCAGCTTGCCCAGATCGGCCATGACTTCGGCATGGGTCATGTCGGGGGTGAACAGGCGCACGTCCTGCAGCACTTCGGCGGTGACCCCGCCAAACCCGGCCAGCACCACCGCGCCCCATTCGGGATCGTTGCGGCCACCGACGATCATTTCCATGCCGCGCGGGCCCATCGCCTCTATCAGCACGCCATCGAGCGTGATCATGGCGTCATAGGCGGCGACGCTGGCATGCATGCGCTGCCACGCCGCACGCACCGCATCGTCATCGGACAGATTGAGGATCACCCCGCCCGCGTCGCTCTTGTGGCTGAGCGCAGGGCTCTGCGCCTTCATCGCCACGGGATAGCCCAGCGTGGCGGCGGCGGCCGCCGCCGCATCGGCGTCGGCCGCAAACGCTCCGTTCGGGAACGGCACCCCCAGCGGGGCGAGCAGGGCTTTTGCGCGGTATTCGGGCACGACCCCTGCCTCGTCCGCCAGCGCGGGCAACGGCAGGGGTATGATCGCCGCGGTTTGCGCGGCTTCATTGCAACTGCCCAGCCGGGCCAGCGCAGCCAGCACGCGTTCGGTGGTGGGAAACCACGGCACACCGGCCGCGCGCAGCGCAGCGATGTAATGGTCGGGCATGCGCGCGCCTTCGTCCAGCCCGGCGAAGATCAGCGGTTTGGTCAGCACGCGGCCATCGAGCGCGGCCAGGATTGCCGGAACCTTGATATCGGCAGTGACCGGATCGGACTGGATGATCCCGGCGACAATTGCACCAACGCGGTCATCGTCCAGCAGCGCGGTCAACACCTGGGTATAGATCGACGGCTGGCTCAACCCTTGCGCGGTGATGTCGAGCGGATTGCTGACCGGCACGAACGGCGGCAGCGCAGCGCGCAAGCCGGGCGCATTGGTGTTGTCGAGCGGGGTCAGCGGCAGGCCCAGCCGCTCCGCCTGATCAAGCACCATCGCCTTGAACGCACCGGATTCCCCCAGCACCGCCACCTCTGGCCGGGTGAGCGCAGGGGCGCGCACCAGCAATTCGGCCACGTCGCCCAGTTCCTGCAGGGTTTCGGCAAAGATAACCCCGGTGCGTGCGACTTTGGCACGCATCAACTGGTAATCGCCCGCCATTGCCCCGGTATGCGTGGCGGCGGATTCGCGCGCCGCGCTGGATGTGCCGGGGTGCAGCAGCACGATCGGCTTGCCTGCCGCGCGCGCACGCTGCGCGGCGTGCAGAAACCGCGCCGGCGCGCGGAACTGTTCGACGATCATCGCGATGACCTGTGTGTCGGGATCATCGATCAGCCAGTCGACATAGTCTTCGACGCCGCTGCCGGCTTCGTTGCCGGTGGAAACCGAATAGCTGGTCGGCACCGCGCGCGCGATCAGCACGGTGCCCAGCACCGCCGCCATCGCGCCCGATTGCGACACCACGCCCACCGCGCGGCGCCCGGCCGGCGGTTCGCAAAACGCTTCGACAAAAGTCAGCGGGATTTTATCGACATGATTGACCAGGCCCAGGCAATTCGGACCTTCGATTACCATGCCCGCTGCGGCCGCGATGCGCGCGATTTCGCCCTGTTCGGCCAGGCCTTCGGGGCCGTCTTCGGCAAAACCGGCCGAAAACACGATCACCGCGCCCACGCCGCGCGCGGCCAGTGCGCGCACGGTATCCAGCACTGCCGGGCGCGGAATGGCCAGCACCGCAACATCAACGCCCATGGGCAGGTCTTCAATGCCGGCCAGGCATTTGCGCACGCCGATGGCATCACGTTTGGGGTTGATCGGCCAGACCGTGCCGGCAAACCCGGCACGATCCAGATTGGTGATCAGCGTGGCGCCCAGCGCGCCCGGCTTGTCACTGGCGCCGACCACCGCGATCGATTGCGGCCGCAACAATCGCGCCAGTTGATCGCGTGAAAAACGCGGACGATCCAACGCCATGTCATTCCTCCCCATATGGACTGTTGATCAGCCCTGGACCTTGGTGGCGTCAAACGTGCCCAGCCCCGGTTTGAACGTCTTGTCATCCAGGAACTGTTTGGTCGCTTCCTTGCGCGCGGCGGCTCCGCCAAAACCGTTCAAGGCTTCCTGCGCACGGATCTGGTATTCCAGTGCGTTGTCATAGGTCATGTCGACGACGCGACGCATGGTCCATTTGGTCGCGCGCAGGGCATTGGGGTCTTTTTTCAACAGCGCCTCGGCGATTTCCTGCACCCGCGCGTGCAGCTGGTCGGCGGGCACCGCCTCGGTCACCAGGCCTTGCGCGGCAGCATCGCTGCCCGACAGGTTTTCGCCCATCATTGCATGGTACATCGCCTTGCGGAACGGCATCAGCTCCTGCGCGACTTTGCTGGCACCGCCGCCAGGCAGGATGCCCCAGTTGATTTCCGACAGGCCGAACTGCGCGTCTTCGGCCGCGATGGCGATATCACAGCCGAACAACGGCCCGTACCCGCCGCCGAAACACCAGCCGTTGATCATTGCAATCGTCGGCTTTTCATACCAGCGCAGGCGTTCGAACCAGCCATAGGATTCACGCTGGCTTTTGCGGATGGCCCACAGGCCTTGCGCCTCGGTTTCGCGGAAATATTCCTTCAGATCCATCCCGGCGGTCCACGCCTCACCCTCACCGGTCAGCACCAGCACGCCGACATCATCACGGAATTCCAGCTCTTCCAGCACCTTCTTCATTTGCCGGTTAAGCTTTGGACTCATGCAGTTGCGCTTTTCCGGGCGATTGAATTTTACCCAGGCGATCCGGTTCTCCACCGAAAACGCGACGGTATCCTCTTCGCTGCGATCGCTCATGTCGTGCTCTTTCGTGATCTGGACGTTATGCTATCAGAGATATCGGCAATATTGTTATTGTCAATAACTATCCTGACAACGGAGCGATGGATTTTGCGCCCATGACCGACATTCTGCGCCAACGCCCCGGCTATGCCCTGCGCCGTGCCGCCAATGCCATGATGGGCGAACTGGCGCGCCGGCTTGCCCTGATCGACTTGCGCATTGCCGAGGCTTCGGTGCTGCTGCTGGTCGAGCGTCGCCACGATGTCACCGCCAGCGAAATCGGCCGCGTGCTGGATATCCAGCGCGCCAACATGGTGCCGCTGCTGGCCCGGCTGGAAGAGGCCGGGCTGATTGAACGCAAACCGATTGACGGCAAATCGCAGGCCGTGCTGTTGACCCCGGCCGGGCAGGAACGCCGTGCCCGGGCCGACGCCATCACCACCGCGTTTGAAGACGATCTGCTGGCCCGCATTGCGCCCGAACACCGCGATCACCTCGTGCCTGCGCTGGGCGCGCTGTGGCGCGCCGAATAACAGGCCGCGCTGTGGCGCGCCGAATAACAGGCCGCGATGTGGCGCGCTGACTGATGCACCGACGCTGATCGCCAGCATCACCAAGGGGTAGGCCGCCCCTGCCAAATCCCCCTTCCCTTGCGGCATTTTGTATGTATTACTAACAAAATAGACAACCGATCAGGACCGCCGTGCCGCACGCTGCGCACGCGACAGGCCCCGACGAAAGAGGATGGCGACCATGGCAAAAGACAACCGCATCACCTTTTTCGACCTGCAACACGCCAGCGGCGCGACCACCAGCCCGTTTGTGTGGGCCACCAAATATGCGTTGAAACACAAAGGGTTCGACCTGGATGTGGTCGATGGCGGGTTCATCGGCATTCTCGATCGTACCGGGGGCCATTCCGAACGCCTGCCGGTGATTGTCGATGATGGCGAATGGGTGCTCGATTCGTGGCTGATTGCCGAACATCTCGATCGCAAATATCCTGAACGTCCCACCCTGATCGGCGATCCATCGGTACGCGTGCTGACCCAGTTTTTGGAAACCTGGCTGTGGAAGACCGCAGTCAGCGTGTGGGCGCGCTGCTATGCCGTGCAGTACCGCGACCGCTGTTTTCCGCAGGACATCCGCTATATCGTCGAATCGCGCCGCCGCATGTGGGGCGCGCCGATGGAGGAACTGATTGTGGGCCGCGAAGACCGGCTGCCGCTGGTGCTGCCCGAACTGGAATTGCTGCGCGGGATTTTGCGTGAACACAAATGGCTGGGCGGCGAAACGCCCAATTATGCCGATTATCGCGCGCTGGCGGTGTTTTTGTGGTGCGCCAGCATCGCCGACATCCCGCCAATGACCGATGATGAACCGCTGCGCGACTGGATCGATCGCGGCTTTGACCTGTATGGCGGGCTGGGCCGCATCCCCGGGATGAGCCCGCTGTTTGGATTGCAGATGCGCGCGGGCGATCCCGAACCGTTTGCCAAAGGGCCGACACTGGTGGGCGGGTTGATCAACCGCAACACCGGCCCGGCTTCCACCGCCGCCGAAACCGCCAAGATCACCGGAAAAGCCGAGACCACGAACAATGCGTAATATCGATTATTTTGACCGCCAGGAACGACTCCATCCCGATCGCGTGCTGCTGATCGCCAATGGCCAGTCGCTGACTTATGGCGAAGTCCACGCGCTGACGCACCGCACGGCCGGCGCGCTGCTCGATGCCGGGCTGGCGCATCAGGAAGCGGTTGCGGTAATGAGCCCCAACCACCCCGGCGTGCTGGTGGCCATGCTGTCGCTGTGGCGCGCGGGCGCAACGTGGATTCCGGTCAACACGCGCAACGCGCTGTCCGACAATGTGGTCTATCTCAACTATGTGCGCGCTACGGTGCTGTTTTACCATTCGCACTATGCCGATGATGCGCGGCATGTGCAGCAATCGGTGCCGACCATCCGCCTGATGGTGTGCATCGACCAGCCCGAGGGCGATGCACCCTCGCTCGATCAGTTCATGCGGCCTGCCGGATCGCCCCCGGTGGCCGATTGGGGCGATCCGGGCGGCAATGGCGATGAACTGACCGCGATCATTGCCACCGGCGGCACCACCGGCCCGGCCAAGGGCGTGCGCGTGCTCAACCGCAGCTGGGGCACCATGCTGGAAACCATCGGCAACGGCATGGCGCTGAAACCCAACGCCTATACCGATTACCCGGTATTTCTGGCCACCGCGCCGCTTACCCATGCGGCCGGGCCGTTTACCATGGCGGGCATCACGATGGGCGCCACCATTGTCGTGCTGCCGCAATTCGATGCCGATGCGGTGATGGACGCGGTGGTCGAACACCGCGTGACGCACACCTTCCTGCCGCCCACCGCAGTGTACACGATGCTGGCGCACCCGCGCGTGCGTGAAATCGATTATTCCAGCCTGCAGTTCTTTCTGCTGGCGGGTTCGGCATGCGCGCCGGAAAAGCTGCGCCAGATGGTGGAGATTTTCGGCCCCTGCATGTGCCAGTCGTATGGCCAGACCGAATTCCACCTGGTCGCCACCTGGCTGCCACCCGAAGTGGTCGCGGCCGCGGCGGCGGGCGATCATCCCGAACGGCTGGCCAGTTGCGGCCGCCAGACTTATTCGGTGCGCGTGGAGCTGATGGACGACGACGGCAATCTGCTGGGCGTGGATGAAGTGGGCGAAATCGTCGGGCGCGGCGGCATCGTCGGCGGCGGCTATTTCGAAATGCCAGAGGTCAGCGCCGAAACCTGGGCGCACGGCTGGCACCACACCGGCGACGTGGGCCGGCGCGATGCCGATGGGTATTACTACATCGTCGACCGCAAAAAGGACATGATCGTCACCGGCGGGTTCAACGTGTTCTGCACCGAGGTGGAGGCCGCGGTGACCGAATTGCCCGGCATCCTGGAATGCGCGGCGATCGGCATTCCCGATGACAAGTGGGGCGAAGCGGTCACCGCGCTGGTGGTCGCCGGCCCGGGTGCGCCCGATGCCGCGGCGATCATCGCGCATTGCAAGGACCGGATCGGCAGCGTGAAAGCGCCCAAGCACGTGTTTTTCAAGGACGCCCTGCCCCGCACCGCAGTCGGCAAGTTCGACAAGAAAACGATGCGCGCCGAATTTTGGGAAGGGCAGGATCGCGGCGTCGCGTGATCGGCAAGCATGACGTTAGTGCAACCCACTGAATAAAAAGCCCTCCCCCTCAGGGGGAGGGTTGGGAGGGGGTGTCCGGCGCTGCGATGACGCACGACAAATCAGGCGTCGGACACCCCTCCCGAACCCCTCCCCTGAGGGGAGGGGCTTTTTGATTCGGGGCATTCACGGATCACGACGGCGCTATTCCGCCAGAGCCTTGAACTGGCCAAACGTATGCGTGCCGCGCGCGTTGGCGGGAAGCGCCAGTTCACCGTTGGCGACCTTTTCGCGCAGATAGCGATACGTCTGCAACGCCATCGACCACATGTGATCGCCGATTGAAATGTCGGGATATTCGGCTGCGCGTTCGCCGGTGGGATCGAATTCGGGCAAGGGTCGGATCTTGGTCGCATAGTCGCAGGCAAAGAACAGCGGGAACGAATAGCGTTCGTGTTGCACCTTGCGCACGCGGTGGGTGGTGGCCACGAACTGCCCGGCGGTCATCACCTCCAGCATGTCGCCCACATTGATCACGAACAGTTCCTCGCCGTCCACGGTCACCGGCGGCGCGTCGATCCAGTGGCCTTCGCCGTTCAACACTTCCAGCCCGGGCTGATCGGCCAACAGCAGCGTAAAGCATTCGTAATCGGTATGCGCGCCAATGCCCGGCGCATCCCGCGCCGACGGATCAACCGGATAATGGATCAGCCGCAGCTTTGACGGCGGGCAGGTTACCAGCGCGTCAAAAGCGTGTTCATCCTGCCCCAGCGCCAGCGCAAAACCCTGAAACAGCTTGCGCCCCAGCGCAAACACATCGGCATAATAGGCATCGACGGAATCGCGAAACCCCGGCAGCGCGGGCCATTTGTTGCCACTGATCAGCGGCTGCCCCGCCAGTACAAACGGATGATCGTCGGCGGCTTCGAACCCCACATCCCACGCCTCTTTCAGATCGGGCCGCCCGGAGCCGTAAAATTCCGATCCTTCAGGCACATAGCCCTTGTGCCCACGCCCCAACCCGATGTGGCACGCCATTTTCCAGTCGAAATCATGCGCAAACAGGTCAGTCGTGGCGGCGCGCAAGGCGGCAATCCGCTCCGCCGAAATACCGTGCCCGCTGATATAGAAAAACCCGACTTCGCGTGCCGCGCGGCCAAGTTCCTCCGCCACGGCCTGACGATCGGCAGGGTTTGCGCTGAACAGGCGGCGGATATCGATAATCGGCAGCGCTTCGAAAGGGGTCATGCCATCTGGCTCCATGCGGTAAACTGTGTGCGGCTGGTTTGGGCCATCCAGCGGTTCAAATCCCAGATATCGGCCACTGGCGCGCGGGTAAACGGCAACAAGTGCGTATAGCCGTCGGGGCCGAATTCGGGGGTGAGCGTGGTGACCGCCTGGCCGCGCGCGTGCTGGGCCGCCCACACCCGTTCCCACATCGCCTGATGCCAGGCCAGCGCATCGGCATATTCGGGCGCGGCCGGGTGCGGCACTTGCGGCCCCTGGTCATAACCGACGCGGGCCTGCACATGGTGCACCCGGTTCAGAAACGGCGACAGATCATCCGCCGGATCATTCAACAACCGTTCCGACACCACCACCCAGTGGCTGAGATCGGCGGTAAAGCGCAATTGCGGCACCTGCGCGATCAGATCAAGCGTTAGCCACGGGCTGTACAACGATGTGGCGCGATGGATTTCAAAACTGCACATGATCCCGGCCGCATCGGCCAGCGCCTGCGCCCGGCCAAAAAAATCGACCTGCATCGCCAGCGGCCAGCGATCGTTGCCGGCCAGCACATTGACAAACCGCGCGCCCAGCTGCCCCGCGCCATCGATCGCCGCAGCCAGCCGGTCGCAATGCTGCGCCGGGGCCCATGACTGATCGGGGATGACATCGCCGCCGGTGAACACCACCGCGATATAATCCAGCCCCTGTTCCGCCAGCGCGGATTTCAGCGCGCGGCGGGCAAACGGATCGGCAGGCAGCCGGGTTTCCACGCCGACAAAGCCGTTTTCGCGGCACTCTGCACCGCACCGCGCCCAATCGGCGCCAGGCCCGGCAGGCCACCCCCATAACGAACGAAAAAGATCCAGCTGCATGGCCATGGTTTCACCACCACAACCGCGCCGCTGCAAGCGCTTTGGTCAGAGTCTGTTTCGAAAGTCGCTTGTCAGCGACTTTCGAAACAGACTCTCAATCGGCCCAATACAAGGCTGTCGGATTGGCCACCAGCAGCCGGTGTTGCAGTTCGGCCGTGGGCGCGATGCGCGGGATCATGTCGACCAGATGGCCATCATCGGGAATGGCGTCCTGCATATTGGGATGCGGCCAGTCGGTGCCCCACAGCGCACGGCCGGGATAATCGGCCACCAGCGGCGCGACCGCATCGGCAAACATATTCCACGGATCGCCGCCCCTGCCATTTTGGGCCGGATCGAGCCGGTCGGGGCACGTCGCCTTGAACCAGATATCATCGCGCGAATCCAGCAATGCACGAAACGCCTTCATATCCGCACCATCGGCGCCTTGGGTGACATCGGGGCGGCCCATGTGGTCGATCACCAGCGGTACCGGGATCGCATCCATGAAGCCGCGCAATTCTTCCAGAATATCCGCTTCGAAATAGATCACCACGTGCCACCCGGCGGGCAGGCGCCGCGCCACGTCCAGAAATTTGTCCTTGGGCGCATCATCGACCAGCCGTTTCAGAAAATTGAAGCGTATGCCGCGCATGCCGCCGGCATGCATGGCGTGCAGTTCGGACTCGCTGATCGCGGGGTCGACCACCGCCACCCCGCGCGCGCGGCCCTGCGACCGGGCAATGGCATCGAGCGTGGCGGCATTGTCGGTGCCATGGCAGCTGGCCTGCACGATCACGTTTTTGGCAAACCCCAGATGGTCGCGCAGGGCAAACAGCCTGTCCGGCCCGGCGTCCTGGGGCAGATACTTCGCCTTGGCGCTGAACGGGAACTGCGCCTGCGGGCCAAACACGTGGCAATGCGCATCGATCGCGCCCGCCGGCGGCACATAGCGCGGTTTTGATGGATTGGCGTGCCACGACACGATGCGTTCGGGCGTTGCGTTGCCACTCATGCGAAAACCACTCCATCCATCATTTTGCGCGCGGTGCGCAGCAGCGCGGCGCTCACCACCGCGCCGCTGGCATCGGTTTCCAGTACACAGCTCATTTCGCCAGTGGGGTGTTCGACCGACAGCGTTTTGCGCGGCCCCTCACCCACCGTGGCCACTGCGGCAGCGGGCGACCCCGGCAACAGACAGGCGGTCGCCACCGACACCGCGCCCAGCACGCCAATCGTGGCATGCGCGCGATGCGGGATGAAACTGCGCACGGTGACCGCGCCGCCGTTACGCGGCGGGGCGACCAGCATCATCTTGGGCACCGATTTGGCGGTGACATCGCCCAGGTTCATCATCGGGCCGACAATCAACCGGATCGCCTCTATCCGCGCTTTCAGTTCGGTCGCATTGTCCAGCCAGTCGCGATCCTCATAGCCGGTGATGCCCAAGTCCTGCGCCCTGATCACCACACACGGCATGCCGTTGTCGATCAGCGTAACCGCCACGCCATTGACCACATCGACCACGTTGCCGGTGGGCAGCAGCGCGCCGCAGCTGGAACCCGCGGTATCACGAAACTCCAGCGGGATCGCCGCATGGGTGCCGGGCACGCCGTCAATCGCGGCATTGCCGGCATAGGTCGGCACACCGCCGGGTGTGGCGACAGTCGCCACCGCCGCCTGGCCGGTATTCTCCATATAAATCGCCACGCGCGTGACATCGCCAGTGGCGGTAACCAGACCGCGCTCGATCGCGAACGGGCCAACGCCGGCCAGGATATTCCCGCAATTCTGCGCGTCCGACACGATCGCCTGATCAACAAACACCTGCAGAAACAGGTAATCGACATCGATCCCGTCGCGGTTTGATGACGACACCACCGCCACTTTGCTGGTCAGCGGATCGGCGCCGCCCATACCATCGATCTGGCGCGGGTCGGGCGACCCCATCACGCCCAGCAGAAACGCGTCGCGCGCGGAAACGTCCACGGGCAAATCATCTTTGACAAAATAACCGCCCTTGGACGTGCCGCCGCGCATCCACATGCAGCGTGCGTCATGTGAATCAGACATAGTGTGCATCAGACATATTTCAGGCCCATTTCTGCCAGCCGTTCACGCATCTTGTACATATCCAGCCCCAGCACGCCGGCGGCCAGCTTCGCCCGCTTGTCCGCCTCGTTCGCTTCGCGCGCCCGGGCTGCGGCCAGCACGGTTTCGGCCTGGGCGCGCGGCACCACGCAGACGCCATCGTCGTCAGCCACGATCACATCGCCGGGCTGGATCGCCGCACCGGCGCAGACCACCGGCACATTGACCGAACCGAGCGTGTTTTTGACCGTGCCCTGGGCATAGACCGCCTTTGACCACACCGGGAACTGCATTTCCGTCAGATCGCGCAGATCGCGCACCCCGGCATCGATCACCAGCCCGCGACAGCCGCGCGCCTGTGCCGATGTCGCCAGCAGGTCGCCGAAATAGCCGTCTTCGCACGGGGACGTCGGCGCCAGCACCAGAATGTCGCCCGGCTGCAGTTGTTCGATCGCCACATGCACCATCCAGTTGTCGCCCGGGGGGGCGCTGATGGTGACCGCCGATCCGGCAATGCGGGCGCCGGCATAGATCGGCCGCAGCGCACTGCCCAGCAGCCCGGTACGCCCCTGCGCCTCGTGCACTGTGGCCACGCCGCACTGGCCCAGCGCGTCGATCACCGCGATCGGCGCCCGTTCGATTTTCTGCACGACAATTCCGCTCATGAACGCTGCCCGCCTGTCTGGTTGTATTGCTCCATCCCCGGTTGCGCCGCGCCTGAACCAAGGGGAAAGCGGAAAGATTGGCGAACCCATTAGAATTTGCTAAGACCCGGGTCCGGCCCGGCCTGCGGAGTGCGTATGGAAATCTGGGATTACAATTTGCGGCATCTGGCGGCGGTCGCGCAGATTGCCCGGTTGGGCACGATGGGCGCCGCCGCACGTGCGGTCAATCTGACCCAGCCGGCATTGACCCAGGCACTGGCGCGGGTGGAGGCGCTGATCGGCCTGCCGCTGTTCGAACGCCGCCACAACGGCATGGTGGCCACGGCCGCGACCGATCTGCTCAGCCCGCGCATCCACGCCGCGCTCGATCATGCGATTAGCCCGCATGTCACCACCGCACGGATGCGCGCACTGCTCGCGCTGGCGGATGGCGGCGGGTATCTGGGGGCCAGCCTGGCCACCGGGCTGGCAGTGCCGACGCTGCACCGCGCGATCAAGGACCTGTCGCTGTCGTTGCGCAAAACGCTGGTGCAGCGGCGCGGCAATGCAGTGGTGCTGACCGAGGCGGGGCATGCGCTGGCCCGCGCATTCCGGCTGGCACGGGTAGAGCTGGAGGCCGGGCTGGCCGAGATCGAGGCGCTGAAAGGCCGCGAAATCCGCCGCATTACCGTGGGCGCGATGCCGCTGTCGCGTGCGCGCATTCTGCCGGCGGCGGTCACCCGGTTCCTGAAACGCCACCCGCAAGTGCGCATCGCCATTGCCGAAGGCGCCCGCGCCGAACTGGTCGAACCCCTGCGCAACGGGGTGATCGACCTGATGATCGGGGCGCTGCGCGATCCGATGGTCGAACCCGATCTGGTGCAGACGCTGTTGTTTGAGGATGAACCGATCGTGGTGGCTCGCGCCGGCCACCCGCTGGCGGGCAAGACACCCGACCTGCACGCGCTGGCACAATACAGCTGGGTCCTGCCCGGGCGTGGATCACCGTTGCGCACATCATGGGCGGCGATGTTTGCCGATGCCGGGGTGCCCGCGCCGCCGGTGCCGGTGGAATCGGGATCGGTAATGACCATTCGCCAGGTGCTGATCGACAGCGATTTCCTCACCCTGGCCTCCCCCGACCAGGTCGCGGTAGAACTGGAGGCGCGCTGGCTGACCTCGCTCGGCAACCCGCCCGGATCGTTCCACCGCCAGATCGGCGTGACCACCCGCGCATCGTGGCGGCCGACCGCGGTGCAGGCGGAATTCATGGCCGATCTGGTTGCGGTGGCGCCTGCCCGATAGTGCAGGCCAGTGCCGCATACGTCGGATGACGTACGGCATAGCGATTTGATTGCGGGTATGCCAATTTCATAGCCGTACAGGGGCGGCAATTGCCACAACGTATCGCGCCAGGCATTTTCGGGGTCAGGGATGAACGCAGGATATTTTGGGCAGGGGGTTTTCCGGGCGAGCGCCGGGCAGGAACGGGTGACCAAGCCGTTCTTCGCCAATCGGCCCGCTGTCGAGGGCGGCCCGATCAAACAGTTCATCTTTACCCATTTCCAGCCCGTGATGCTGTTTGCGATGATCGCGTTCTGGTGCTTTGCACCGGACAAATACGCCACGCCGGCCGTGGCAATCGGCATCGGCATCGCGTTCAAGGCGCTGATTCTCGGGCTGGAATGGGTCAGCGAACGGCACGCCAGTTGGCGCCTGACGTGGAAGGAACTGGTCACCGACATGTTCTACGTCGCGGTCAGCGTGACGCTGATCAAATTTGCCGCCAAACATATCGGCAGCGAACCGGCGGTCGATGCGATCAAGCACTCGCTCAACATCCACACTGCCTGGGCCGGGCACTGGCCGTTGCTGGTGCAAGTGTTTGTCGGCATGTTCATTTTTGATTTCGGCCAATACTGGATGCATCGTGCGATGCACAATTTTCATCCGCTGTGGCTGAGCCACGCTCCGCATCACTTCATCACCCAGCTCAACACGCTGAAGGGTGCGATCGGCAACCCCACCGAAATTTTCCTGATCGGCCTGGGGGTCGAAGGATTTCTGGATTTCATTCCGCGCGCCGGATTGGCCGCCGGCGGGATCGGCATGGCCATGGGCGTTTACAGTCACGCCAACATCCGTTTCAATTCCCCGCGCTGGTGGATGTACCTGTTCAACACGGTCGAACATCACAGCCTGCACCATTCGCAGGATTATGAAAGCACGCGCTGCAATTATTCCAACACCTTCATTTTCATCGACCGCATGTTCGGAACGTGCGTGGACGGCGAATCCGAACTGGTCGGGCAGGAAGGCGGACGCCGCATGTCGATCCGCGAACAAATGCTGTACACGTTCATGCCGTTGATCGACCGCGCGCGGGCCTGGCGCAGCCCGACCGCTGTTCCGGCGGAATGAGCTTTACCGCCTTGCGCCTGATCGACTGGATCTGGACCGTGCGCGGGTCGCTGCCGATTGCCCCGGGGCTGTCGGTGGATGAGGCGGCGGCGCGGCTGGACCCGCTGTTCCACGATCCCGGCACGACCCGCCAGCGCGATGGCGATGTGGTGACGTTTCACAAGGTCAACCCGCTGTCGCAGGACAAGCTGGCGGTGTTTGACCGCGGGCGGCTGCAGATCGCCGCCGGGCTGACGGGCGGCACCCTGCGCTATGAACTGGTCGGCCGGGCCCTGCTGTTCTGTTTCCTGTTGCCGGTATTTTTCCTGGGCGTGTCGGCCATTGTCGATGGTTCGAAAATTTCGGGACGGGTGTTTGCCGGGATATTTACCGTGCTGTATGTCGCAGGGCGCTGGCTGGAACCCCGGTTGGTGGCAGGATTGTTCACGCGGGCGCTGGCCGGCGGCGCTGTGCCATCGCGCAACGATCGGCCCGGTGTGGCCGGCAACGGCGCGGGATAATTGCCGGGTCCTTTCACGCCGGGTTGAGCACCATCGTTGCCGCTGCGGTGTTTGAAATCGGGATGTGGTAATTGCGGTGCACCTCGGTCGCAAACGGCCCCAGCGCGCCGCGCGCGGCAATCCAGTTGAGGATTTCAACGCCCTGCGTACCCGACAACCGCACAATATCGTGGATGCTGTGACGGGTCAGCAGATCGGGATTGCGCGCCAGATTGTCCAGGCAGAACCGGTCATAATCGGGGTTCATAAACCCGGCGCGCGCGCCATCCAGCTGATGCGACAGGCCGCCGGTGCCGATCACCACCACGCGTTCCTGCCCCGGCCAGCTGGTCAACGCGCGGTGCACGCTGCGCCCCAGCGCCAGGCAGCGTTTCGCCGAGGGCAAGGGGTGTTGCACGGTGTTGATCGCGATCGGCACGATTTTGACCGGCCAGGCATCGACCCCGGGCCAGGCCAGCTCGAACGGAATCGACAGCGCATGATCGACCTGCATTTTCTGGCAGGTCGCGGGGTCGAATTCATCGGTCACCAGTTGTTCGACAATATGCCAGCTTAGCGCCGCATGACCAGCAAAGGGTTTGTAGATCGGCAGGCCCCAACCTTCATCGGCGTTGTGGTATTGGTCCGCTGCCCCCACCGCAAAAGTCGGCAGGCAATCGAGAAAAAAGTTCAGCCCGTGGTCGTTGTTGAACACCACCGCCACATCGGGTTTGGTCAGCGCCAGCCATTGGTGGACGCGGACAAAGCCATCGAAAAACGGTTTCCAATACGGGTCCTGCTGATCGCCACGGTGGATGGCCCCGCCGATTGCGGGCACGTGGCTGGTGAAATAGGCGCCAACGATATCAGCCATGAGCCATATCCTTTCCCTGAATGTCTTTGCCCTGATCGAGCAGCATTTGTTTAAAGGCCGCAACCGACATCCCTGTCTGCAACGCGCCGACATCCTGCACACCCAGACCGAAAATCCCGGCCAGTTTCGCCAGGTAATAGATGTTGCCGCCTGCCGCGATCATCGCCGGCACATCGCGCGCCGCCACCGCCGCGCGTTGGTCGTGGGTCAGGCCATAGCGCACACAAAACGCTTCCTCATCGGCCACAAATGCCGCGCGGTTGGCAGCGTGGTTGAACGCATAGCACATGGCATTCAACGCATAGCCTTTGGCCGCCGCCGCGCCGTCGAACAGCGTGGTGCCGGGAATGGGCTGAACGGGCTTGCGTGTGGGCATCGGATCAACTTTCGCGGGTGGGCACTGCTGGTGCTGTGACAGACCGTTGCGCAACCCCGGTTGATCCTGATCAAACACCGGTTGCAGAGCGCGCTGAATCTACCGGACTTAGCCTGTTGTTATACCACCACGCGCATTCGGATTGGCCGCTGCCAGACCTGCGCGGCACAGGGGACGGCGATGATACCCCCCATCGCCCTGATCGGATTTGGCGAAGCCGGATCGACTTTTGCTCGCGCGGCCGGGTGGCGCGGCGCGGCCTGGGCGTTCGACATTCGCGCAGAACGTGCGGCCGTGGCCGACGAACTGGGTGTGAACTTTACCGACCGCGCGGCCAATGCGCTGGCGGGCGCTGAACTGGTGCTGTCGCTGGTCACGGCGGATGCGGCGCTGCAGGTTGCCGATGATTATGCCCGGTATGCCAGGCCCGGCGCGCTATGGTGTGACATGAATTCGGTCGCGCCCGAAACCAAACGGGCGACCGCCAAAATTGTTGAGGCCTGTGGCGCGCGGTATGTCGATGTGGCGGTGCTGGCCCCGGTCGAACCGGCGCGGATGGCCGTGCCGCTGTTGCTGTCGGGCCCCGCCGCCGCTGCGGCAGCCGACGCGCTGGCCGCCGCCGGTTTCACCAATCTGCGCGTGGTCGGCGACGAAATCGGCCGCGCCAGCGCGATCAAGATGATCCGGTCGGTGATGGTCAAGGGGATCGAGGCGCTGACCGCCGAAATGATGCTGGCCGCCACCCGCGCCGGGGTGGTTGACGAGGTGCTGGCCTCGCTCGATGCCAGCGAACGCGCACAGCCCTGGCCGCGGCGCGCAGCCTATAACATCGAACGCATGGTCACCCACGGCGCCCGCCGCGCTGCCGAAATGGAGGAAAGCGCAAAAACGCTGGCCGCGCTCGGCGTTGAACCGCTGATGACGCGGGCCACCGTGCAACGCCAGCGTGAACAGGCGGGGCACCCCATTCCGCTGACGACGATAGCCCAAGGAACCGGCGCATGACCCTGATCATCGATTGCCACGGCCATTATACCGTGTTGCCAGCGGCGCACGACCAATGGCGCAGCGCGCAGACCGCCGCATTCAAGGCAGGCCAACCCGCCCCGGCTTATCCCGATATCAGCGATGATGACATCCGCCAGACGATCGAGGCCAACCAGCTGCGGCTGATTGCCGAACGCGGCGCGGACCTGACGATTTTCTCCCCCCGCGCCAGCGCGATGGCGCCGCACGTGGGTGACCAGTCGGTCGCGGTGCCTTGGGCACAGGCGTGCAACAATCTGATCGCGCGCGTGGTCGGGCTGTTTCCCGAAACCTTTGCCGGGGTGTGCATGCTGCCGCAATCGCCCGAGGCGGATCTGGCATCGTCGGTGGTGGAACTCGAACGCTGCGTCACGCAGCTGGGCTTTATCGGCTGCAATCTCAATCCCGATCCCGGCGGCGGGCATTTCACCCACCCGCCGCTGACCGATCCCTACTGGTTCCCGATCTATGAAAAGATGGTGGAACTGGATGTGCCGGCGATGATCCACGTATCGGGATCATGCAACCCGGCGATGCATGCCACCGGCGGCTATTACATCGCCGCCGACACGATCGCGTTCATGCAATTGCTGGAAGGCGATCTGTTCAGCCGTTTCCCTTCGCTGCGCTTCATCATCCCGCATGGCGGCGGCGGCGTGCCCTATCATTGGGGGCGCTATCGCGGGCTGGCCGACATGCTGAAAAAACCGGCTTTGGACAGCCACCTGATGAACAACGTGTTTTTCGATACTTGCGTCTATCACCAGCCGGGGATCAACCTGCTGGCCGAAGTGATCGAAACGAAGAACATCCTGTTCGGTTCGGAAATGGTCGGCGCGGTGCGCGGCATCGACCCCACCACCGGGCATTATTTCGACGATACCAAACGCTATGTCGATGCCTTGCCGATCAGCGATGAGGCGCGCCACGCGATATTCGAAGGCAATGCCCGCCGGGTGTTCCCCCGGCTGGATGCCCTGCTGAAGGAAAAAGGCCTGTGACCGATACCCCCGCCCCGCGGCCGACCAGCGACATCCACGCCTATCTGGCCGAGTTGGAGGATATCCCCGGCACGCGCGTGTTTACGGCGGCGCGGGCGCGGCGCGGATACCACATCAACCAGTTCGCGATGAGCCTGATGACCCCGGAAAACCGCGACCGGTTCCGCGCCGACGAAGACGCCTATCTGAACGAATGGCCGCTGAATGACGAGGCAAAGGCCGCGTTGCGCGCGCGCGATTACAACCACTTGCTGGACCTGGGCGGCAATGTCTATTTCCTGTCAAAGCTGTTTTCGTGCGACGGACTGTCATTTGCCGAGGCGGTTTCGACGATGACCGACATGACCTTTCCGCAATACCGCGACATGATGCTGAACGGCGGGCGCAGCCCGGTCGGGCAACGATCGATCAAAGGAGGGTATTGACCCATGGCACGCATTACCGCCGGTGTCGGTTCCAGCCACGTGCCGCTGCTGGGCGTCGCGGTCGACCAGGGCAAGACGCGCGACGATTATTTCGGGCCGATCTTTGCCGGCTACGACTGGACCCGCGCATGGGAACAGACCGAAAAACCCGATGTGATCGTGCTGGTGTACAACGATCACGCATCGGCGTTCGACATGAAGATCGTGCCGACGTTTGCGATCGGCTGTGGCGAGCTTTACCAGCCAGCCGATGAAGGCTGGGGCCCGCGCCAGGTGCCCGCGGTCGAGGGTCACGCCGATCTGGCCTGGCATATCGCGCAAAGCCTGATCCTGGATGATTTCGACATGACCATCATCAACGAGATGGATGTCGATCATGGCCTGACCGTGCCGCTGTCAATGATGTTCGGCACGCCCGATGCCTGGCCGGTGAAGGTCGTGCCGCTGGCGGTCAACGTGGTGACTTATCCGGTGCCATCGGGCAACCGCTGCTGGGCGCTGGGTGAGGCAATCGGGCGGGCGGTGGCCAGTTTTCCCGAAGATCTCAACGTGCAGATCTGGGGCACCGGCGGGATGAGCCACCAGTTGCAGGGGCCCCGCGCCGGGCTGCTCAACCGCGAATGGGACAACGCGTTTCTGGACATGCTGATCGGTGACAGCGATGCCGCGCGCTGGATTCCGCATATCGAATACTTACGCGAAACCGGCAGCGAAGGCATTGAAATGGTGATGTGGCTGATCATGCGCGGCGCGCTGGGGCCGAAAACCAGACTGCTCCACCGCCATTACCACATTCCGTGCAGCAACACCGCGATCGGGCACATCGTGCTGGAACCCGCGACCTGAATTCCACCCTGCCGGGCGCGGTGGATAAAACCCCCGCGCCCGGTCTTTCACGATATTGAGGAATGCCCCATGCGGATCGCTTTGGCCGGTGCCGGTGCCTTTGGTGAAAAACATCTCGACGGTCTGAAACTGATCGATGGCGTCGAAATCGTCTCGATCATCAGCCGCCAGGCCGAACAGGCCGCTGCTGTGGCCGAAAAATACGGCGCGCGGCACAGTTCGACCGATCTGGCCGATGCACTGGCGCGTGATGATGTCGATGCGGTGATTCTGTGCACGCCCACGCAAATGCATGCCGAACAGGCGATGGCCTGCATGGATGCGGGCAAGCATGTGCAAGTGGAAATCCCCCTGTCGGACAGCTGGGCCGATGCACAGGCGGTGGTGGCCAAAGCGGCGGAAACCGGGATGACCTGTATGGTCGGGCACACCCGCCGGTTCAACCCGTCGCACCAGTGGGTGCACAACCGCATCGTGGCAGGCGACTTTGCCGTGCAGCAGATGGATGTGCAGACCTATTTCTTCCGCCGCCAGAACATGAACGCCAAAGGCCAGCCGCGCAGCTGGACCGACCATCTGCTGTGGCACCACGCCGCGCACACCATCGATCTGTTCGCCTATCAGACCGGGCCGATCGTGGCCGCGCATGCAATGCAGGGGCCGAAACATCCCGACCTGGGCATCGCGATGGACATGTCGATCCAGCTGAAGGCAAGCACCGGCGCGATCTGCACGCTGTCGCTGTCGTTCAACAACGATGGCCCGCTCGGTACCTATTTCCGCTACATCGGCGATACCGGCACTTATCTGGCGCGCTATGACGATCTGTACGATGGCCGCGATGTGCAGATCGATGTCAGCAAGGTCGATGTCAGCATGAACGGCATCGAATTGCAGGACCGCGAATTCATCGCCGCCATCCGCGAAGGCCGCGCACCCAACAGTTCGCTGGCCGGCGTGATCGATTGCTATCGCGTGATCGGTGACCTTGCCGCCCAACTGGCAGCGCAAGACGGCTGGTCGTAATAGCCTGATCCTCCCCGTTCCGGGGAGGGGGACCGCTCGCAGGGTGGTGGAGGGGCGGTGCCCCACGGCACAACCCTTGCGCGAGTCGCAAAGCCCCTCCACCACGCTACGCGCGGTCCCCCTCCCCGAATCGGGGAGGATCAGCGGCCGCCATCCCGGGGGTCACAATGAGCTACATGTATCTGGCCATCGCCATCATTGCCGAGGTGATCGGCACGTCGATGCTGAAACAGGCCGATGGTTTTACCAAACTGCTGCCCGGCGTGATCTCGGTCGTCGCCTATTTCATTGCGCTCTATGCCCTGTCGATCACGCTGAAGACCATCCCCACCGGCATTGTCTATGCCATCTGGTCGGGCATCGGCATCGTGCTGATCGCGATCGTTGCGTGGGTTTTCCAGGGCCAGAAACTGGATATTCCGGCAATGGCAGGCATGGCGCTGATCATCGCCGGGGTGATGGTGATGAACCTGTTTTCCCGGGCGTCGGTGTAAAACGCCTCAGAGTAAGGCGGCCGTGCCCGTTGACCCTTCCTACACCGGCAACCCGACATAATTTTCGGCGATGCTGCGCTGGGCCGCCTCGCTGTTGGCAATGTAATCCAGTTCGGCCACCTGCATGCGGCGTTCGAATGGGCCGTCGTCGGGGAAACGATGCATCAGTTTGGTCAGCGACCAGCTGAATCGTTCGCTTTTCCACACCCGCGCCAGCGCCCGTGCGGAATATCCGGCCACCGCATCGGCATCGCCGTGGCGGAAAAACGCGACCAGCGCCTCGGCCGCATAGTGCACGTCGCTGGCCGCCAGATTGAGGCCCTTGGCGCCGGTTGGTGGCACGATATGCGCCGAATCACCGCACAGCAGCAGGCTGCCATACCGCATGGGTTCGAACACGAAACTGCGCAACGGCGCGATCGATTTTTCGATGGCCGGCCCGCGCGTGATCTGCGCCGCCGCCTCTGGCCCCAGCCGCACCGCCAGTTCATCCCAGATGCGATCGTCGGACCAGTCCTCGATCTTTTCGGTCAGCGGCACATCGATGTAATACCGGCTGCGCGTGGCGCTGCGCATCGATGCCAGCGAAAACCCGCGTTCATGGTTGGCATAGATCAGTTCGTGGTTGCACGGCGGCACATCGGCCAGGATGCCCAGCCAGCCAAACGGATAGACGCGTTCAAACACCTGGCCCACGCTGGCTGGCACCGCCTGGCGGCTGGGGCCATGAAACCCGTCGCACCCGACGATGATCCGCGCGTCGATCCGCTGTTCACCGCCATCGCGGACAAAGGTCACATAAGGCGCATCACCGGCAATATCGTGCAGGGCAACCTCGCCCGCGTCATAGATCACTTCCAGCCCGCGTTCGTCGCAGGCGTCCATCAGGTCGCGGGTCAGTTCGGTCTGGCCATAAACGGTCACCGTCTGCCCGGTCAGCGCCTCCACATCGATGCGGATCAGGCGTTCGCCATCGGCCAGGTTGAACCCGCCATGCGGCAGCCCTTCGGACTTTAGCCGCGCATCCAGCCCCAGCCGTTCCATCAGCGACACGGTCGTGCGTTCCAGCACCCCGGCGCGGATGCGCGACAGCACATAATCGCCGGTCTGGCGCTCCACCACCACACAGGCAACGCCCTCTGCGCGCAACAGGTGCCCCAGCAACAGCCCCGCGGGGCCTGCGCCAATGATCGCGACATCGGTTTTCATGGTCTGTGTTCTCCCCCTGCCGGCGCGGCGATTGTTGCACTGCTCTATTGACGGCGACGGCGCGCACGTGAAGGGATGGCAGCGTCATTTGTCTGGCACTTTCAGGACATGTGTGATGCCCCCTGCCCCGCCATCACTGGCCAAGATCCCGACCTTTGCGCTGTATGGAGAGGATGGCTGGCAAAGCCCACCCGGCTTTGCCCATATCGAAACGATTGCCGCGCGCAGCACGCTGCACAATGGCAGAATCGCCCCGCATCGCCATGACCGCGCGGTGCAGGTGCTGCTGGTGCGCGACGGCCCGGCGCAGGTCACGCTGGATGGTGCCATGTTTGCACTGACCGGCCCGGCGTTTCTGGTGGTGCCGACCGGCGTGGTCCACGGGTTCCGCTTTGCCGCGCACACCATCGGCCATGTGCTGACGCTCAGCCAGGAATTTGTGGGCCGAGCGCGCGCACCCGATGATCCGCTGGGCACACTGCTGACACAGGGCGGGCATGGCCCGGTACAGGTGGCGGCGGCGGCATTGACGACGCGGCTGGCCGACGATCTGATCGCGCTGGGCCAGCACGACGCCGAAACCGGTTCTGCCGGCAATCCGCTGTTCGACGCACTGGCAGAGGCATTGATCCGCGCGCTGCTGGTGGCCGATTCCGCCGCAACGCGCGGTACAGGCAGCGACCGGCGGTTGGGCATTTTCCGGCACATGGTGGAAACCCATCTGACCGAGCACCGTCCGCTGGCGTTTTATGCACAATCGATGGGCGTGACCGTCCGCACACTGACCAGGCTTACCCGGCGTGCGCTGGGGCACAGCCCGCAAGTGCTGATCAACCGCCGGCTGGCGCTGGAGGCACAGCGGATGCTGCGCTACACCGGCGCCAGCGCCAGCAGCGTGGCCGCTGAGCTGGGCTTTGCCGACCCGTCGTATTTTTCGCGGTTTTACTTGCGCATGACCGGCTGCCGCCCCCAGGCAGAGCGCGATCAGCGTCAATAATCATCGGGGGGTGGATTGGCGCAGCGCAATTTCCGGCGCGGTGATTATCGGGTAACCTTTTGCTGTTACGCCACTGTGGTCATGAACGCCATCAGACCAACCCGTCCGTCGATCCGCGCGCTGGCGCTGCCCCTGCTGCTGGGCGCTGCCGCCACTATGGCCGGATGTTCGCAAAACAATGCCGACACCGTGGCCGACCTGCAGCAAAAGCTGATCGCGGCCGAGGCGCGCGCCACGGCGGCCGAAAAGCGAGTCAAAGATGCCGACGCGCAGACGGCCATGCACAACCAGGAACCGCCGCCAAACCAGGACCCACAGGCCCCCCCGCCCGAAATCGCCGAAAATGGCGAAGGCAATTTTGGCCAGCCGATGAACGATACCGTGCCGATCGAACCGGCCCCGGCGATGCCCGCCGCCAACCAGCCGTAAGGCCGCGACTGCGGGCCATGCTTGCGCTTTTGCCGTGCCTGGCTATCAGCTAGGCGCATTGTTTGCGCGCAGCCGGATGCACAGCCCATGTCCACGATTGTCTATGTTCTCAACGGTCCCAATCTCAATCTGCTGGGCATGCGCGAACCCGAAATCTATGGCCACGACACGCTTGATGATATCGCCGGTATGCTGGAGGATCGCGCGCGCGAACTGGGGCTGGAAATCGATTTGCGCCAGTCCAACCACGAAGGCCACCTGATCGACTGGCTGCACGAAGCACAAAGCGCAGGCGCGCACGCGGTCCTGCTCAACGCCGGGGCGTTTACCCACACCAGCATCGCGCTGTACGATGCGATCAAATCCATTCGCACCCCGGTGATCGAAGTGCACCTGTCAAACCCGCACCGGCGTGAAGAATTCCGCCACCTGTCCTGGGTGGGAAAGGCCGCGCTGGGCACGGTCGCCGGGTTCGGCGCCAACAGCTATGTGGTCGCGCTGGAGGCGGCCGCGCGGCTGTAATTGCCACCGATTGCATGTCACAACGGTGACAAGCCTCTTGCCAGCCGCGTGACCTGCGGGCATGTCGCGGCGTTAGGTAATGCATTCATCCACCGCGGGGATCACAACATATGGCGCAAGACGGCGGCGCAAACCAAACCAGTCATGATGCGATGGCCATAGATCGCGCACTGGTGCGCGAACTGGCTGAGCTGTTGGCCGAAACCGGGCTGACCGAAATCGAGGTCGAGGATGGCAAGCGCAAGATTCGCGTGGCCCGCACGCTGACCGCTGCGCCGCAGATCATGGCTGCGCCTGCACCGGTCGCGGTTGCCGCGCCGGCCGCCGCCCCTGCACCGGCCGCAGCGGCAGCCGCACCTGCCCACGCCAATGCCGTGAAATCGCCGATGGTTGGCACCGCCTATCTGACCCCGGAACCCGGTGCCGACAATTTCATCAGCGTGGGCCAGACGGTCAAGGCCGGACAGACCATCCTGATCATCGAGGCGATGAAAGTGATGAACACGATCACCGCGCCCACATCGGGCACGGTGACCGCGATCCTGGTCGAAAACGCCCAGCCGGTCGAATATGACCAGCCGCTGGTCGTGATCGCCTGAACTGTTGACGGACGGAACCCGCTGAATGGCCATCACGCGCCTGCTTATCGCCAATCGTGGCGAGATCGCGCTGCGAATCCATCGCGCCGCGCGCGAAATGGGGATCGAAACGGTGGCGGTGCATTCCACCGCCGATGCCGATGCCATGCATGTGCGGCTGGCCGACCATGCCGTGTGCATCGGGCCGCCGGCGGCGAAGGACAGTTATCTCAACATCGCGGCGATCATTTCGGCGGCGGAAATCACGCATGCCGATGCGATCCACCCCGGTTACGGCTTCTTGTCGGAAAACGCGAAGTTCGCCGACATAGTCGAGGCACACGGGATCACCTGGATCGGGCCGAAACCCGAACATATCCGCACCATGGGCGACAAGGTGGAGGCGAAGCGCACCGCTGGCAAGCTGGGCCTGCCGCTGGTGCCCGGTTCCGACGGGGCGATCGATGACCTGGTCGAGGCGGCCAAGATTGCCGCCGAAATCGGCTATCCGGTGATCATCAAGGCGGCATCGGGCGGCGGCGGACGCGGCATGAAAGTGTGCACCGGCCCCGAAGAGCTGGAATCGCTGATGCAGCAGGCTGGTAGCGAGGCCAAGGCCGCGTTCGGCGATGCCACGGTCTATCTGGAAAAGTACCTGGGCAACCCGCGCCACATCGAATTCCAGATTTTCGGCGATGGCAATGGCAAGGCGATCCACCTGGGCGAACGCGACTGTTCGCTGCAGCGCCGCCATCAAAAGGTGCTGGAAGAAGCGCCATCGCCGGTCATTTCCGCCGACGAACGCGCGCGCATGGGCGGCGTGGTGGCCAGCGCGATGGCCGACATGGGCTATCGCGGCGCAGGCACGATCGAATTCCTGTGGGAAGACGGCGAGTTCTATTTCATCGAAATGAACACCCGGCTGCAAGTCGAACATCCGGTAACCGAGGCAATCACCGGGGTCGACTTGGTACGCGAACAGATCCGCATCGCCGATGGCCGCCCGCTATCGGTAACGCAGGATGAAATCGTGTTTTCGGGCCACGCCATCGAATGCCGGATCAACGCCGAAGACCCGCTCACATTTGCCCCCTCACCCGGGCTGGTCACCGCCTATCACGCGGCGGGCGGCATGCATGTGCGCGTCGATTCGGGGCTTTATGCCGGATACCGGATACCGCCCTATTACGATTCGATGATTGCCAAGCTGATCGTCTATGGCCGCACCCGCGAAGGTTGCATCATGCGCCTGAAACGCGCGCTGCAGGAAATGGTGATCGAAGGCGTGAAAACCTCAATCCCCCTGCACCAGCGCCTGATCGAAGACCCGCAGTTTTTGAACGGCGATTATTCGATCAAGTATCTGGAACAGTGGTTGGCAGATTCGACACCGGGGTCCTAAGGCTTACGGCGACAGAATATTTTTGGACCATCTCGGCAATGCCAATTGGGTGCCGTGTCACCGGAATCCCATGTTCAATCTGTATCAGACGCAACACAGACGCTTTTTGATTTGGCGTTGCGGTAATTGTATAATGGATTTTAAGGCTTGGCGTCTATAAACGTTGCCATGCCAAAAATGTCTTTGTTTCGTTCAATTTGGGTGTTCTGCCTGATCGGCACGGTGGTGGCCGTACTGGTGACCGCCATCCCCATATTGGGCATCCTGTTCGCCATTATGGGCGTGCCGTATCTGTCGATAATTTTAACGAATGCCGGTTTTGTGGCGATGGCGGTCGATGCCATGACATCGCGGCAGCAGTTGTTGTTGTTGCCGCCGCTGCTATGGTTTGGCGGTTACACGCTGGTCGCCTCGATTAGCCATGCCGAAGTCGCCGCGCTGCGGCATGCGGCGGCCGTGCAAAACGCCCATGAACCCGTCCGCTGGAACCACGCGACGCAGCCGCTGTTGATCACCAAGGTCGATACCAGCAGCGAAAACCTTGCCAGCGACATTACGCCAGAGGACTTTGTTAAAACTTACGGGCTGGATGAGGCGTACCAGGGCGCCTTTGCCGATGCGCCGGCAACACGTGTCTGGCTGGACCATCAGCCATGTCCGAAACGGGGAGCGGGCATGGCTGGGTCAGCGCAATACCACGGGATCAACCGGGGCGGATATACGCGCAAATCGCCGATGGAATGGGCCGACGGCGTGTGTCTGTGGTTTCAGGGCAAGGCCATTCCGCCACCTGGCGCGCTGGTGGTTGCACTGGCGTCGGCGCATGAATTTTCAGGCCTTGTCAGCGGGATTGAACAGGATGTCACGATCAGCGGCCCTGATCAGCCCGCATATACTGTGCGTGCGGTGCAAGTGGCGCCACTGCCATGGGTGCCGATGTTGATGATGGGATGCCAATATCGCGGCGGCCTGGACATCAATATGGACACTGATTGCCACGCAGAATTCGTGTTTACATCGTGGCGCGATCAGGTCGGCACAACCCCGATCGAGCTCGTGACCAAGGCCCTGAAATTGAATGCGCTGACGATCGAGCAGCGCCTGCCAGGCGCCATCTGGCGCTAGGGCGGGAACCGTCAGGAGCGCAACGGGAATTTACGGCGGGGTCAATTTATGGGTTTCCACACCATCACCGTAATTGCCGTCCACACCATCACCGTAACCACCCACCGTAACCACCGAAGTCCCAGGGGCATCGTAACTCGAACGCACCAGTCGGCTGATCGTCAGCTTCGAACCGGCATTCCGGCAATGGCGTTAAGTTTGCGCCACAGTTTCTCACGGCGATTGGCGCCCAAGACGTACGCCAGGTTGATCAGAAATGTCGTTATCCCGACAAAACTGAAAAATCCGTTCGTTGTTTCCCTGATGAAGTAACCCAGGCCCAGGACAAGGACGATGGATGGCACGAACAACAGGTTGAGGAACGCAAAAACCTTGGCGAAAATCAACGCGTGCTTCACGTTCGGGAGCCTTTGCGAAAAATAGGATCAGCAGCCGGGGGCCGGTGCGTTAGGATCGCACTGGCGGATTTTCGGGTTTGGGCCAATCGTCCAAATGGGCAAAAGCATTACGGTGGAGCCGCACGGATTTGTCTTTGGGAATTACGGCCCAAGGTGCAATCACCCCCAAATCGCCAGATTTGGTCAATCTTCGCAACGTGGATACCGTTACCCCAGCCGCCGTTCGATCGCATCCCAGATCGCGCCGCCGGTATCCGTCCCATCAAACTTTTCGATGGCGACGATGCCGGTGGGGGATGTCACGTTGATTTCGGTCAGCCATTTGCCGCCGATCACATCGATGCCGACGAACACCAGCCCGCGTGCCTTCAGATCGGCGCCCATGGCAGCGCAGATTTCCGCCTCACGATCGGTCAGGCCTGATTTTTCGGCGTAGCCGCCGACCGCCAGGTTGGACCGAAATTCGCCTTCGCCCGGTTTGCGGTTGATTGCGCCCAGCACTTCGCCGTCGACCAGCACGATGCGTTTGTCGCCCTCGGCGACCTCGGGCAGGAAAGTCTGCACCATGAACGGTTCGGGCCAGACCTGGCCAAACAGTTCGGCCAGCGCCGACAAGTTGCCGCCATCTGCCTCGATCTTGAACACCGCCTTGCCGCCATTCCCGTGCAGCGGTTTCACCACCAGTGCGCCGCCGCCGTGTTCGCGCTGAAACGCGCGCACATCGTGCGCCGAACGCGTGATCAGCGTGGGCGGCATGAACCGTGCATAATCGAGCACATAGACCTTTTCGGGCGCATTGCGCACCGAACGCGGGTCGTTGACCACCAGCGTTTCACCCTCCAGCCGTTCAAGCAGGTGGGTGGCGGTGATATAGCCCAGGTCGAATGGCGGGTCCTGCCGCATCAGCACGACATCCACATCGCGGCCCAGATCGATCTGTCGCGCTTCGCCCAGTTCGTAATGGTCACCGTGGACACGCTGCACGCTGACCGGTGATCCTTGCGCGGTAACGCGGCCGGCCTGCCACGCCAGCGAACGAACGTCATAATACCACAATTCGTGTCCGCGCGCCTGCGCCGACAACATCAGGTGAAAGGTTGAATCCCCGGCGATGTTGATGGTGGCCAGGGGGTCCATCTGGACCGCGACGCGTACCGGCATTGCAACATATTCCCGAATAGCGGCATCCCGATCACGGCTGCCAGACGTGCGTCATGTGGCGTGGCCACTGCCACGGCGCAAGCAATATCACATCGATCCGCACCACCTCGTCCGGCCGCATCAGCCGGGGGGCCAGCGCCTCTGCCACGCGGGCGACGCGTTGCAACCGCCGTTCATCGATCGCTGTGTCCAGCGCGCGGGCATCGCGCCGCCATTTCACCTCGACAAACGCCAGCACACCCCAGCGCCGCGCGATCAGATCAACCTCCCCAATCCCGCGCCCGTGGCCGATCCGCGCCTGCCGCGCGACAATCCGCCAGCCCTTTGCCATCAGGTACAGCGCCGCCCACCCTTCGCCGCGTCGCCCGTCGCGTTCGGCGCGAGTCTTTCCGGTCAAGGCGCGTCGGCCCCGGTTTCGCCCTGCAATTCCAGCGCGCGGCGATAGAGCGCGTGGCGGTCCACGCCCAGCGCACGCGCCACATCCTTGGTCGCCTTTGACATCGGCAGGCGTGCCAGTGCCTCGATCAGCGCGGCATCGATCGCGGCGTCATCGGGCGCCTCTGCCGCGACGGGTGGCCCGGCCAGCACGACGATTTCGCCACGCGGCGGGTGGTTGCGATAATGCTCGGCCAGATCGGTGGCGCTGCCGGTGCGGCATTCTTCAAACAGTTTGGTCAGTTCGCGCGCCACCGCAATTTCGCGCCGGGGCAGCAGCCGGGCCATCGCATCCAGTGTATCCGCCAGCCGTGGCCCGGTGTCATAGAACACCAGCGTGGCCGGCACGCCCGCCAGTTCGGTCAGCACGTCGGCGCGCGCCTTGTCCTTGCCGGGCAGAAACCCGCCAAACAAAAATCGGTCGGTGGGCAGCCCCGCCAGTGTCAGCGCGGTGATCAGCGCTGATGGCCCTGGCAGGCTGGTGATCGCAATCCCTGCGGCACGTGCGGCGCGCACCAGCCGATAGCCGGGGTCGGAAATCAGCGGTGTGCCGGCATCCGATACCAGCGCAACGGGCGCGGTGCGCATCAGATCGATCAGCGCATCGCGCGCGCTGGCATCGGCATGGTCATCGTACCGCCGCAGGGGCTTTTTCAACCCCAGATGCGCCATCAGCTTTCCGGTGACGCGGGTATCCTCGCACGCTATGGCGTCGACGAGCCCGAAGACTTCGATGGCGCGACGCGTTACGTCACCAAGATTGCCAATCGGGGTGGCGACAATGTAGAGGCCCGGGGCCAGCCCAACCGTTTCGGGCGTGGTGGTTTCGGGCGTCGGGGTTTCGGGCGAGATATTTTCGGGTGTTGTGATGTCCATTGGCCCAGCATGGACCGATGCAGGTGAAAGAGGCAAGCGGATGATCGGCCAAAGCAGACAACGGCATGGCGGCAAACTGCGGCGGATGCTGGTGGCGGGCGCGCTGGCGCTGCTGGCCGGGTGCGCCGTGGTGCCCAAACCGCAAGTGGCGGCGCCGGTGCAAAAACCGGTGGAGGCCGCGCCCCAGGCCAATGTGCTGCCCAGCGATAACGATCGCCACCGCATCGCGCTGCTGGTGCCGATGACGGGAACCTATGCCGCGATCGGGCAAGCCATCGCCAATGCCACGACCAAGGCGCTGCTCGACACCAATGCGCAGAACCTGCGCATCACCACGTATGACACCGCCAATGGCGCCGGGCCGGCCGCGGCCAAGGCGATCGCCGATGGCAACCGGCTGATTCTGGGGCCGTTGAATGCCGAAGATGTGGCCGCGGTTGCCACGCATGCCCGGCCCGCGCATGTGCCGATGATCACCTATTCCAACGATGCCGATGTGGCCGCGCGCGATGTGTTTGTGTTTGGCCAGGTGCCGGGCCAGGCAGTGGCGCGGGTGATCGGCTATGCCCGCGCGCACGGCGTGACCGCGATTGGCGCGATCATCCCCAGCGGGGTCTATGGCCAGCGCGTGGCCGCCGGGCTGGCGGGCGCGGCGCGCGCGACGTCGATGCGGGTGACCGATATCGAAAGCTATGAACGCACCAACACCTCGGTCGGCAGCGCGATCCGCCGGGTCAAGGCACGTGGCCAGGTTGATGCCATATTGATTGGCGATGGCGCGCGCATCGCCGCCTTTGCCGCGCCGTTTGCCAATGGCGCACGGCTGATCGGCACGGAATTGTGGGCCGGCGAAAGCACCATTGCGCATGCCCCGGCCTTACGCGGGGCATGGTTTGCGACGGTGTCGGACGATCGCTTTGGCCAGTTCGAACGGTCGTATCGCAGCCGGTTTGGCACCAGCCCGCCGCGCATCGCCACATTGGGGTATGATTCGGTGTTGTTGACGCTGAATGTCGCGCGCACCTGGAAAGACCCGGCGCCCTTCCCCACCGGGCGGTTGTACGACCGCCAGGGCTTTATCGGCATCGACGGCGTGTTCCGCTTCAACGAATTCGGCATTGCCGAACGCGCGATGGAAGTGCGCGAGGTCGGCGTCGGGACCTTTACCACCGTCAGCCCCGCGCCCGCGCATTTTGACCAATAGCCGCACGTTGCCAAAAAAGAGCCGGGATAAGCGCAAAGGCTGCCTTGCGCGGGATTCGATGGATGCTCTAAGGCTGCACCATGGCCGATGACCTGTTCGAAAAGCTGCCGATTGGTTCGTCCGCCGACAGTTACAATGCTTCCGCGATCGAAGTGCTCGAAGGGCTGGAACCGGTTCGCCGTCGTCCCGGCATGTATATCGGCGGCACCGATGAACGCGCGCTGCACCATCTGGTGGCCGAAGTGCTGGACAACGCGATGGACGAGGCTGTGGCCGGCCACGCCAACCGCATCGAAATCACGCTGGAAGAGGTGCCCGGCGCTGCCGGACGGATCAGCATCAGCGACAATGGCCGTGGCATTCCGGTCGATGAACACCCCAAATACCCCGGCAAATCCGCGCTGGAGGTGATCATGACCACGCTCCATTCGGGCGGCAAATTTTCGGGCAAGGCCTATGCCACGTCGGGCGGCCTGCACGGCGTCGGGATATCGGTGGTCAACGCGCTGTCATCGCTGACCCGGGTTGAAGTCGCGCTGAACAAGGAATTGTTCGCCCAGGAATTTTCGCGCGGGGTGGCGCTGGCACCGCTGGAACGGATCGGCAATGCCCCCAACCGGCGCGGCACCACGGTCACGTTTGTGCCCGATACCGACATTTTCGGCACCGACGCCCGGTTCAAACCGGCGCGGCTGTTCCGGCTGGCACGGTCAAAGGCCTATCTGTTTGCGGGCGTGGAAATCCGCTGGAAATGCGCGCCCTCGCTCACCAGCGACGATGTCCCGGCGGAGGCGACGTTTCAGTTTCCCGGCGGGCTGGCCGACCATCTGGCCGAACAGATCGGGGCCCGCGAATGCGTGACCACGTTGCCGTTTGCCGGGTCGCAGGATTTTCCCGCCGGCCCCGATGGTATGGAAATGGGCCGGGTCGAATGGGCGATCGCCTGGCCGCTGTGGTCCGATGGCGCCTACAGCTATTATTGCAACACCATCCCGACGCCCGACGGCGGCACGCATGAACTGGGCCTGCGCGCGGCGCTGACGCGCGGCATCCGCGCCTTTGCCGATCTGATCGGGCAGAAAAAAGCCAAGGACATCAATCAGGAAGACATGATCACCGGCAGCGAAGTGATGCTGTCGGTGTTTGTGCGTGACCCCCAGTTTCAAAGCCAGACCAAGGATCGCCTGACCAGCCCCGATGCCGCACGGCTGGTTGAGGCGGCGATCCGCGACCATTTCGACCATTTCCTGACCGACAACATGGACCGCGGCAAGGCGCTGCTGGCCGCGGTGATGGAGCGTATGGACGAACGTTTGCGCCGCAAGGCCGAACGCGAGATCAAGCGCAAGACCGCCACCAACACGCGCAAATTGCGCCTGCCGGGCAAGCTGACCGATTGCACCGGCGAAACCGATGCCGAAACCGAACTGTTCATCGTCGAAGGTGACAGCGCCGGTGGCAGCGCCAAACAGGCGCGCAACCGCAAAACCCAGGCGATCCTGCCGATCCGCGGCAAGATCCTGAACGTGGCATCAGCCACCAATGACAAGATCCGCGCCAACCAGGAAATTGCCGATCTGTCGCTGGCGCTGGGCTGCGGCACGCGCAAGGATTGCAACGCCGATCTGCTGCGATACGACCGCGTGATCATCATGACCGACGCCGATGTCGATGGCGCGCATATCGCCACACTGCTGATGACGTTCTTTTTTCAGGAAATGCCCGATCTGGTGCGCAAGGGGCACTTGTACCTGGCGCAGCCGCCGCTGTACCGGCTGACCGCAGGCACGCTCAGCGCCTATGCCCGCGACGATGCCCACCGCGCCGAACTGGAAGTGACGACGTTCAAGGGCCGCAAGGTTGAAGTCGGCCGGTTCAAGGGCCTGGGCGAAATGAACCCGGGACAGTTGCGCGAAACCACCATGGCGCCCGAAACACGATCGTTGTTGCGCGTCACCTTGCCCGAAGGCGCCGAGCAACGCCACGTGATCAAGGACCTGGTCGATCGTCTGATGGGCCGCAACCCCGAACACCGCTTCATGTTCATCCAGAACCGCGCGGGCGATATCGATCCGGATATGATCGACGCGTGATCGCGTTCAGGCGAAGTCGTCTTCGATGCGCGCAAACTGGTGCATACGTTGGTGCAGCACGGTCACGATCCCGACGGTGCCATCGTCCAGAATCTTCCAATAAATGAAATGGCGCTGATGGCGGCACACGAAGCCGCTGACCCCGAATTCGGCCGGGATTGCCCGCCACGGAAATGCACGCGCGGCGATGGCATCGAAGCGGTCAAACAGGCCCCGGATATAGGTTTCAGCCTGCGCATCACCCCAGGTTTCGCGCGTGTAACCGTAAATTTCGTCAAGACGCTCGGCAGCGACACGCTGAATTCGCCAGGCGATCATGCCCGTTTGCGCGCGCGGTTTCGGGCAATCAGGTCATCGGCGGTCAAAGACACATAAGTCGCATCAGGCGCCGCAAAGGCCACACCAAGCTCGGCCTTCAGCCGTTCGAATTCGGCGCGCTCGGCACGCTCTTTGTCCTTGCGGATCAGATCACGGACATATTCGCTGACATTTTCGTAAGTGCCGTCAGCGCCGACATTGGCGGCGACAAAATCCCCCAGCGGGCCGCCAAGCCGCACGTTGAGAGTCATGGGTTTTGACACGGGCAAACTCCATTGCTGCTGTCCCGCATTTATGGAATATTCTTTACAAGGTCAAGGCCGTGCTGACGATGCGGACTGGGGTCAGCGCCCGGTTGCATGCCGGGGTGCGTCACGGCTGCTCGGGCGTTTCCTCAACCTTTTTCTGCACGAAATCATAGTGAATGCGCACCCAGGTGCCGATCAGCGATTTGCCGTCGACGCGCGGCGGGCGCACCAGGAATTGCCAGGCGGCCTGGCGCAGGACGCGGGCCATGCCCGATCCGCGCGGTTCTTCGCCCAGTTCCTGGCATTGTTCGACATGCCAGTTTTCGACTGTGCGGCAGGCGATTTCGGCCCAGCGACCGCTGGCCTGCCCCGGGCGCATATAGCTGGCCAGTGCCGAATTGGGCGGTTCGCGGTACCATGCCGCATTGTACAGGTGCGACCCGCCCGGCCCTTCGCCGCCGCCCTTGCCCCCACCACCGGCGCTGGCATCGGCATTGCCGGTGGAGGCTGCGGAATGGATCTTGCCGATATCGGCGGCGGCCATTTCGGCATGGCTGGTATGGACGAAACCTTCGGGCCATTCGACCTTGTTGGGATTGTCGATCGGCACGCGCGGCGGCAGTTTGGGCGCGGCGGTGCTTTGCACCTGGTGCGACACGGTCGCCGGTTTGGCCGCGGCGCGCGCCTTGGTGGGGTTGGGCTGTTTTTCACCGGGCGGTGGCGACAGGTTCATCGCGCTCATGACGGTGCCACCGGCGTGGCCTTCATCGCGCAGCACCGCCATCGACAGCAGCGCCAGCACCATCAGCACCACCATGCCCAGCGCCATCAGCGCCGAGGCAAAGCGTGACCGGCGCGGCGCGGCATAGCGGCTGCGCGGCTCGACCATCGTGTCGTCGGCCGGTACGGTGGTTTGATCAGGAGTGATCAGCGAAAATTCCATTGCCCGCCAAAACGTATCCGCAGAACGTGTCTGATCGTCGGCGCCCTTTGCCGCCCTGCCAATCCACCGGCGCGGATGCAACCGTTTTGCGCGGGCTGATACGCTTCGCGACTTTTTACCACGCCTCTTGCCGGATCGGCATCGGGACGATACCGTTAATCACTTGGTTAAAGCACAGGACATGGCAATGCGTTTCGAAGGCACCAGCAATTATGTCGCCACCGATGATCTGAAGGTCGCGGTCAACGCCGCCGTGCTGCTGCGCCGGCCTCTGCTGGTCAAGGGTGAACCGGGCACCGGCAAGACCGTGCTTGCGCACGAAATTGCCAAGGCTGTGGGCGCGCCGCTGATCGAATGGAACGTGAAATCCACCACCAAGGCACAGCAGGGCCTGTATGAATATGACGCCGTGGCGCGGCTGCGCGACGGCCAGCTGGGCGAAGAACGCGTCCACGACATCCGCAACTACATCAAAAAGGGCAAGCTGTGGGAGGCGTTTACCGCGCCTGAATTGCCCGTCCTGCTGATTGACGAAATCGACAAGGCCGACATCGAATTCCCCAACGACCTGTTGCAGGAATTGGACCGCATGAGCTTTGACGTGTACGAAACGCAGGAGCGCGTGACCGCGGTCGAACGCCCGATCGTGGTGATAACGTCGAACAATGAAAAGGAATTGCCCGACGCGTTCCTGCGCCGCTGTTTCTTTCACTACATCAAATTTCCCGACCGCGACACGATGAAGGCGATCATCGACGTGCACTTCCCCGGCATTCAGCGCACGCTGATTGCCAAGGCGCTGGAGGTATTTTACGAGGTGCGCGATGTGCCGGGGCTGAAGAAAAAGCCCAGCACGTCGGAACTGCTCGACTGGCTGAAACTGCTGCTGAACGAAGACATGCCGCTGGATGTGTTGCAGAACCGTGATCCGACCAAGGCGATCCCGCCGCTGCATGGTGCCTTGCTGAAAAACGAACAGGATATCATGCTGTTCGAACGGCTGGCATTCATGGCGCGCCGCAACGGGTGATTTGGCTAGGCAGGTCGGGGGGACCGCAGGCATGACCTATACCGGGCGATGCGCGTGCGGCGCGGTGACCGTGCAGGTTGACGCAAAGCCGCTGATGGCGCGCCAGTGCTGGTGCCGCCAGTGCCAGACAATTGCCGCCGGTGGCCCGACCAACAACGCGATGTTCCCGGCCGAAGCAGTGCACATCACCGGCACGCTGGGTGCCGCATCGTGGCCGGCGGCGAGCGGCAACACGCTGACATTCCATTTCTGCCCGTCCTGCGGCACGCAAGTCTATGGGCAAAGCTCGGCACGCCCGCATATCAAGACCATGCGCATCGGCGTGATCGACCAGCCGCACGATCTGGCCCCGCAGGCGGTGATCTGGACCGCAGATGCGCCGCCGTGGGCGGTGTTTGACCCCACGCTCGAACGGTTTGAACGGCAGCCTCCTGCCCCCGCCCCGCCCCCGGAAAGCTGATTTCATGTTTTTCAACTTTGTCGATGAACTGCGCGCGGCCGGGATTTCCGCCAGCTTCAAGGAGCACCTGGTGCTGCTGGAAGCGCTGGACAAAGAGGTCATCGATCGCACGCCAGAGGCGTTTTATTACCTTTCGCGCGCTACCTTCGTAAAGGACGAAGGACTGCTCGACCGGTTCGACCTGGTGTTCAACAAAGTGTTCAAAGGGCTGTTGGCCGATTATGGCCAGCGCCCGGTCGATGTGCCTGAAGACTGGCTGAAAGCGGTTGCCGAAAAATTCCTGACCGAGGAAGAAATGGCTGCGATCAAGGCGCTGGGATCGTGGGACGAGATCATGGAGACGCTGAAAAAGCGTCTGGAAGAACAGGAAAAGCGCCACCAGGGCGGCAACAAGTGGGTCGGCACCGGCGGCACCAGCCCGTTCGGCAATTCAGGCTATAACCCCGAAGGCGTGCGCATCGGCGGCGAAAGCAAACACGGCAAGGCGATCAAGGTCTGGGAAAAGCGCGAATTCCAGAACCTGGACAACACCCGCGAACTGGGCACGCGCAATATCAAGGTGGCGCTGCGCCGTCTGCGCCGGTTTGCCCGCGAAGGTGCCGCCGACGAGCTCGATCTGGATGCCACGATCGAGGGTACCGCGCGGCAGGGCTGGCTGGATATCCGCATGCGCCCCGAACGCCACAACGCGGTCAAACTGCTGTTGTTTCTGGATGTCGGCGGATCGATGGACCCGTTCATCAAACTGGTGGAGGAGCTGTTCAGCGCGGCCACGGCGGAATTCAAGAACCTGGAATTTTTCTATTTCCACAACTGCCTGTACGAAGGCGTGTGGAAGGATAACCGCCGGCGCTGGGCCGAACGCACCACGACCTGGGATATCCTTCACAAATATGGCCATGATTACAAGGCGATCTTTGTCGGCGATGCGGCGATGAGCCCCTATGAAATCACGCACCCGGGCGGTTCGGTCGAACATTTCAACGAAGAAGCGGGCGCGGTCTGGCTGCACCGGGTGGCGCAAACCTATCCCGCCACGGTCTGGCTGAACCCCGTGCCCGAAAAGCAATGGACCTATTCGCAATCGACCAAGATGATCAAGGATCTGGTTGGCGGATCGATGCATCCGCTGACTCTGGGTGGCCTTGACGCGGCCATGCGCGAATTGACCCGCAAGAAGGGGTAAGGCCCCGCTTGACTTGGGTCCGCTGGTAACCCAGCCTCGCAGGCAATCGCCGGGAGGGGTACCATCGATGCCTGCTGACACTGCATCGGGGACAACGCCGCGCCAGCTGCGGCGTGCGGTTGGGGCGGTTGCGCTGGGCAATGCGCTTGAAGTGTATGATTTCATTATCTTCGGGTTCATGGCGGTGCAGATCGGCAATGCCTTTTTCCCGTCGCAAAGCGCCTATGCCAGCTTGATGGGATCGCTGGCGACGTTTGCGGTCGGGTTCATCGGCAGGCCGCTTGGCGCGCACTGGCTGGGCCGGCACGCCGATCGCCACGGGCGCAAACCGGCGCTGTTGCTGACCATGGTGCTGATGGGGATTGGCCTGGCCGGTGTGTCGCTGACCCCGGGTTACGCCCAGATCGGCGTGGCTGCCCCGGTGATCGTGGTGTTCGCGCGGCTGTTGCAAGGGGTGGCGATGGGCGGCGAGATCGGCATTTCCACCAGTTACCTGATCGAACTGGCGGGTGAGGCCGAGCGCGGCCGGGTCACGTCGATGCAGGCCACATCGCAGGGCATTTCCAACGTCGCCGCCACGCTGATCGGCGTGGTCATCAGCCTGTCGATCGGGCCAGAGGCGCTGGGCGCCTGGGGCTGGCGCGTCGCACTCGGGCTCGGGCTGCTGATCCTGCCGCTGACGCTGGTGATGCGGCACAGCCTGCCGGAAACGCATGGCCCGACCATGGTGGTCAGGCACGACCACGGCAAGGCGGGTGCCACCGAGCTGATGTCTGCAAACAGCCCGTTGCGCGCGATGATCCTGGGCGCAATCCTGATCGGTGCCGGCACCATTGGCCAATATTGCACGATTTATACCGCGACTTTCGCGCAGGCGACGCTGCATTTGTCGTCTACGGTCGGGTTGGCGGCAAGCCTGGCCGGCGCGACCGGGCAGCTGTTTGGCGCGATCGGCGGCGGATGGACCTGCGACCGGTTCGGACGCAAACCGGCGATGGTCGCGCCGTTTGTGGTCGGGCTGTTTCTGCCGGTGCCGCTGTTTGCCTGGATCATTGCCGCGCCGGGTCTGACATCGCTGGCGTTCAGCACGTTTGCGATCAGCCTGAGCACGGGATTGGTCTATCCTGCGGTCTATGTCACCATTGCAGAGGCGCTGCCAAAGGCGCAGCGCGCGCATCGCTTTGCCATGGTCTATGCCCTGCCCGTAACGGTGTTTGGCGGATCAACGCAGTTGTTGTTGACCTGGCTGCTGCACGTGACCGGCACGCCGATGGCAGTGGCCTGGCTGCGCACGGCGATTGTGCTGATCAGCCTGCTGGCGATGGCGCAATTGCGTGAAAGCCATCCGTCACGCCAGCTCCGCCCGGCGTTTGCCTGAACCTGTTTCAACAAGGGTGACAACGCTTTGCTTGACCCCGCGTGACCCGCACGGCTTAGTGCGCCCGTGTCGCGTCACGAAAGGCCACGAATGCACGCCCCTGCGCATGATCCCAGATTGGCCCGCCGCGCGGTGATCGCCGCCACTTGCGGCAACGCGCTCGAATTCTATGATTTCGTGACATACGCCTATTTTGCGATCCAGATCGGGCACACGTTTTTCCCGTCGACCAGCGCCTATCTCAGCCTGATGGGGTCGCTGGCCACGTTTGGCGCCGGCTTTGCCGCGCGGCCGGTGGGGGCGTGGGTGATCGGTGGCTATGCCGACCGGCACGGGCGCAAACGCGGCATGTTTCTGTCGATGATCCTGATGGGGGTGGGCATCGTCGCGCTGGCATGCACGCCGGGCTATGCCAGCATCGGTATTGCCGCGCCGCTGATCGCGATCGCCGCACGGCTGTGCCAGGGCTTTGCGCTGGGCGGCGAAGTGGGCGCGGCGACCACCTATATGCTCGAATCCGTGCCGCCCGAACAGCGCGGCATGGCGTCCAGCTGGCAGAATTCCAGCCAGATGATTGCGTTTACGGTGGGCGCGCTGGTCGCGTTTCTGCTCAGCCTGTGGCTTAACGAAGATGAGCTGGGCCGCTATGGCTGGCGCATCGCGCTGCTCATCGGCACATCGATCCTGCCGTTTGCGCTGCTCATCCGCCGCAGCCTGCCCGATCACCCGGTCCACACCGATGCCCCGCTGACCGAGGCGGAGCAGTTGACCGCCACCCCGGCCGGGTTTTGGCGGATTGTCATTCTGGGCATGATGATCATCGGCGCGGGCACCACCACCACGTACATTTTCCTGTACATGGCGACCTATGCGCAGAACACGCTGCATCTGCCGATCTGGGTCGGCATGGCGGGCGATCTTTCCAACAACGCGGCCGGTATGGTCACCGCGATCATCGGTGGCTGGCTGTCGGACCGGGTGGGGCGGCGGCCGGCGATGATCTGGCCACAACTGGCGTTCGTGATCCTGATCCTGCCGATGTTCAGCTGGTTTCTGGCCGCGCCGACGGTGGCGGCGTTCCTGACGCTGAACATCGTGCTGTCGGGCATCGGCACGATGCCGTTTTCCGCCGCGTTCACCGCCGTCGCCGAAAGCCTGCCGCGCGGGATGCGCGCGCGCGCCTTTGCGCTGGTCTATACCATCCCGGTCACGACTATGGGCGGCACCACGCAATCCAACCTGGCCTGGCTGCTGCACCGCACTGGAAACCCCGCAGTGCTGGCATACTATCTGATGGCGGTCGCCTGCATGGGCCTGGGCGCGATGCTGTTCCTGCCCGAATCCGCGCCGATGAGCATTCGGCGCAAGCGAACGCAAGCGCCACTGCCGGCTTGATCACCACGAGATGTAAGGTGTTGGTTGACATATGTAAGGCAATGCCTTACATGACAACGAATGATCGCGTCGTTCAGGAGCAAAGCGTTGAGGCGCCTGTGGGAATTGGGCGATGGCTCAAAACTGCCGGTTGCGAATGTCGCGCGCGCCGAGCGGATTCTGGCACGGCTGGACGCGGCCATTGTACCGGAAGACATGAACCTGCCTGGCTATCGGTTCCATGGACTGCATGGCAATCCAAAGCGCTATGCTGTTGACGCGTCCGGCAATTATCGGGTGACATTCGCGTGGGACCACGCTGCCGGTGATGCAATCGATGTGGATATCGAGGATTATCACTGAGTTTCGTGGCGGCATGCTGATGAAGGAAAGAACGATGAAGCGGATGATGCGAGCGGTCCACCCTGGGGAAGTGCTGCGCGAGGATGTTATTCCCGCGCTGGGCAAGTCAAAGGCTGAAATTGCGCGCCTGCTCGGCGTGTCGCGTCAGTCGCTCTATGATGTGCTGAACGAGAAGCAGCCGGTAACCACCGGCATGGCACTGCGTTTTGGCAAGCTGACCGGCACCACGCCGGAATCCTGGGCGCGGATGCAACTCGCCTATGATCTGCAGGTCAGTGCCACAGCGATGGCCGAGCAGATTGCCGCCATCCCGACATTGCATGCAGCCTGATCCGTGTTGAATTTGCGGTTGCTCTGCCTGGCGTTGCCCGCTCAATAGAGCCTGATGTCGCGGATGTCGGCTATCCATGCCGCCTCATCCGGGCTGGCCATGGCATCCAGATCGCCCGGCAGCGCAGCGGCGTCATCGACCCATTCGCGCAAACCCGGGCCGCCGTTGATCACGTCGATCGCCAGCCGGTCCAGTACATATTCATAGGGAAAATCGCGCCACAGCGGGTAATCAGGGTACAGGCGCCGGATCGCCTTGAACGCCAGCGCCTGCAACCGCCAGGGGCGGAAAGTGGCATGATCGTAAAATGGCCCCTCGGCGTGGATCATCAGCGCCGAACAGGCGTGGTGCGCATGTTTGTGAAAGGTCGGTTCGAACCAGCATTCGCGTAACGCACAGCCGGCAAGCCAGTGTGGCGCCAGCGCCTGCATTTCGGCCAGCACATTGCGCGCGTTGACGTCGGGCGCGCCGAACAGCACTTCCAAGGGCCGCGTCGTGCCACGCCCTTCGGACAGCGTGGCGCCCTCGATCATTACCGTGCCCGCATAGGCCCGCGCCATGTTCAGGCTGGCGGCATTGGGTGACGGATTGATCCACACGCGGGTCGCGGGCCAGCCAAAACCTGACGCATCGTCGGGCGCCCAGCCCTCCATCGCGATCACCCGGTAATCGACATCGAGCGCAAAATGGCGGATGAACCAGTGCCCCATTTCGCCCAGCGTCAGCCCGTGGCGCATCGGCAGGGGCCCGGCGCCGACAAAGCTTTCATACCCGGCGCGCAACAGCGTTCCTTCGACCGGGCGGCCGGCCGGATTGGGCCGGTCGAGCACCCACACCGCCTTGCCCGTGCCCGCAACCGCCTCCAGCAAATACAACAGCGTGGTAACAAAGGTATAGATGCGGCAACCGAGGTCCTGCAGATCGAACAGGAACACATCGGCGCTGTCGATCATCGCCGCGGTCGGCCGCCGCACTTCGCCATAAAGGCTGAACACCGGGATGCCATGATCGGGATCGTGGAAATCCGGGCTTTCCACCATATTGTCCTGCTTGTCGCCCTTCAGCCCGTGTTGCGGGCCGAACGCGGCGGTCAGCGTAACATCGGGCAGGGCCGCCAGCGCATCGAGAGAATGGACCAGGTTGTGGGTGACCGAGGCGGGGTGCGCGACCAGCGCAACGCGTTTGCCCGCCAACGGCGCGCGCAAGGCAGGGTCTGCGATCAGGCGGTCGATGCCGAACAGGACTGTCATGGCGCAACCGGTGCCGCAAGTGTGGCGATCAGGCAAGCCGGATCGTGGAAATCGGGCTGTTCACGCGGGTGTGCGGCGGCCCAGTATGATTTCACCCCGCCCGCCTCTTCGATCACCGCCGTCAGGCCATAGCACCAGGGCAGCGGCGGCAGGGTTGGCGTCGGGATCGCGACATCGCAAAACAGCACATCACCGCCCCGGCGCGGGGTGATCACCGGGGGGCGCACCATCGTGCGCTCGGTCATCCCGGTGCGATAACCGCTGAAATCATACGCCGCCCAGCGCTCGGAAGGGGAAAAGTTGAATTCGGTGTACCCCTTCGTCGCTCCCCTCAGGGGAGGGGTTGGGGAGGGGTGTCCGGCGCCCGATTTATGGTGATTCCGATCTGCGTCGGACACCCCCACCCAACCCTCCCCCTGCAGGGGGAGGGCTTTTGAGGCCACGAACAGTTCAAAACACGTCGTCTGCCACAGCCCATCGGTCCTTGCCCGCCCGGCCAAAGCTGGCACCACCAGATCGGCCGCACCATCCACTTTCCAGCGCAGCACGCACCACTGCGCGTCGCAGGACAACACCCGCGCGGTCACGCCGCGCACACGCAAGGGCGGAAACGCGGGGTGGGCGATCAGCTGCAACGTTTCCAACGGTCCAACTCCATGCTAGGCGCGCGGCCAATCCACTGAAGGCGTGTCATGACCGAATACAAGTCCGATTTGCTCAACCTGCTGGCAACGCGCGGGCATATCCACCAATTGACCGATGCCGCCGGGCTGGATGCGCTGGCCAGCCGCGAGATCGTGGTGGCGTACAACGGCTATGATGCGACCGCATCGTCGCTGCATGTCGGCAATCTGGCGTCGGTCATGCTGTTGCGCCGGCTGCAACAGGCTGGGCACCAGCCGATCGCGCTGATGGGCGGCGGCACCACCAAGATCGGCGACCCCAGCGGCAAGGATGAAAGCCGCAAGCTGCTGACCACCGAAACCATCGCCGCCAACATCACCGGCATTTCGCAGGTGTTTCACCGTCTGCTGAATTTTGGCGACGGGCCGACAGCGGCGGTCATGGTCAACAACGACGATTGGCTGTCCGGCCTCGGCTATATCGATCTGCTGCGCAATGTCGGCCCGCATTTCACCGTCAACCGCATGTTGAGCTTTGATTCGGTGAAAACCCGGCTGGAACGCGAACAGCCGCTGACCTTCCTCGAATTCAACTACATGATCCTGCAGGCCTATGACTTTCGTGAACTCGCGCTGCGCCATGGCTGCCGGTTGCAGCTCGGCGGGTCGGACCAGTGGGGCAATATCGTCAACGGGATCGAACTGACGCGGCGGATGAACGCCATCGAACTGTACGGGTTGACCACGCCACTGCTGACCACCGCCGATGGGGCGAAAATGGGCAAAAGCGTCAACGGCGCGGTCTGGTTGAACGAAGACATGCTGCCCGGATACGATTTCTGGCAATATTGGCGCAATGTCGATGACCGCGATGTCGGCCGTTTCTTGCGCCTGTTTACCGATCTGCCGCTGGACGAAGTCGCCCGTCTGGAAGCTTTGGCGGGAAGCGAAATCAACGCCGCCAAGATCGTGCTGGCCAATGAAGTGACCCGGCTGGTGCGCGGCGACGATGCGGCGCAAGCCGCGCAGGCCACCGCCGCGGCCACCTTTGCCGGCGATGGCCTGGGGGCGGATCTGCCCACCGCGGCGGTCGGGCCCGACGGCATTGGCGTGATCGATGCCCTGCTGGCGCTGGGCTTTGCCGCCAGCCGCGGAGAGGCCAAGCGGCTGATCGCCGGCGGTGGTGCGCGACTCGATGGCCAGCCGGTGACCGACGAAAACCACCATATCGTGCTGTCGGCCGCCGAAACGCGGCTGTCATCGGGCAAGAAAAAGCACGGCATCCTGCGCCGCGCCTGATCCGGGGTCTGGCACGTACAACCGATCGTCGCACGGGTGCCACGGCCTGCAGGTTTTTTCCGCTCCGACAAACGTTTACCGGCAAGATCCCGCCGCAACCGGCAAAGACGTGCCGCCGGTTTTACGAAATATAAGCCTATTGGGCCGATTATGACATTCGCAACACCGCGGCTGCCAGGCAGTCCGGTGCACGCGCAGAATCAGATTCGGAATTTCAGGAGGCACGATGTCCGGCGGGGCGCAATTATCAGTCACCAATCATCGCAGTTCCGCCCGCCACCCGGTCGAGCTGGCGATTATTGGCGAACATCGCCGACTCGGTGATATCATGCTCAATCTGATCAACGTGTCGACCACCGGTTTCATGGTGCGCGGTGTGCTGGATCTTGGCCGCGGCGAACGCGTAACAATCAGGCTGCCGCAGATCGGTCGGATTGAAGCCTTTCTGGTATGGAACGATCCCGATCGCGCCGGATTTCAGTTTGAACGCATCGTACGCGCCGACGATTTTCCCAAGATGATCAAGGCGTTGCAACCAAACCCGCGGTTGCGTTCCCCGCACTGATATCAAGTCGCGCTAAATCAACTTTTATAGTTGAGATTGGGGCGCAAAAATTTTTGAACGCTTGGCAACATCGCGCCACGCTGCCACATCAGGCGCGTGACCGAACCCGCCCCATCCCTTGCCGCGCCTGCGCTGCCGCATTCCCCGCTGGCGATACCCGATTATCGGCGATTCTGGCTGGCGCGGTGCAGTTCGGTGTTTGCCGCGACCGGCATGATCGTGGTGCTGGGCTATCAGCTGTATGATCTGGCGCGCGGGCCCTATGGCATGTCGATCCGCGCGGCGGCGTTCCAACTGGGGCTGTTGGGGCTGGTGCAGTTTGTGCCGCAGATCCTGCTCGCGCCCGTCGCCGGCGTGATTGCCGACCGCTATGACCGGCGCAATATTACCGCGATTTTTACCCTGCTGGATATGCTGGTGGCGCTGGCGCTGACGCTGATCACGCTGCTGGGCACGCTGTCGCTGACCATGCTGTTCGTGCTGGCGGCCGCGCACGGCGCGGTGCGCACATTTATCGGCCCGGCGCAATCGTCGATCGCGCCCAACATCGTGCCGGCCGCGCTGATGCCGCGCGCGGTGGCGATCAGCGCAATGGCTTGGCAAATGGGATCGGTCGCCGGCCCCGCGCTGGCAGGCGTGCTGTTCGGGCTGAACCATGCGCTGCCCTATGCCATGGCCACCGCGCTGCTGCTGCTGTCGGGGATCAGCATAGCCGGTATCCGCGCGGTGCCGCCGCCCGGGGGCAATGCGCATGTCCACCCCTTGCACCAGATGGCCGAAGGCATGCGCTATGTCTGGCGCGACCGGTTTCTGTTCGGGTGCGTGACGCTCGATCTGTTTGCCGTGCTGTTGGGCGGTGCGACCGCGCTGCTGCCGGTCTATGCGCGCGATATCCTGACCTGGCATGGTCATGCGGTCGGCCCCTATGGCCTGGGCGTGATGCGCGCGATGCCCAGCCTGGGTGCGGCCACCATCGGGCTGATCATTGCACGCCAGCCAATCGAACGCGAAGTCGGTACCCGGATGCTGATGGCGGTGGGCTGTTATGGCCTGGCCACCATCGGGTTTGGCCTGTCGCGCAATTTTGCGCTGTCGCTGCTGTTTCTGGCGGCGCTGGGCGCGGCGGACATGGTGTCGGTGTTCATCCGCAACACGCTGGTACAGCTGCACACGCCCGATGCGGTGCGCGGACGCGTGTCATCGATTTCGGGGCTGGCCATTTCCGCATCGAACGAACTGGGCGAAATGGAATCGGGGCTGGCGGCGGCGCTGCTGGGGGCGACCGGCGCCGTGCTGTTCGGCGGCATCGGCGCGGTGGTGGTCACCGTCGCGTGGACCATCTATTTCCCCGAATTGCGCCGCGCCCGTACCTTTTCGGCCCATTACGCCAAAACCTGAGCCTACCCGTTTCGCCACGATTCCCTTTTTTCAGGAGCATGCGACATGAAAGCGGATTCCGTTCTCGCCACCATCGGTGCCACCCCGCATATCCGTATGGCCCGGCTGTTTCCTGACCATGAGGTGTGGATCAAAAGCGAGCGCGCCAATCCCGGCGGTTCGATCAAGGACCGCATCGCGCTGGCGATGATCGATGCGGCCGAGGCCGATGGCAGCCTGCAACCCGGCGGCACGATCATCGAACCGACATCGGGCAACACCGGCATCGGGCTGGCCATGGTCGCCGCGGTCAAAGGTTATCGCCTGGTGCTGGTCATGCCCGAATCGATGTCGATCGAACGCCGCCGGCTGATGCTGGCCTATGGCGCGACATTTGACCTGACCCCGCGTGAAAAGGGCATGAAAGGCGCGATCGAACGCGCGCGCCAGCTGGTGGAGGAAACGCCAGGCGCATGGATGCCGCAACAGTTTGAAAACCCCGCCAACATCGCGGTGCACGTGGCCACCACCGCGATCGAAATCCTCAACGATTTTGCCGATACGCCGATCGACGTGATGATCACCGGGGTTGGCACCGGCGGGCACCTGACCGGCTGTGCCGAACGGCTGAAACAGGACTGGCCGCATATGCAGGCCTGGGCGGTCGAACCGACACTGTCGCCGGTGATTTCGGGCGGACAGCCCGCGCCGCACCCGATCCAGGGGATTGGCGCCGGGTTCATCCCCGGCAACCTGCACACCCGCTCAATCGAAGGCGCGATCCAGGTCGATCCCGCCGCCGCCAAGGATTGGGCACGGCGCAGCGCCAGCGTCGAAGGCCTGCTGGTGGGGATCAGTTCGGGCGCGACCTTGGCCGCGATCGCGCAGAAACTGCCCGAATTGCCCGCGGGCAGCCGCGTGCTGGGGTTCAATTACGACACCGGCGAACGGTATCTGTCGGTGCCCGATTTCCTGCCGGAATGACCGCATATGGCGCTGGAACGCATCGATTATACCGACGGCACGGTGACGCTGACCGGCTGGCTGGCGCGCCCGGCCGGGCCACCAAACGGTGCGATCGTGGTGTTTCCCACGATCATGAACGTCAATGCGCCGATGGAGCGGCGCGCGGACATGCTGGCGCAGGCCGGGTTTGTGACGCTGATTGCCGATTTTTACGGCACCGCAGTCAGCGACTTTGCCCATGCGGTCACGCTGGCAGCGGCGTTACGCGGCGATGTCGATGGCTATCGCCGCCGCATTGGTGCAGCGGTCAGCGCCCTGCGTGCGCTGGCAGGTGATCTGACGCTGTCGGCGGTCGGATATTGCATGGGCGGGCAAGCGGTGCTGGAGGCGGCGCGCAGCGGCGAAAATCTGGCGCTGGTGGCCAGTTTCCACGGCATCCTGTCAACCGACCGCCCGGCAACCGCACAGACACCGATTACCCCGCGCATCCTGATCAGCCACGGCGATGCCGATCCGCTGGTGCCGCGCGCGCAAGTGCTGGCGTTCTGGGAAGAAATGGACGCCGCCTGCGCCAACTGGCATTTCCACAGCTATGCCGGGGTCAAACACGGCTTTACCGACCCTGGCAGCGATGCACGCGGCCTGCCGGCCATAGGTTATGACGCCAGCGCAGACCGCCAGTCATGGGCCGCGCTGACCGGCCTGCTGGATGAGATTTACGGCTGAAAAAAAGCCCTCCCCCTCAGGGGGAGGGTTGGGTGGGGGTGTCCGAGGCAAGAACTGGGCGCGTCATTGCGGACGCAGGACACCCTTCCCCAACCCCTCCTCTGAGGGGAGCGGCTTTTGCGGGTCACGCCGTGGCAAAGGCCTCTACCGGCAGCGCCATCACCGTTTGTGCGCCGGCCTCAACTTCGTGCCGTAGCGCGCCGGCCTGTGGTGCAAAGCGCAGCGCCCAGTGCTGCGCGCAGGTCAGTTTGGCCTGGTAAAACGCCGCCTCGTCGCTGCCCGCCGCCAGCGCAGCAGCCGCGATACGCGCCATTTTCAGCCACATCAGGCCCAGTGAAACCACCCCGGTCATGGTCATGAAGGCATAGGCCCCCGCGCCCAGGTTGTCGGGATTGGCCATGGCATTGCGCATGAACCACATGGTCGCGCTTTTCAGTTCGGTGTTGGCCTGGCCCAGCCGTTCGGCCACCAGCGCCACCGCGGGATCGGCGTTGTCACCGGCAACCTCGGCATCGACCAGCGCAAACAGCCGCTGGATCGCGCGTCCACCGTTGGCGGCCAGCTTGCGCCCGCACAGGTCCATCGCCTGCACGCCATTGGCGCCTTCGTAAATCATCGCGATCCGCGCATCGCGCACGAACTGTTCCATGCCGTTTTCGGAAATATAACCGTGGCCGCCCCAGATCTGCTGCATATCGGTCGCGGTCTTGTAGCCCATGTCGGTGCCATAGCCCTTGATCACCGGGGTCAGCAGGCTGATCACATCGTCGGCGGCCTGGCGTTCGTCCTCGGTCGGCGAATCGTGCGACAGATCGACCTGCAGCGCGCCCCACAGGCACAGCGCGCGCATGCCTTCGGTAAAAGTCTTGGCATCCATCAGCATGCGGCGCACGTCCGCGTGCACAAACAGCAGGTCGGCCTTTTGCGATGGCTCGGCCGGGCCGGTCAGCGCGCGACCCTGGCGCCGGTCACCGGCATAGACCACCGCGTTCTGATAGGCGACTTCGGCCTGTGCCAGTCCCTGCATGCCCACGCCCAGCCGCGCCGCGTTCATCATGATGAACATCGCGGCCAGCCCTTTGCATTCCTCCCCCACCAAAAACCCGGTGGCGCCGTCATAGTTCATGACGCAGGTGGCATTGCCGTGGATGCCCATCTTGTTTTCGATCGATCCCACAGTCACCGCGTTGCGCGCGCCCGGCGTGCCATCGGCATTGACCAGGAATTTGGGCACGATGAACAGCGAAATGCCCTTTGACGATTCGGGCGCGCCCGGCGTCTTGGCCAGCACCAGGTGGATGATGTTTTCGCACAGGTCATGATCGCCTGCCGAAATGAAGATCTTGGTACCCGTGATCGCATAGCTGCCATCGGCCTGCGGTTCGGCGCGGGTGCGCAACAGCCCCAGATCGGTGCCGCAATGCGGTTCGGTCAGGTTCATCGTGCCCAGCCATTCGCCGCTGATCATTTTGGGCAGATAAGTCGCCTGCTGTTCAGGTGATCCCTTGCTGATGATTGCCGAAATCGCACCGTTGGCCAGGCCTGGGTACATCGCAAAGGCCTGGTTGGCGCTGGCGAGGTATTCCTCCATCACAAAGCCGATGACATGCGGCAGGCCCTGCCCGCCATACTGCTCCGGCCCGCTCAGCGTGGCCCAGCCACCGTCGACATACTGGCGATAGGCCGCCTTGAACCCGGTCGGCGTGGTCACACTGCCGTCAGGATGCCGGGTGCAGCCTTCGCGATCGCCAATCTGGTTGAGCGGGGCGACGACCTCGGCCACGAACCGCCCCGCTTCTTCGATCACGGCATCGGTCAGATCGCGCGCGGCATTGGCAAAGCCCGGCAGATTCTGAAAATGTTCCAGCCCGATCAGTTCGTTGATGACAAACCGCGTGTCGCGGGTCGGGGCCTTATAGACCGGCATGGGTATGCTCCTGTGGCATGGTGCGGGTTGGTCGCGGCGCGGGCATTTCATGCGCTGCGCTGGGCTCGTGGTCTACCACCAGCGCGACAAAGCTGGTCAATTCGGCAATGGTCGCCTCAATATCGTGTTGCTGGCGGCGCAAGTTGTCGATGCGTTCGCGGCATTTGGCAACGGTCACCCGGCGCTGTTCGCTGCGCCCGTCGCCCAGATCATACAGATCGATCATGTCGCGGATTTCCGACAGGCTGAACCCGACATTCTTGGCCCGCATGATCCACGCCAGCCGCGCCCGATCGCGTTTTGAATAGATCCGTGACAGGCCGTGGCGGGTGGGTGCGATCAGGCCTTCATCCTCGTAAAACCGCAAGGCACGCGCGGTCACGCCAAATTCGGCCGACAGATCGGAAATGGTATAGCTGTCGCGCGACAGCGCATCGGGCTGGTGCAGATGGCCGGTATGGTCCGACATCGTGTCATGGTCGGGCACAGGATGATGCGCGGGATGATGCGCGGCATGATCGTTCAAGGCTGCGTGACTCGGCTGGCTGGCTGGTGCATCGGACATGCCTGGCCACTAGCTACCCCTTACGTAAACGTCAATCTGGTTCGACCCGTTCCAAGCCCCCGGCCAGGGTTAGCCGGCGATAGAAGCAGCTTTGCGCCAGCGTGTGGCAGGCGGGTCCGGCGGCATCGACCACCAGTTCCAGCGCATCCTGGTCGCAATCCACCCGGATTTCGACCACGCGCAGCACATGGCCGGATGTTTCGCCCTTCATCCACAGCCGCGCACGCGACCGCGACCAGAAATGGGCAAACCCGGTTTCGCGCGTGCGCGCGATCGCCTCGGCATTCATGTGCGCCAGCATCAGCAGCCGGCCACTGCCATGATCAATGGCCACCGCGGTGACCAACCCCTGAGAATCGAAGCGCGGCAGGAACACGCTGCCCTGTTCGCGCAGTTCGGTATCGGACGTGGTGGAGGATGAAATGGGACGATCCTTTGCCAAAATCAGGGCGCCTTTGCATAAATACGCGCCAAAATAGGGGTTATGCCGCGTCAACCGCGGTATTTGTTGCAGGATAACCACAGAGGATGGGCAAAATCCATGCCTGTGTGACATTCCCGTTTCGCGCATCGCAGCTTCACGGCACAGAGCAATGGCGGTTTGAGGGAACCGCATTCTGAACCGCTGCAAGGCGGCGCAGCAAGCGCCAAAGTTCAGGGAATAACTCTTGCGGGCAGGTGCGTTGAACCGCCCGCCGGAGGGAACATGAGGGAATACGAGCGTAAGCAGTCGGGGGGCTGCCCGGTGTGTGAAAGCATACCATTTCGCTGAAACTTTCGTCACGCCTGACGCCCGGGACTCACGTTCCGGGCGTCATTGTTTGTGCGGTTCGGGTTTGTGCGGTTCGGGTTTGTGCGAATTACATGCCCGACATGGCCAGTTCGGCCTCAGGCATGTGGGTCGCGATGGCCTGGGTATCGTCGATCACCCGCGCAAAACACACAATCCGCACATGCGCCGCACCCGCCTTGCGCAGCGCTGCGACGCAGGCATTGGTGGTTGCACCGCTGGTCAGCACATCATCGACCAGCAACACATTCGCACCCTTCAACCGTGCCGTTGCCGCCGGATTGCCGCGGATCGCCCCCTGCAGCAGGGCCGCGCGCTGGCGCCGCCCCAGATGCCCCAACGGCGGGGTCGCGCGCGGGCGGAGCAGCGCATCGACCAGCACCGGCTGACCCAATTGGCGCGCGATTGCCCGCGCCAGCAGCGCCGACTGGTTGAACCCGCGCCGCCACAGCCGCCAGCGATGCAGCGGCACCGGTACCACCAGCCAATCCCCCTCCAGCGCCGGCAGGCGCGGCACCATCAGCTGCACCATCAGGCCGGCCAGGCCAATTTTGCGACCATGCTTGAACGCCAGCATCATGCGCCGGCTGGTGTCGTTGTACAGCGTCGCCGCCGCAACGCCTTCGTGCGCCGGTGGGTCGGCCATGCACGGCGCACAGACCCACGCCCCTTGCGCGGCATCGGCCATGGCCAGCGCAGCATCCACGCCCTGTTGCACGATCCGGTCGGGCAAGGGCCGCTGACACAGCGTGCAAGATGGATCGCCAGGTATCGCCAGCCCCCGCCAGCAGGTGATGCACAGGCCGCCCTGCTGCGCCAGCGCATCGCCGCACAACGGGCAGCGCGGCGGATAGACCAGATCGATCAGCGGGGTCAGCGCCTGGCCCAATGCCGATACTGCTGCCATTGCCCGTCCCCGATTCCGCCCAGTCCCGCACCCACCGCAGCTTCGGCGCGCATCGCCCACTTGGCAAGCGCCGCGCCACACGGCAGGGAACCGGGATGACCGCATCCACGCCCAGTGCCCCGCCCCGCCCGCCAGCCATCTTTGCGCCGGCGCGCCGCATCGCACTGCGGCAGCGCATGCGCGTGCTGCAACGCGGTGCGGATGCCGCGCGTTTCATCCATGCCGACATGGTCGACGATGTTCTCGACCGGCTGAGCTTTCTGCGCCATGCCCCGGCGCGCGCACTGGTGGTGGGCGATGTGACCGGCACGCTGGCGGCGGCACTGGCGGCACAGGGCGCGGCAGTGACGCGCGCAGACCCGGCGCCGATCGCCGGCGAATGCGCGCTGGATGAAGAAGCGCCGCTGGGCTTTGCCACGCCGTTCGACCTGACCGTCAGCCTGGGCACGCTCGATACCATCAACGATTTGCCCGGCGCGCTGATCCATCTGCGCCGCGCGCTGGCACCCGATGGCCTGGCGATGGTAGCGATACCCGGCGCGGGCGGCCTGCCGGCGCTGCGCACCGCAATGCTGGCCGCCGATGCCGACCGCCCGGCGCCCCGGTTGCACCCGCAGATCGATGTGCGTGCGGGCGGGCAATTGCTGCAGCGTGCCGGTTTTGCCGATCCGGTGGTTGACAGCCGCAGCGTGAAGGTCAGCTATCGCAGCCTGGCGCGGCTGGTGGGCGACCTGCGCGCGCAGGGCCTGTCCGCGTGCCTGTTGCGGGGCGGCGCGCCGCTGGGCAAGGCGGCACTGGCACGCGCAAATGCCGCGTTTGCCGCGCTGGCGCAGGACGGCCGCACAATCGAAACGTTTGAAATCCTGACCCTGTCGGGCTGGGCCAAGGCACTGCGGCCGCCGAAGTTCTGACGTTTACGGCGATTCGACGCGCATTCCGCCAGTGCTGTGCGAGCACGATACGTAAGCCCTCCCCCTCAGGGGGAGGGTTGGGTGGGGGTGTTCGGCGCTGCGATGGCGCGCGACAATTCGGGCGCTGGACACCCCTCACCAGCCCCTCACCTGAAGCGAGGGGCTAACGTCGATGCCTTGAAACGTGCTCGTCTTTAAATCAGCGCGGCCTGCGCAGCAGCCAGGCGCGCGATCGGCACGCGATAGGGGCTGGCCGACACGTAATCGAGCCCGACTTTTTCGCAGAACGCGATCGAGGCCGGATCACCGCCATGTTCGCCGCAAATGCCCAGCTTGATATCGGGCCGGGTCTTGCGGCCACGTTCGGCGGCCAGTTCCACCAATTGGCCTACGCCTTCGATATCCAGGCTGACGAACGGGTCGCGCGGATAGATGCCCTTTTCCACATAAGGATTCAGGAACCGCGCGGCGTCGTCGCGGCTGACCCCCAATGTGGTCTGCGTCAGGTCGTTGGTGCCGAACGAAAAGAACGTCGCTTCTTCGGCAATTTCGTGCGCCATCAGCGCCGCGCGCGGCAGTTCGATCATCGTCCCCACCAGATAATCCAGGCTGGTTCCACGTTCGGCGAACACCTCTGCCGCGACGCGGTCGACCAGCGCGCGCAGGATTTCCAGTTCCTTGCGCGTGGCGACCAGTGGGATCATCACTTCGGGCACCACCGCGGCGCCCGATTTGGCCACCACATCCAGCGCAGCTTCAAAAATCGCGCGCGCCTGCATTTCATAGATTTCGGGGAAAGTAATGCCCAGGCGGCAGCCGCGATGCCCCAGCATCGGGTTGAATTCGTGCAGTTCATCGGCGCGGCGGCGCAGGTGATCGACCCCCAGCCCGGTCACTTCGGCCAGTTCTTCAAATTCTGCGGCGCCAGTCGGCAGGAATTCGTGCAGCGGCGGATCGAGCAGGCGGATGGTCACCGGCAGCCCGGCCATGACCTCGAAGATCCCGGTGAAATCGCTGCGCTGTTCGGGCAGCAGCTTGGTCAGCGCGGCGCGGCGTCCGGCCTCGTTTTCCGCCAGGATCATCTGGCGCACCGACAGGATGCGCGCGGCATCGAAAAACATGTGTTCGGTGCGGCACAGCCCGACGCCTTCGGCACCGAACTGGCGCGCGACCGCGCAATCGTGGGGGGTGTCGGCATTGGCGCGCACTTTCATGCGGCGGTGCCCGTCGGCCCAGGCCATCAGCACGGCAAAATCGCCAACCAGTTCGGGTTCCACCGTGCGCACTTCGCCGGCCATGACTTCGCCGTTCGATCCGTCGAGCGTGATCACGTCGCCTTCGCGCAGTTCACGGCCACCGATGCGCGCCACGCGGCCCGCCATGTCGATCGACAGTGCCGAAGCGCCCGACACACACGGGCGCCCCATCCCGCGCGCCACCACTGCGGCATGGCTGGTCATGCCGCCGCGCGCGGTCAGCACGCCGCGTGCCGCGTGCATGCCGTGGATGTCTTCAGGGCTGGTTTCCACCCGCACCAGGATCACCGCATCACCGCGTTCGGCCAGGCGTTCGGCGGTATCGGCATCGAACACCACCGCGCCCGATGCCGCGCCCGGCGATGCCGGCAGTCCGCGAGTCAACACGTCGCGCGGCGCCTTGGGATCGAGCGTGGGGTGCAGCAACTGGTCCAGCGCCATCGGATCAACACGCTTGATCGCGGTGGTTTCGTCGATCAGCCCTTCATGCACCATGTCCACGGCCATTTTCAGCGCAGCCTTGGCCGTGCGTTTGCCCGAACGGGTCTGCAGCATCCACAGCTTGCCCTGTTCGACCGTGAATTCGATATCCTGCATGTCCTTGTAATGGCGCTCCAGCAGTTCGAACACCGCCGCCAGTTCGGCATAGGCAGCGGGCATCGCCTCTTCCATCGACAGCGGTTTGGCGCCGGCCAGTTCGCGCGCGGCACGGGTCAGGTATTGCGGGGTGCGGATGCCGGCGACGACATCTTCACCTTGCGCATTGACCAGCCATTCGCCGTAATAGCTTTTGGTGCCGGTGGCCGGATCGCGGGTAAACGCGACCCCGGTGGCGGATGTATCGCCCATGTTGCCGAACACCATCGCCTGCACATTGACCGCGGTGCCCCAGTCGCCCGGGATCGCATTCAACCGGCGATAGACTTTGGCGCGGTCGCTTTCCCAGCTGTCAAACACCGCGGCGATCGCGCCCCACAGCTGTTCGTGCACATCCTGCGGGAACGGGCGGCCCAGTTCGTCTTCGACAATCGCCTTGTACTGCGTCACGAGCGCCTGCCAATGATCGGCCTGCATCTCAACATCGTTGTAGAAACCGTTGTCTTCCTTGGCGATTTCCAGCGCATCTTCAAACCGGTGGTGGTCCAGCCCCAGCACCACGTCGGAATACATCTGGATGAACCGGCGGTACGAATCCCAGGCAAAACGCGCATCGCCGGCGCCGCTGGCCAGCCCCTGCACCGTCGCATCGTTCAGCCCGAGGTTGAGCACGGTATCCATCATGCCCGGCATCGACACCCGCGCGCCCGACCGCACCGACACCAGCAGAGGATTGGACGCATCGCCAAACACGCGGCCCGTGGCACCTTCGATATGGGTTACGCCCGTCGCCACCGCGGCGCGCAGATCGGCGTCAAACGTCTTGCCGGCGCTGTTGTATTGTGTGCAGATTTCGGTGCTGATGGTGAAACCGGGGGGAACCGGCAGGCCGATGCTGGCCATTTCGGCCAGGTTCGATCCCTTGCCGCCGGCAATCGTCCTGTCGCGCGAACGCGGATCTTCCGACCGGGCACCACCACCAAAATGGAATACGTATGCACTCATAACCCGGATGGCTCCTCGGTTTATCCCAATGGCGCCCGGTTTGACCCGGCGCCGTTACCCTTCAATGCGCGAAAAATCCGCCACCTTGTGCACTGCAGCACGAAAAAGGTCAAGCAGCGCCAACCGATTGGCCCGTTTGTTCGCATCCGCATCATTAACCGTAACCGCTTCGAAAAACGCGTCGATCGGCGCACGCAACGCCGCCAGCGCGGCCATCGCCGCGGTAAAGTCCTCTGCCGCGATGCCTGCGTCAACCCCCCCGATGGCCATCGCCAAGGCATCCGCCAGCGCCGCCTCTGCCGGTTCGGGCGCATAGTCCTGCGGGAAGCTGTCCCAGCTTTCCTTTTTCAGGATATTGGCAGCGCGTTTGTACCCGGCCAGCAGATTGGTGCCGTCGTCGGTGCCGACAAACGCCTGCAAGGCATGGACCCGCGCCAGCAGGCGGACCAGATCGTCCTCGTCCCCGCCGGCAAACACCGCGTCGATCAGATCGTGGCGCACCCCAGCCTCGCGCTGCTGCACCTTCAGCCGGTCGGCGAAGAACGCCAGCAAATCGCCCTGTGCCAGGCCAAAGCGCAGCCCGTTATCAGTGATCAGGCGGATCACACCCAGCGCCGCACGCCGCAGCGCAAACGGGTCTTTCGACCCGGTTGGCTTTTCATCGATCGCAAAGAACGAACGCAGTGTATCAAGCTTGTCCGCCAAAGCCACAGCTACGGTCACCGGGGCGACTGACACATCATCGCCTTGGCCCACCGGCTTGTAATGGTCACGGATGGCATCGGCCACGGCGGCGGGCAGACCTTCGACACGGGCGTAATATCCACCCATAAGGCCCTGCAATTCGGGGAATTCGCCGACCATTTCGGTCACCAGATCGGCCTTGCACAGTTCGGCCGCAAGCCGCGCCTGGGCCGGGTCGGCACCGGGGATATGCGCGCAAAGCGCTTCAGCCAGATCGGCCACGCGCGCGACTTTGTCGGCCAGGCTGCCCAGCTTTTCATGGAAAGTGATGCGCGCCAGCTTTTTGGCCTGTTCGGCCAGCGGGGTTTTCTGATCCTGTTCCCAGAAAAAGCGCGCGTCGGAAAGCCGCGCGGCGAGCACTTTGCGGTTGCCGTCGATGATCGCTGCGCCGCCATCGTGGGCTTCGATGTTGGCGGTGCAGATGAAGGCATTGGCCAATGCCCCTGCCGCATCCCGGCAGATGAAATATTTCTGGTTTACGCGCGCGGTCAGTTGGATGACTTCGGGCGGGACGCTCAGAAATTCCGCGTCGAAACGGCCCAGCAGAGGTACCGGCCATTCGGTCAGGCCGGCGTTTTCGATCACCAGCCCTTCGTCTTCGACCAGTACCAGCCCGGCCGTGGCGGCGGTGCGGGCGGCGCCATCACGCACGATTGCTTCACGTTCCGCATGATCGACGATGACATGCGCGGCGCGCAGTTTGGGCGCGTAATCCTCAACGCCGGCGATGGTGATGGCGCCGCTGTGGTGAAACCGGTGCCCGATCGTTTCGCGGCCCGACACGATCCCGCCGATTTCGCACGGCACGACTTCGCCGCCCAGCAGGGCGATGATCCCCGACAATGGCCGCACCCAGCGCAGTGAATCGCTGGCGCGCGAATCCGCACCCCAGCGCTGCGATTTGGGCCAGGGAAAGGCGCGGATGATCGCCGGTATCGCCTCGGCCAGTACGTCGGCAGTGGCGCGGCCCGGCTTTTCCAGCACGGCAAACCATACCCCGTCGCGGTCTGTCAGTTGCTCTGCGGTCAGCCCGGTCTTGCGCAGAAACCCATCCAGCGCTTGCGCCGGGGCGCTGGTGCGCGGGCCTTTCAGTTCTTCGTGTACGGCAGCTGTCGCCAGCGGCAGATCGCGCGCCACCAGCGTCAACCGGCGCGGGGTTGACCATACGGTGATGGTGCCAGGGGTGATCCCGGCACTCGCCAGTTCCTTGCGCAACAGCCGTTCCAGATCGGCACGCGCACCCGCCTGCATCCGCGCGGGGATTTCTTCGCTGCGCAGTTCCAGCAGAAAATCGGCGGTCATGCGCTCCACCCCGGGAACTTGGCCGCCCATTCGTCCTGGTACCGCGCCATATAGGCTTCACACGATCCGCGTGCGCAATCGCGCACCCGCGCCATATAGCTGGCGCGTTCCTGCACCGAAATCACGCCGCGCGCCTGCAACAGATTGAACAGGTGGCTGGCCTCGATCGCCTGTTCATAGGCGGCGATGGGCACCTTTGCGTCGATCGCGCGGGCGCATTCGGCCTCCGCCCGGCGGAACCCTTCGAACAGGGTGTCGGTATCGGCGACTTCAAAGTTCCATTTCGACATCTGGCGTTCGTTTTCCAGAAACACGTCGCCGTAACTCACTCCCCCCTTACCCTCAACAGCGTCGTTGAAGCGCAGGTCATAGACGTTGTCGACGCCCTGGATATACATCGCCAGCCGTTCCAGCCCATACGTCAGCTCGCCCGCCACCGGCTTGCAATCGAACCCGCCCATCTGCTGAAAATAGGTAAACTGGCTGACCTCCATGCCGTCGCACCAGACCTCCCACCCCAGCCCCCAGGCGCCGAGCGTGGGCGATTCCCAGTCGTCTTCGACAAAGCGGATATCGTGCAGCAGCGGATCGATGCCGATCGCAAACAGGCTGCCCAGATAGAGCTCCTGAAAATGCGCCGGGCTGGGCTTCATGATCACCTGGTACTGGTAATAGTGCTGCAACCGGTTGGGGTTTTCGCCGTAACGGCCATCGGTCGGCCGCCGGCTGGGCTGCACATAGGCGGCATTCCACGATTCGGGGCCGAGCGCGCGCAAAGTCGTCGCGGTGTGAAACGTGCCCGCCCCCACGCGCATGTCATAGGGCTGCAGGATCAGGCAGCCATGCGCGCTCCAATAGGCATGGAGCCGCAGGATCATGTCCTGAAAACTGGGGCTGGTCTGGGTGTTGTCGGCCATGCGCGCGGCTCTGGCCGATACGCACGCGCAAATCAAGGATCGGCAATCGCGTCGGGCTTGCGGCGGGCGCATCATTGCGCCATCGCCGGCGCATGATGCGCAAAGCAGTCCTTCGCCTGTGGGCTTGTCTGGTGCTGATGGCACCGATGGTTGCCGCTGCTGATCCCGCCACGCTGCATCCGGCGCTGTGGAAGGTCACCCGCCACCGCACCACGATCTGGCTGTTTGGCACGATCCACATGCTGCCGCCCGATGCGCGCTGGTTGAACGGCGCGGTGGCGCAGGCGGCCGACAATGCGGATGAAATTGCCACCGAAATCGACGACGCCGATGGTGCCAGGACGCTGGCCGCACTGACCGCGCGCCAATCGCTGCCGCCGGGCGAACGCTTGTCCACCATGATTTCGCCGACAATGCAAACCGCGCTGGCGCAGCGGCTGGCCGGGGTGTCGGTCGATATCGACAGCAAAAAACCGTGGTTTGCGGCGGTGCTGCTGTCCACTCTGCCGCTGCTGCGGCGCGGATTTGATGCGCATGGCGGGGTTGAGGCGCAATTGTCCGCGCGTGAAGCGGCGCGCGCCGTGCGGCGCACCGGCATCGAAACCCCCGATGAACAATTCGGCATGCTGGACAGTCTGCCGCGCGCATCGCAGATCGCCTATCTGTCCTCGGTCATCGATGACTATGACCAGATCGATGCGCAGATCACCGCGATGTTTGCCGCCTGGGGCAAAGGCGATGCCACGGCGCTGGCGCAGTTGATGAACGCCGATGCGGGCAAGGATGATCCGGTGCTGATCGATCGCCTGATCACGCAACGCAACCACCGCTTTGCCCGGTGGATCATTCAGCGCCTGCGCCGCCCTGGCCGCGTGTTCATGGCGATCGGTGCCGGGCACCTTGCCGGTCGCGGCAGCGTGCGGGATGATCTGGCGCGCGCCGGCATCAGGGTAGAGCGGGTGCAATGATCATGCGTCGCATCACGCTGGCGCTGGCGTTGCTGGCCCTGGGCCTTATGACTGCCGGATGCCAGCCCGCACCGCCACCTGCGCCGGCGCCGCAAGTGGCGCTGTGGGCGGTCAGCGACGGCCATGCCCCGCGCGGCTGGATACTGGGCACCATCCATTCCCTGCCCCCTGGCACGCAGTGGCGCCGCGCCAGCATCGATGCGGCGATGGCCGCCGCGGACCGGCTGGTGATGGAAATCGGTGATCCGGTCACGCCTGCCGCGGCCGGCGCGGCACTGGCGCGGCTGGCAGTGACGCCCGGCCTGCCTGCGCCCGCCGAACGGCTGGACGGACAGGCCAAAGACGCGCTGTTGCGTGCCTATCAGAAGCTGAAACTGAATGACGCGCAGTTCAAGGATCAGGAAAGCTGGGCGGTGGCGCTGCAACTGTCGGCACTGGCCAGCCAACGCGCCGGGGCCAATGCCGCCGACGGGGTGGAACCCGAATTGCGCGCGCGCATGCCCGGCAAACCGGTCGAAGGGCTGGAAACCATCGACAGCCAGTTCGGCGTGTTCGACGCTTTGGCACCGGCCGCGCAAAACCGCTTGCTGGCCGATGTCGCGCGCGAGGTTAACGATCCGCGCGATGGCGATGCGCAAATGCTGAACCTGTGGCTAAAGGGTGACGAGCTGGGCCTGACGCACGAAGCCAACAGCGATTTCCTGGGCGATCCTGTGCTCCACGAGGCACTGCTGGCGGCGCGCAACCGGCTGTGGTTGCGGCGGGTCGATGCGCTGTTGCGGCAGGGCGCGCGCCCGTTCATCGCGGTGGGCGCGGCGCATGTGGTGGGCGGTGATGGGCTGCCGACGCTGTTGCGCACGCGCGGATGGACCGTCACGCGGGTTTATTAGGTTGCTTTTCGCGCCCGAAACGCTATGCGCCGCCGCTTCCCGTTCATGGTCATCCCTGGAGGCGTGGCGGGAAATATCGCAAACCAACCAACCCAAGGACCAGACATATGAGCGAAACGCTGCATCTGTCGGCCGAGGCACGCGAAAAGGTAGGCAAGGGAGCCTCCCGCGTGCTGCGTCGTGCCGGCCGCACACCCGCCGTCGTTTATGGCGACAACCAGACCCCGGTGGCCATCCACCTGGAAGAAAAAGCGCTGCGCAAGGCGCTTGGCACAGGCCACTTCCTCAATTCGATCGTCGAATTGACCATCGACGGTGGCGCCGTGATCCGCACCCTGCCCAAGGATGTTGCGTTTCACCCGGTCTCCGACCGTCCCGAACATGTTGATTTCCTGCGCGTTTCGGCAACCCATGCAGTGCATGTGAAGGTGCCCGTGCTGTTCATCAACGAAGATGCATCGCCCGGCCTGAAAAAGGGCGGCGTGCTGAACATCGTTGCGCACGAACTGGAACTGATCGCCATTCCCGAAGCGATCCCTGACAACATCACCATCGATGTCACCGGTCTCGACATCGGCGCATCGATCCACATGCACGACATCGTGGTGCCCGCCGGCTGCAAAGTGGTCACCCACGAAGCCGACGCCACCATCGCCACGATCGTTGCACCGTCGGCGCTGAAATCGAGCGAAGGCGACGCGGGCAAGGCCTGATCGCAACATCGTCGCCAGTCTGACTGGCTGAAATCAGAACCCCCTTTTCCATGCCGGGAAAGGGGGTTCTTTTTCGCCTGGTCCCCGCTAATCGCCTTTGCAGGAGGCATCGTGATGCAGATCTGGGTCGGCCTGGGCAATCCGGGCCCGCAATATGCGATGAACCGGCACAATGTCGGCTTTATGGCGATCGACACGATCGCCGATGTCCACGATTTCGGCCCGGTGCAAAAGAAATTCCAGGGCTGGGTGCAGGACGGTCGGATCGGCGGGCAGCGCGTGGTGCTGCTGAAACCGGCGACATTCATGAACGAAAGCGGGCGGTCGGTGGGTGAAGCCCTGCGATTCTACAAGCTGGGCAGCGATGCGCTGACGGTGTTTCATGACGAGCTCGACCTGGCGCCGTTCAAGGTCAAGGTGAAGGTCGGTGGCGGCACGGCGGGGCACAACGGGCTACGATCGATCGACAGCCACGGCGATGCCGAATTTCGGCGGGTGCGGCTGGGCATTGGCCATCCGGGGCACAAGGACCGCGTGCTAGGCCACGTGCTGGGCAACTATGCCAAGGCCGAAACCGATGATCTGGCGACGATGCTGGGCGCCTGCGCGCGATCGGCAGAATGGCTGGCGCGCGGCGACGATGTGCGGTTCATGAACGATGTGGCGCTGATCCAGCAGGGGTAGCGTTGCGCAGGCCGGGCGGGCGCAAGTGGGCGCCGACAGACGTCCGAATCATGGCAAACCTTTACGTATCTTTACCTATGTTAAGGCGATTCAGTCGGAACTTCTTACAGGTCACCCCATCAAAACACGGCGTTAACCAATCAAAATGGCAGTTTTCCGCAATTGGCACGGGTCGTGCGTTGCCAAGGGTTAACCAGACACCTATGTGGTCAGTTACAGGGGAAGTTCCATGAAGCGTTTTGCCACTATTGCCGCTGCTGCCACCGTTTTTGCCGGCGCATTGACCGTCGCCCCCACGCCTGCGCTCGCGCATTTTTGCAATTGCGGCCACCCGGCCGGCGCAGCCATGTGTGGCGGTTCAACCTCTTCGTCGTCAACTTCGTCAACTTCGGGCGGCACCACCACCTCATCGACTTCGGGCGGCACCACCACCTCATCGACGACCTCGGGCGGCACCACCACCACGTCATCGACATCTGGCGGCACCACCACTTCGGGTGGTACCACGACCACTTCGGGTGGCACCACCACCACGTCGGGCGGCACCTCTACCAGCTCGACCACGTCGTCGACTTCGGGCGGCACTGCCGTGCCGGAACCGGGTATGCTGGGCATGATGGGCCTGGGCTTCATCGGCATGGCCGTCGCCCGTCGCCGTCGTCGCTGATCTGCTGATACGACCCCTGCCCTGATCGGGGCCGGATGATTCCGGTCCCGGCCGCGGGCGGTCAATGCCTGGTGCGTCAGACCCCTGCGCGGGCAAGATCGGCGCGAAACAGGCGGTTGGCCGGATCGCGTTCCAGCGCCTGACGCAACAGCGATTGCGCCAGGCCACGGTCCCGCCCCGCGTTGATGCGCACCAGCCCGGCAATGTGCAGCATATCGGGATTGCGCGGATCAAGCTCCAGCGCATGATCGGCATAGGCCAGCGCCGCATCGGCCTGGCCCAGGTTGCTGGCCGCCAATGCCAGCCTTTTCAACACTTCGGGATCGCGATCAGCCCCCGGAATCGTGCGCAGTGCGGCCAGCGCCGCCGCCCAATCACGCCGCCCCATCGCCGCCGTTGCCGCGCCGGCAGTGGCCGCGATCATGGCCAATTGCGGCGATGCCCGGCGTTGCTGATACCCGGGCAACGCGGGATCATGCGCCATTGTTGCCGCGCGGATCGCCACATCCAGCTCCTGCTCACCAGCCAGCACGCTATCGGCCAGCGGGCGGATAGTCTGCATCGCGCCACTGCCATCGCCCACCGCCAGATCGCATTTCGCCAGCATCAGCCGGGCATAAGGGTTCTGTTGCGACAGCAGCAACGCCTTTTGAAAGATCGCACGCGCAGCCTCGGCGTGGCCCAGGTTCAGCAGTGCTGCGCCATACGACAGCCCGTCGGCACTGCGCAGATCGAGCGTTGTTTCGTGCGGGGCCAGCAGATCGCGCACTTTGGCCCAGTTGTTGGCCTCTTCCGCAACCATCACGATCAGCGATACCACTTTGGGATCCCTGGGTGCGATCGCCGCCGCCTGATCGGAAAGCCGCGCGGTGGCGGCAGTGTCGCCACGCAGGTCGGCCAGATAGGCCAGCGCCAGCAGCGGTTCGACCCGTGCCGGAAAACGCGCGGCGGCGTCGGCAAAGGCACGCCCGGCCGCATCCAGTTGCCCGCGCGCTTGCGCAATTTCACCGGTGATCAGCAGCGTATCAATGCGATCCGACCCCGCGTTACGCATCACCGCCAGCGCGCGCTCCGCGCCATCGATATCAGCCGCATCGATCAGGAACCGTGCATAATCCGCCGCCAACCGGAAATCCGCACCCCCGGCGGCCATCCCGCGCTGAAAATCGGCGAGCGCCGCGGCGCTGTCGTTGTCGGCCAGCGCGGCCTCTCCACGCAGGCGCCAGGCTGCGGGGCTTTGATCGTCTTTCAGCAAGTCGGCCATATCTTTGGGCCGCCCGCGCCACAGCGCTGCCTCTGCCGCCATTTCATTCCATTCGGGCCCGTTCATCCCGGCATCGGCCAGCCGCGCCAGCGCGGCGCCGGCGCCTTCGCCATCGTGCAGGGCCAGATTGCTGCGCGCCAGCAACAACAGCATGTCGCGATTGCCGCGCGCGCCATCCAGCGCGGCCAGCACCGCACTGCGCGCATGGGCGTAATCCTCGGCCGCAAACGCCTTCTTCGCCTCGGCAAAGCGGGCATCGGGGTTGTCATGGTTGCACGCCGCCAGTGCCAGCGCGGCCAGGAGGGCGATCGGGAAAGGGCGCTGTTTCATCGCCACGCATTATGCCGCGAAGCGTTGAACTTTCCGTGAATCAACCGGCCAATCAACCGGCAATGCGACCGGGTTCGATCCCCGCCCCGGCGCCGGTTCCGCCCCACACAAACCGCGAACCGACTGCCGCCACCACCGCGCTGTGCCGATCGAGCCCCAGCAGGCCGCGCAGCCGCCAGGTCGCCTCGATCCCGGTGCAATGCGCCGCCAGCAGATAGCGCAGACCTTTCAGCCGCACGGCGGTCGCCGCCAGCACCGCATCGGGTTTGGCAAACAGGTGCAGCCCGCCGACCACCGCCAGCAACCGCGCATCACCATCGATCGCCTGCGCCGCATCGGCAATATTCATGATCCCGGCATGGCCGCACCCGGTCAGGATGACGGTACCGTCGGCGGTGGCGATCACCAGCGATGCATCCTCTGCCACCGGATCGACCACCAGCCCGCCGGCCTGGCGCACAAACACGTCGTCGGGAAAATTGCGTTCATCGTGCGTGCGCGCCACCGGCCCGCTGAACCAGACCCCCGGTGCCAGTTGTGCGGCACTGGCGTGTTCGATCACCACGCCCCCGGTGGCGCGATAGGCCTGTTCCAGCGCGGCGAAATCGGTGTCGGCAGCGCCCGCCGCATCAAACCGCGTTTCGGCAATCCCCGTGGCCACGTGCAGGTGTGACAGCGCGCGCGGGTTTTTGGCCATCATCGCACGGCGCAGCGCGATCAACCCACCCGTGTGATCATTGTGGTCGTGCGAGATCACCACGTCTTCGACCGACGCCAGATCGATGCCCAATGTTTGGGCATTGCGCAGCACCACATCGGCATGCGCGCCGGTGTCGAACAGCAGGCGATGGCCATCAACCTCTACCAGCGCGGCATAGCCCCATTCGCCAATGCCGTGATCGGCGAGCATGGTCGACAGTGTGGTAATGGTCACGTGCTGTGCGGCCAGAGGCGCGGCCTGCGCCGGAATGGCCAAAACCAGCGCCATCAGCATACCCAACCGGCGGATCAATCCCGTCATCATCGCCTTCCCCCTTGACCTTGGGCCAAAGGAATACCATCGCCGCGCCCAAGTCAAATGGCCGCGTTCGCCCGGCCGATCAGGAAAGTGACACGCACATGGGTTTTCGCTGCGGGATCGTGGGCCTGCCCAATGTCGGCAAATCGACGCTGTTCAATGCGCTGACCGAAACACAGGCGGCGCAGGCGGCCAATTATCCGTTCTGCACGATCGAGCCGAACGTCGGCAATGTCGGCGTGCCCGATCCGCGGCTGGAAAAGCTGGCGGGGATTGCCGGCAGCCAGAAAATCATCCCGACGCAATTGGGCTTTGTCGATATTGCCGGGCTGGTACGTGGCGCGTCAAAGGGCGAAGGGCTGGGCAACCAGTTCCTGGGCAACATCCGCGAAGTCGATGCGGTGGTGCATGTGCTGCGCTGTTTCGAAAACATCGATATTCAGCACGTCGACAACAAGATCGACCCGATTTCGGATGCCGAAACGGTCGAAACCGAACTGATGCTGGCCGATCTCGACAGCCTGGAAAAGCGTGTGCCTGCCGCCCAGAAAAAGGCCAGCAGCGGCGACAAGGAATCGAAAATCATGGCCTCTGTGCTGGGCCAGGCGCTGGAACTGCTGCGCCAGGGCAAGCCGGCGCGGCTGACCGTGCCCAGGGATGAAGAAGAATTGCGCGTGTTCAAACAGGCGCAATTGCTGACCGCCAAGCCGGTGCTGTATGTCTGCAATGTCGAAGAAGAGTGCGCCGCCACCGGCAACGCGTTTTCCGCACGCGTGTTTGAAAAGGCCAGGGCCGAAGGCGCCGAGGCGGTGATCGTGTCGGCGGCGATCGAATCCGACCTGGTCGGCATGGACAGCGATGAACGGCTGGCGTTCCTGGCCGAACTGGGCCTGCACGAAACCGGGCTGAACCGTGTGATCCGGGCAGGGTACGAACTGCTGCACCTGATCACGTTCTTTACGGTGGGGCCAAAGGAAACCCGGGCGTGGACCGTGCACAAGGGCGCGCGCGCGCCGCAGGCCGCCGGCGAAATCCATTCTGATTTTGAACGCGGTTTCATCCGCGCCGAAACCATCGCCTATGACGATTATGTCACGCTGGGCGGCGAAGCCGGCGCGCGCGATGCGGGCAAGTTCCGCCAGGAAGGCAAGGAATACGTCGTGCATGACGGCGACGTGCTGAATTTCCGCTTCAACGTCTGATGGCGGGGGTGCCAGCGATGCAATTCTATGAAGACCTGGTGGTGGGCGAAGTGCACCGGTTCGGCAGCCATCCGGTCACCCGCGAAGAGGTGATCGCGTTTGCCACGCGGTACGATCCGCAGCCGTTCCACCTGGACGATGCGGCGGCGGCGGCCACCCATTTCGGGCGGCTGTCGGCCAGCGGCTGGCACACCTGCGCGATGGTCATGGCAATGATCGTCGAACGGCACAAACATTCGGGCCATCAGGGGCTGGGTTCACCCGGGGTCGATGATCTGCGCTGGTTGCACCCGGTCTATCCCGGCGACACGCTGACCGTGGAAACCGAAATGCTGGAAAAGCGCCGCAGCAAGACCAAGCCTGATCGCGGCATTTTCCGCAGCGCCACCCGCGCGTTCAACCAGGACGGCGTGATGGTGCTGAGCATGACCAGCCGCGCCATGGTCCGCACCCGCGATGCAGGCGGCACCGACTGACACCCAAAATCCTCCCCGAACCGGAAGGGATACGGTCCACGACGGTTTGACAGGCCAGCGCGACGGTGACACGTTCGCGGTCGGCGGTGATCCTGATGCAATTGCAGGGTCCCGAGTGGGAGAAAGCCTGATGCGTTCGATGATGATGACTGCCGCACTTGCCCTGATGGCACTGACCGGATCGCCGGTGCTGGCCGCAGAGCCGGCGCCCGCCGCGAGCACAACCGCCGATCAGCAGGCCATTACCGCGGTGATCAACGGGATCGCCGATTCGCTCAACGTGCTGGACGTTCCGAAGTTCGCCGGGCTGCATATCGATACGCCGACCATCCTTGATGAATTTGCGCCGTTTGCCTGGTCGGGCAAGGATGCGGTGAAGGCGTGGCTGGGCGATTTTGGCGCCTGGGCCAAGGCATCGGATGTTGCCGGCACCCACGTGACATTTGGCGCGCCCGGGGCGATGAACCTGGCGGGTGACCGCGCCTATGCCACCGTACCGTCAACCATCACCTTTACCAGCAAGGCCGGCGTCGCCACCGCAACGCTGGGCCAGTTTGCGTTTCTGCTGGTGCGGCAGGGCAGCACCTGGAAAATCGCCGGCTGGGCCTATACCCGCACCGGTACTGCCAAATAAGGCACGTGCCGTCCGGCTTGGCTTGAACCCGGCAATGTGCCATCGGCAACCTGCAATCCACGCCAAACCGGGGCGATCATGGTGATACGCAACGTCCGTCTGAAACAGTGCGGCGCTGCGTTCGCCCTGGCCATGTTCGCGCTGATCCCGACCGGGGTCCAGGCCGAAACCGGCCCCGCCCCGGCTCCGGCCAGTCCATCGGACGTGGTCCGGTTCGTTGTCGAAGGTGACCTTGCCGGGGTGCTGATCCGTGCACCGGATGGCACGATCAAGCCGGTGGCTGGCATCACCCGGGTCAAAGACGCGTTGAAGGTGCTTGCCGACGAACGCCTGGCCGCGGTCTGGCCGGACTTGCTGGCATGGGCTGGCAGTGATCTGCGCCGCTTGCGCGATCGCTCACTGGCGCAGACCGAAAGTGCGCTGAACGATCAATCCCGTTTCGTGCCGACCACATTGCGCGAAAGACAGGCGCTGTGGCCCAAGAAATTGCTGGCGTTCACCCAGTATCTTGATGCGCTGAGCGATGCCGGCAAGATATCGGAGGCGATCGCCCTGGCACAGGCGGAGATCACCACGCCAGCCATCGCGCAAGACGCGCTCGACACTGGCCAAATCCAGGTCAAACTCGCCACACTGTTTGAACGCTCCGGGGCAGTCGACAGCGCAATTGGCGCGCTGCAACAGGCGGCTGCAACCACGTCTGACCAGAGCGCGATCGAAAACATCAATGTCAACCTGGCGGCAAAACTGGCGATCGCGGGAAATTACGCACGGGCGCTGACGCTGATCAATGCCGAGGAACGCGGTTACGACCAGATCAGCCCCGCCAAGCTGTTTCAAACCGGCCGCCACATGCCGGACAGCCACGCCTATTTCGCGGCGATCAGGGCCTGCGCGCTGAATGGGCTGGGCAATCATGAAGAGGCGATGCGGATGCTGGCCCTGATCGAGCCTGATCCCGAAACGCCTTTCACCGAGTCAGTCCGGTCACAGACCCGCCTGCGCGCCTATCGGTGCATGCACGATGCCGCGGGATTGGCCGCCGAACTGGCGCCGCTGGTTGCCAATGCCGCTCCGGGATCGGTGCTGATGATAGAGTTGCAACCGGGGTACCAGACCGATCCGGCCGAGCGTGAGACGGTCGCCAAGGCGCTCACTGACGCAAGACTCGTGCATGCCATGGCGGGCCGCGCCCGCGTACTGGGAGAGCCCTATGCATCGGCAATTGCCTGGTGGAATGTCGCGCCTGTTTCACCCGGCACGCCGAAACCCGCAAACTGAGCGTTACCGCACCGGCAACGCTACACCGGTTTGCACTGCGTATCGCCATTGGCCTCGTACACTGTCTGGCCCTTGGCGTCGGTCACTACCAGGTGGCCGGTAAACACCGATACCACGCCCAGCGTCTTGTGCTTGCCGCCCGCGACTGGCACCAGCGTCGCGGCATAAAGCGGCCCGGCATAATGCGTGCGCGCGCCCTGCGGCAGCGGCGCGCCATCGGTGGCGACGGGTAGCGGCACGATATGATCATCAACCTTGATCAACCCGCGGTCGGCCAGGGCCAGGAACACCGCGCCCATCCCGCCACCGTCGGCCACGAAATTGCAGCCCGAACCATACAGCTTGTTCTGCGTGACATCGAAATAGAGGATCGGTTGCAGCGCCAGTTGCGGCATATCGGTCTGGGCCCCGGAACATCCGGCCAGCGGCAGCAGTGCGATCATAGCAAGTCGCGCGATGCGCGACCCAGACCTCCCGCCCCGCCTCCCCACCCGACCACCAATGATACCATCATGCTGTGGTGGTCGGCTCCTCGGCAAAAACGTCCCCCGGACGTTTTGTGCTCTTCGTCGCGGGAGGCGGGGCGGGAGGTCTGACTGCACGTCAGTGCAGCTTCGTATAAAAACCCTGCGCATCACGTTCTCCCGAACAGTTTTTCAATATCCCCGTGCGCCAGCTTGATCCAGGTCGGGCGGCCATGGTTGCACTGCCCCGATCGCGGCGTCACCTCCATTTCGCGCAGCAGCGCGTTCATTTCCGCCACCGACAGCGCACGCCCGGCGCGCACCGATCCGTGACAGGCCATCGTCGCCAGCACCAGATCGATGCGTTCGCCCACCATCAGGCTGGCACCGTTGCGCGCCAGATCATCCGCCACATCGCGCACCAGCGCATGGGGATCGCCCTGCCCCAGCACCGCCGGCACCGCGCGCACCAGCACGGCGGCCGGGCCGAACCGTTCCAGCACCAGCCCGAACCGCGCCAGTTCCCCCGCCGCATCCTCCAACCGGTCGCAATCCAGTTCATCCAATTCGACCACTTCGGGCAACAACATGGCCTGCGCGGGTGCATCCCCCGCCCCCGCCCCGGCGGCGCGCAAACGTTCCAGCACCAGCCGTTCGTGCGCGGCGTGCTGATCGACCAGCACCAGGCCATCATCGGCCTCGGCGACGATATAGGTCCGCGCAACCTGCCCGCGCGCCACGCCCAGCGGGTGCGCGATCACGTTGGGCACCGGCGCGGCGGCGGTTTCGGCGCGCGCCATCGGTGGCGCCATCACCGCCGCCTCATACCCGCGCCAGGCCGCGCCCGCCTCACCCAGGCGAGGTGCGGACTGCGCAAACAGGCTGGATTGCGGCGCGGGTTCAGGCCCGGATGGTGCCAAGGGTTCCGCCTGCCACGCGGCCATGGCGGCGCGATCAGGGGTCTGCACCGCCCGCCGGTCGCTCGTCGCCAGCGCGTGCCGCAGCCCGGAAACGATCATCCCGCGCACATGCGCCGAATCGCGAAACCGCACTTCGGTCTTGGCCGGGTGGACGTTCACATCGACCTCTTCGGCCGGAAGCGTCAGGAACAGCGCGACCACCGCATGGCGATCACGCGCCAGCATATCGGCATAGGCGCCGCGCACCGCGCCAATCAGCAGGCGGTCACGCACCGGGCGGCCGTTGACGAACAGGTATTGGTGGTCGGCCACACCGCGGTTCCACGTCGGCAGTCCGGCCACGCCAACCAGGTGATAATCGCCGCGCGCCAGATCGATCGCCACCGAATTGGCGGGCAGATCGCGCGCCACCAGTTGCGCCACCCGCACATCCAGCCGTTCACCCGGCTGCACCTGCAACGCGCGCCGGCCATCGTGTTCCAGCGTAAAGCCGATATCGGGCCGCGCCATCGCCAGCCGCCGCACCACATCCAGACAGGCCGCCCATTCACTGCGCGCCGACCGCAGGAATTTGCGCCGCGCCGGTACCCGCGCAAACAGATCCTCCACCCGCACGCGCGTCCCGGGCGGCAGCGCGGCGGGGCCGTCGACCACCATGACACCATGGTCGATGACCATTTTCCAGGCTTCCCCGGTTGGCGCTTCGCCGCTTGCGCGCGACCGGCTTTCGATCGTCAGCTTTGCCACCGAGGCGATCGACGGCAGCGCCTCTCCGCGAAAGCCCAGCGTGACCACGCGTTCCAGCGCGCTGTCGGCGCCGATCAGGCTTTCGGGCAGTTTTGATGTGGCGTGGCGTTCCAGCGCCAGCGCGATTTCGGCGGGCACCATGCCACAGCCATCATCGCTGACCTCGATCATCGCCAGCCCGCCCTCGCTCACCCGCACGGCGATCTGCGTGGCGCCGGCATCGATGGCGTTTTCCACCAGTTCCTTCAACGCGCTGGCCGGGCGTTCGACCACTTCGCCCGCCGCAATGCGGTTGACGAGGTGTTCGGGAAGCCGGCGGATTTGGCGTGGAAGTGAAGCCATATACCCCCGTTAGCGACAAACCCGCCGATTTTCGAGACGGGGCGCCAAGGTTATCCGGATTCAGCGTCATAATTGCTTGGGTTTTGCGAAAGGCTTGCGCTAATGGGATCGCTTCCCTGATGCATACCCACTTTTTGGGGCGGTCTGGACCTTGGTTCCAAGCCGCTGATTCGACGGATTTCCTGATGGCTTCAATGTTTTCGCGATTCTTCAAGTTCGGTTCCCAGAACATTGCGATCGACCTCGGCACGGCCAACACGCTGGTCTATGTGCAGGATCGCGGTATCGTACTTAACGAGCCGTCGGTGGTGGCGATCGAGACGATCAATGGCATCAAGCGAGTCAAGGCCGTGGGCGACGATGCCAAGATGATGATGGGCAAGACGCCCGACAACATCGAAGCGATCCGCCCGTTGCGCGACGGCGTGATCGCCGACATCGAAGTCGCCGAGGCGATGATCAAGCATTTCATCCAAAAGGTGCACGGCAAAAAAAGCGTGCTGCGCTATCCCGAAATCGTCATTTGCGTGCCATCGGGTTCCACCTCGGTCGAACGCCGCGCGATCCGCGATGCCGCCAGCAACGCCGGTGCCAGCCAGGTGTTCCTGATTCTGGAACCGATGGCCGCCGCGATCGGCGCCGACATGCCGGTGACCGAACCGATCGGATCGATGGTGGTCGACATCGGCGGCGGCACGACAGAGGTCGCGGTGCTGTCCTTGCGTGGTCTGGCCTATACCACATCGGTGCGTGTGGGCGGGGACAAGATGGACGAAGCGATCGTGTCGTACGTGCGCCGCCATCACAACCTGCTGATCGGTGAAGCCACCGCCGAACGCATCAAAAAGGATTATGGCATCGCCATTATCCCGGCCGATGGCATTGGCGAAATCATCCACATCAAGGGCCGCGATCTGGTCAACGGTGTGCCCAAGGAAATCACCATCACCCAGGCCAATGTGGCCGAGGCGCTGTCCGAACCGATCGGCGCGATTGTCGAAGGCGTGCGCATCGCGCTGGAAAACACCGCACCCGAACTGGCCGCCGACATCGTTGACCAGGGCATCGTGCTGACCGGTGGCGGCGCGCTGATCCGCGGGCTGGACGAACATCTGCGCAACGAAACCGGCCTGCCGGTATCGGTTGCCGAAGATCCGTTGAGCTGCGTCGCGCTGGGCACCGGCCGCGCGATGGAAGATCCGATCTATCGCGGCGTGCTGATGACCGCCTGACCCGCCCGACCCGTTTGGGTCGGACGGTGCGACGGTCGGCAATTGTTCATCGCCCCGAACGTCTGGACAACGCGCGTCCAGCCGCCCGGGGCGATCGGTAAGGGAAGCATCTGTTATGGCGCGGTCGCGAGATTTGCGCCCGGGCTATTCGCGCAGGGCGCAATACGGCATTTTTACCCGCTATGTGATCCTCGTCGTGGGTATCGCGGTGGGGGTGATCGCGCTGGGGCTTTCGCTGTTCGATCCCGGGGCGTTTGCCTGGTTGCGCGGTGCCGGCAGCGAAATTGCCGCGCCGGTCGGCGAAGCATCGGCCACGGCACGCCGGTCTGGCGCCAATCTGGTCGCCGCGATCGGTGCGTGGTTTGATACCGGCCGCCAGAATCTGGCGCTGGCGCGCGAAGTGGCCGCCGCCCGCGCCACCGCGGTTTCCGCCCGCGCCACGGCCGATGAAAACCGCCGGTTAAAGGCATTGCTGCACATCGTCGAACCGGCCCAGCCGCCGGTCGCCACCGCGCGGCTGATCGGGTCCACCGCGGTCAGCGCGCGGCGCTTTGCCATTATCGATGCCGGTACGCTGCGCGGCGTGCACGCCGGTCAGGCGGTGCGCGGCGCCGCCGGGCTGATCGGCCGGGTGGTGGAAACCAGCCCGGATACCGCGCGCGTGCTGTTGATCAGCGATGCCGACAATGTCGTGCCGGTGCGCCGCGCCGGCGATGGCCTGCCCGGATTTGTGCAGGGCACCGCCAACGGCCGCATCGCCATCCGCCTGTTGTCGATGGGCAACAATCCGCTGCACCCCGGCGATGTGTTTGTGACATCGGGATCGGGCGGAATCTATCCCCCCGGCGTGCCGGTGGCGGTGGTCGCCACGACGCGCCGCGATGGCGCCGAAGGCCGGCTGGCGGCTGACCCGGCGGCGACCGATTATGTCATCGTGCTGCCGGTCTATAGCGCGGCCGCCACGGCCGCGATGGCCGCCACGGTCAAGGCCGCCGGTCCGCCGCTAAAGGACGAAAACTGAACCCATGGCGACCAAGGCGCGCCAGCCCACCACCGGACTCGCCACGGCACGCGACGCCACCCCGCGCCGGCCGATCAACCGTGCGCCGCTGCCATGGCTGGCGGCCGGGCTACCCTGGGCATCGATCATGGCGCTGTCGCTGGTGACGTTTTCGCCGGTCATCGCGTCTGCCCCGGTGATCCCGCCGCTGGCGCTGATGGCGCTGCTGGCCTGGCGCATGTTGCGGCCCAATCTGTTGCCGATCTGGGTCGGGCTGCCGCTGGGCGCATGGGATGATCTGTTCAGCGGGCAGCCGTTCGGATCGGCGATCCTGCTGTGGTCGCTGGCCATGCTGGCGATGGATGTGATCGACGAACGGTTTTTGTGGCGCGGGTTTGTGCAGGACTGGGCGGCGGCGGCGGCACTGTTGACAGTTTATCTGGTGGTGGCGGCGGGCCTCGCCGGGCTGGCCGCGCGCTATCCGCTGCCGCTGACGATCGGGCCGCAATGGTTGATGACGCTGGTGCTGTTTCCGGCCATCAATCGCCTGATCGCGGGGCTGGACCGGGTACGCCTGTTGCCGTTGCAACGGTTGTAACCGGCGATGGCCAAACCCAGACTGCCCCTGACCGCCGCGCGGCTGACCCAGACGTTCCAGCGCCGCACCTTTCTGCTGGGTGCCGTCCAGGGTGGAGTCGGGCTGCTGCTGGCGGGCCGGCTGGGCTATCTGGCGGTGGCGCAGAACGCCAAATACAGCGCCGCATCGGAAAGCAACCGGGTCAATCTGGCGCTGATCCCGCCCCGGCGCGGCTGGGTGCTCGATCGCAGCGGTGTCGCGCTGGCGTCCAACCGCGCCGATTTCCGCGTCGATCTGATTCCCGAACGGCTGTCCGATGCTGATGCGACGCTCGCGACATTGCAGAGCCTGCTTGATCTGCCCGCCGACCGGATCGCCGATATCCGCGACAAGATCGACAAATCGCACGGGTTTCAGCCGGTCGAGGTCGCCAGCAAGCTGGACTGGGACAAGTTTGCCGCGGTCAGCGTGCGGCTGCCCGAACTGCCAGGCGTCATCCCCCAGCGCGGGTTTTCTCGGTTGTATCCCAGCGGCGCCGCGGTTGGCCATCTGATCGGCTATGTCGGGCCGGCGTCGGCCGATGACTATGTGCGTGAACACAATCCGCTGTTGATCACCCCCGGGTTCAAAATCGGCAAGGATGGCCTGGAAAAAGCGTTTGAAGTGCGGCTGCGCGGGGTGCCCGGCGCGCGCCGGGTGGAGGCCACCGCCAGCGGCCGGGTGGTGCGCGAACTGGGCACGCGCGAAGACGTGCCCGGGCAACCGGTGCAATTGACCATCCACGCCGGGCTGCAGGAATATGCCGCGCGCCGCATCGGGCTGGAAAGCGGATCGGTGGTGGTGATGGATTGCCTGACCGGCGATGTGCTGGCGATGGTATCGATGCCCTGTTACGACCCCAATTCGTTTTCCGACGGGATCGGCCGCATCGAATGGAAAATGCTGTCCGAAGATGACCATGTGCCACTGCGCAACAAGGTCTTGCGCGGACTGTATCCCCCGGGTTCGACGGTAAAACCGATGGTGGCGCTGTCTTTCCTGGAGGCCGGGCTGGACCCGCACGCCGCAGTCAATTGCGCGGGAGGCTTGCGCGTCGGCAACCGCGTGTTCCATTGCTGGAACCATCATGGCCACGGTTCGACCGACATGATGAAGGGCATCTATCAATCGTGCGACGTCTATTTCTATCACTTTGCGCAACAGATCGGCATGGACACGATCGCGGCGATGATGCGGCGCATGGGCCTGGGCGGAGAATTCCCCCTGCCCTATCCCGGTCAATCCTATGGCACGGTGCCCGATCCCGCGTGGAAAATGCGCAAATATCACAAGGAATGGGCGGTTTATGACACCGTCAATGCCACCATCGGCCAGGGGTATATGCTGGTCAATCCGTTGCAGCAGGCGGTCTATGCCACGCGGCTGGCGTCGGGTCTGAAACACATGCCACGGCTGATGTTTGATCGCCATGCGCCGCGGCCACCATCGCTGGGGATCAAACAGGATCATCTCGATCTGGTGCACGCGGCGATGAACGAAGTGGTCAACGGGCGCGGCACCGCGGGCAAGGCGCGATTGCCGATCCCCGGCGTGCAGATGGCGGGCAAGACCGGCACCGCGCAAGTCGTCGGGCTGAACATGGGCAATGGCAAGGGCGGCGAATGGAAACGCCGCGACCACGGCCATTTCATCTGCTTTGCCCCGTTCGACAAACCGCGCTATGCCTGCGCCGTGGTAATCGAACATGGCGGCGGATCGGGCGCGGCCTATCCGGTGGCGCGCGACGTGATGACGTATCTGTTCGATCAGACCAAGGCGCTGGCGGTGCTGAACGATTATGAAAGCCAGTGGGGCGGCAATGTGCAGCAGCGCATGGCCGCAAAATATGCGGCCTATGCCGCGAAATACGGCGCCAGCGCGCCAGCCGCGCCCGATGACAATGCCCCCGACGACCAGGCCAGCGACGATACCGCCGACAATGGTCCCGACACCCCGGTAACCGACGCCGCCAACCCGGCCGCCGAACCCGACGCGCCGCCCACACCTGTCGCGCCGGCATCGGCTGCCCCCGCTCCGGCAACTGCGCCACCCGCTGCGTCGGCCAGCCCGGCCACCGCGCAATGATGCCGCGCGCCTATGTGCCGCAGGCGCTGGCGCGCCAGCCGTGGCAGGTGATCGTGCCGCTGACCGCGCTGGCGCTGTTTGGCGGCGCGGTGCTCTATTCCGCCGCCGGTGGACGGTTGCAGCCGTGGGCGGCAAGCCACGTCATCCGCTTTTTCGGCTTTCTGGTGATGGCGATGTTGCTGGCCCGCGCGCCCCAGCACTGGTTCCGCCGGGTCGCGCTGCCGGGCTATGCCGTGCTGTGCGTGTTGCTGGTGCTGGTCGAACTGATCGGGCGGATCGGCGGGGGCAGCCAGCGCTGGTTGAACCTGGGGTTCATGACGCTGCAACCGTCGGAACTGATGAAGCCCGGCATCGTGCTGGTGCTGGCGTGGTTTTACGCGATGCTGCCGCTGAACGAGCTGCGCGCCTGGCGCGCAATCGTGCCGCCGCTGCTGATGCTGGCGATCCCGGCCGGGCTGGTCATGCTGCAACCCGATCTGGGCACCGCGCTGGCGATCAGTTTTGGCGCGCTGGTGATGATGTTCATCGCCGGATTGCCGCTGGGGCTGTTTATCGGCGGCGGCGTGGCGGCGGCGGTGGCCGCGCCGATCATGTTCTTTTTCGTGCTGCACGATTACCAGCGCAAACGCGTGCTGGTGTTCATGGACCCGGAAAGCGATCCGCTGGGATCGGGCTATCACATCACCCAGTCAAAAATCGCGATTGGATCGGGCGGGATGTTTGGCAAAGGGTTTGGCAACGGATCGCAGGCGCATCTGGATTACCTGCCAGAGGCGCATACCGATTTCGTGTTTGCCACCATGTCGGAAGAATGGGGCATGGTAGGTGGTCTGTTTGTGCTGGCGGTGTTCGCCATGGTGCTCGGCTGGGGGCTGAAAGTCGCGATGCGCGCGCCCGACCGGTTTTCGCGGCTGCTGGCCGCGGGCATGGTCACCACGATCTTTTTTTACGTGTGCATCAACATGATGATGGTGATGGGGCTGGCCCCGGTGGTCGGCATCCCGCTGCCATTCCTCAGCCACGGCGGATCATCGATGATGACCAACATGATCTGCATCGGCACGATCATGGCCGTCGACCGCTGGTCCCGGCGCGTCCCGCGGGGGCTGAACTGACCGCCACCGTCAAAAAAACACCCCCAAGGCCAAATGGGGCTTGGCAGCAGGCAAAAAATCGCTAGAGCGACGCTTTCCGCGCACGGCAACGCCACTGCGCCATGGTGACGGACACATAGCTCAGTTGGCAGAGCAGCTGACTCTTAATCAGCGGGTCCTTGGTTCGAACCCAAGTGTGTCCACCATTTTTCCACTTAATATCAATACGTTATCAGCATGGTAATTGTTGCTCAAAACGGCTCGAGCCCCGCTAGGTAGCTTTCTAGGTAGCAGCCTGAGCATGGATATTTTTTGGCGTTCCGATGAGCTTTTGATTTTTGGAGAGCGATTTTTCGGTTCGGCGCCCCGGCTATGGGCCGAACTGGAATGACCGCACATGGCGGTCTGTGAATGGCAATCGGCGTCCAAACGGGACCCACTATCGGCGTGCAAAAGGGAACCACCTGGCGGCGTTGCGCTGGGGATTACGGGCACGGATTTCGCGCTGGGGCTGGCATAGGGAGGGCGTAGCCCGACCGGAGGCAGCCCCAGCGCGAAGCAAATTTTTATCG